>NZ_JBWYIT010000008.1:0-159866 GCF_056779875.1 Acinetobacter sp. ANC_7634 | reverse complement strand
TCACTTTACCAGCAGTAAATGATGAAAACGAAGATGGCATAGCAGATGAGTACGAACAAGTATTGGCAGATGCCGAAGCAGCAGTAGAGGCAGCAGAAGCAGCATATGCTGCGGCAGAACAAGCGCTGATCGATGCAAATGCCAATGGCCTCATCACACCAACAGAACTTGCTGCATTGACTCAAGCACGTGATGATGCACTTGCTGCTAAAGAAGAAGCACAAACAAAAGTGACAGCGTTACCTGAGGCAGTACAAGCAGAAAAAGATGCGCTACAAGGTCGTTTGAATGATCTGGTTGATATCACTTTACCAACAGTAAATGATCAAAATGAAAATGATATTTCTGATGATATTGATACTTTACTAGCGGGGGTCGAAGCTTTAATAGAAAGTGCTGAAGAAGCTTATACAACGGCTGAAGAGGATTTAGCTGACGCCTTGCAAGACGGTACTGTAACACAGGCAGAGGCTGATAAATTGCAAGAGTCCCTAGAAGCTGCTCAGGCAGCAAAAACTCTTGCACAACAAGCATTAGACAATATTGATCAAACTTCAGACGCGATTGAAGCTGCAAAAGCTCTATTGCAAGAAAGAATAGATGATCTCGTAGATATTGAGGTACCTGAGCCATTTGCAACAGCGAATAATGATGTGCAATTGGTATTGGATATCACACCGACTGTAGATGTTAATGAAACACCAACAGAGCTTAACTCAACAGGATTTACAGTGGGTTCTGTTGGCTTAGGTCCAGTGTTAAATGCAAGTGTGCTTGAAAGCGTATTTAGCTCTTCAGTTTCCCTTTCAGTCGAAGAAGGCACCGAAAGAGATATTAGTTTCTATGCTGATGCTGGTGGTCTTACAGCAGGGACGATGAACTTATTTATGTATAAGTTAAATGAGTCAACTGGTGAATATGAATTAAAAGAAAAAATTGATAATTGGTATCTCGTTGTATTAGGTGGTGTGTCAGAAACGATAAGTCGTTCTTTAGATGAAGGAGAGTGGCTCATTGTATTAGGTAACGGCCAAGGGTTGTCAGCTGCTACGGGGTATACATTAAGATTTGAATCAGATGCTGTACGTGATTTTAATAATCCAGAAGCTGTGACAGGAACAATAAATGGTAATGTGATTACGGATCAGGATTATCAAAATGGTACAGATGTCGTCCCAGAGGGTAGTAAAATCAGTGGAGTTATTCATGGTGAAGATACCATTAATCAATTTACAGATGGTATTGCAACAATTAAAGGGGAGTATGGCACTTTAACTATCTCTGAAAATGGACAATATACATATACAGTAGATCCATTATTTAGAGATTACGGTGAAGTTGATCGTTTTGTATATGAGGTAACGGCACCAAATGGTGAAAAACGCACAGCTGAATTAAATATTGAATTAGTGCGTGTTGCCACAGATGAAAATGCCATCATTGATAATACAGTATTACTTGATGTTACTCCTGATTTAACTGAAACCACAGGCGAAGCATTAGGTATTTCAAATGCAGTCGCATTGAATTTACTTGATCTAGGTATTGCTGGTGATGTGTTGTCTGCAAGTGTAATTGGTACGGAAGGTGTCATGGACTTCACTGTTGAAGACGGTACTTTCCAAGAAATGACCTTTACCGGTTCCGCGGGCGGGGTAACGATACTTTCAACATTTAGTTTGGTTATCTATCGTTTAGATGAGAATACTGAACAGTTGGTTCAAGTACACGAAATTCCAAATTTTGTTCAAGTGCTCATTGGCGGTGGTGTTTCAACCCCGGTAACATTGAGTTTTGGTGAGGGTACTTACGTTGGTATTATCAAGCAAACTAGTGGTGTAAACGTAATTGGAGGAGCTTCAGCTCAAGTTACAGATGTCAATATTTACGATTATGCAAACCCAGAAACGATAACTGGATCAGTTCAAGGTGATGCGACTCCGATTACGACAGATAAATTAATATTGGTAAATAACACTGATGTGGTTGAAGGTGAAGCTTTAGTTGTACAGGGTCAATATGGCTCACTCAATATTAATACTGACGGTACTTATACCTACAATGTTACAGTTCCACAAAGCACAGTGGGTTGGACTCCACCATATGGTGAGATTGATCGTTTTGAGGTTGTAGTGGAACGAGCAGATGGTACAACTTACATTGAAGTTCTCAATATTAAGATTGATACCAATACAGTAGCTAACGATGCAGAAGTTGTAGAAGTTCAAGCTGCAAACTATTCAATGCTCAATGAATCTGTAGAATCTGGAATTATTGGATCTGCAAGTCGTACATTAGAATTTAAAGTTGAAGAAGGATCTTATATTAGTAGCTTAGATCTCCAAGGGAATATCACTCGTACTTTAACTAATGATAATCCTTCAATGAGTGTTGTGATTAATAAGGTGACTACTCAGCTTGTCAACGGCGTTGAACAGCAAGTGCTTGAACAAGTTTATACCGGAAATGTTAGTATTACATGGCCAGCTGGAACAATATTGAATCCTTCGACATCAACGACTTATGCCTCAGAAATTATTTTAGATGATGGCAAAGTGCTCGATGCAGGTGATTATGTTATTTCAATTAACACAACGAGTGGTACATTTAATTCAGTGAATGTATCTAGTGCATCAATTACTGGAATAATGGTCAATAATATTACTCCAACTGATACACCATTGCTTGAGGGTGATTTATTTGAAAATGATACAGCTATCGACCAAATTGATATTCTGAAAATTGGATCTAAAGAGCTTTATGTAAATGATCCAGCTAAAGGTGGTCAAGAGTTCACAGTTCAAGGTAAGCACGGTGTCCTTACTGTGTTCAAAGATGGCACCTATGAGTATCAACCATCAGGTTTAAGTGGAGGTCTTGAAACATTCACCTATACAACAGTTTCTAAAGCGGGAACATCACAATCTGCAACACTTGAAATTAATGTTTCGATGACGTTAACTGGAAGTGATGAGGCAGATACCGTACAAGCATCTGCTTCAATCGATACTTTTACTCTTGGTGAAGGTGCTGATACAGTCCTTTATGATGTGCTCAATCAAGCTCAACATACCGAAAGTCCAGATATTTGGACTGACTTTAATCAAGCTGAAGGTGATCGAGTTGATATTTCTGCTTTATTAAAAGATCAGAATGTTACATCGTCTAACATTGGTGAATTTGTAACGATCAAACAAGATGGTGCAAATACGGTGATTAGTGTTGATACTGATGGGGCTAAAACGAAATATAACCCAACTGAGCTTATTGTTCTGCAAAATACAGATAGCAGTCTTTATGCGATCGATGATCTGTTAAAATATAATCAAATTTAATTAAACAAATGAAAAGAGGTCTTTCGAGACCTCTTTTTATTTTTAAAAATGTGAAATCAAAAGTAATTGGTATAAAAAAAATAAAATTCTAATAATTTGAATAAATTAATTTTTGAAGAACAAAAATTTTATTTGTTATTTCGTCATTTGAAAAATATTCTAATAAAATAAAATTCATTATGGAGACGCGATTGCAACAAAAAAATCATATCCAAGCACCATTTTATAGAGCTTTATGTGTTAGTTATCAGGGGTAGACTTAATCATAAAAAAATGTTGTTTAGGATTTATTGATAATAAAAAATGGTAATGATTCAAAAAATTAAATTCCTACTCCAAAGAGATTTTCATCTCTATATTTAGACCTGTTTTTTGAACGTTATTAAATAGAATATAGAAATAAACACTCGCTCCATTAAAAAAAAGTTAACCTTGCTCATTTTTATTTGTATTTTCAGGTGGCTAGTATGGGGGGAGTAGTAATTTCTAATTTTATAACTCGATATGTATTGCACAATTAGGTTATATAAATCATTTTGCCTGAGTTCGAAGAATAATCCGCTCATTACTCATTATTCACATTGGATTTAAAGGAGTACTTGCATAATTCGATATTCTTAAATTGGTTGAAAACTCAGTGCTTTAACTTTGATTGATTTTGATGCTTAAATAAACATGTGAATATGAAAATTTTTAATCTGAAAATTTAACACTGCTATTTGTTTTTATTCTTGAACCATACTAGACCTGCTTGAGTAAAAAAAATAAAAGAGCCATATAAGGCTCTTTTATTTTTAGATACAATAACGTGCGTCACGCGACACATAAGTTGTCATTTTGCTAAGTGTAAATCAATAAGTTAACGATCGTTGCGACACATAATGACATTTTTAGCGACACAACCTATGTCATTTTTTGGATAAAACGACACAACCTGTGTCATTTTACGAAAATAGTTCTTAGACTAAGAAAACTATAACAATTACTTTAATCTATTCATATATCAGGCATTAAGTTAACTACAAAGCTTCCTATAAATATTTTTTATTTCTCGATCATCTATAAAATATGAATTCGAGCATTAAGGAGATACATCTCATGCATTATTCTCATGGTCAGCTTAGTTATCCAGTCTATGCTTATGCACAGTCGTATGCTCATGGTTATGTAGAAGGGACTCATCAACATGACAGAATCCAGTTACTACATACTCTTTCTGGAGTCATTCATGTTCGAACGTCAGAAGGAATATGGGTCATCCCTCCATCTAAAGGTATTTGGATACCTGAAAACAAAAAACATTCAATCAAGATATTTGGTAATGTGGAAGCCCGAGGAATATTTGTTGATCCCTTTGCCCGTGCTGATTTCAATACGCAATGTAGTGTTGTTGCTATTCCAAAACTTCTGTCAGAACTTATTAATCAGGCTGTACAGATAAATGAAGAAATCTTACCTCATACTAGAAACGAACGGCTTTTGGAACTCATATTAGATGAGTTACGCTTTTTAGAAGAAATTCCATTTCAGTTGCCAGAAGCAAAGTCAGAGATACTCAAAGAAATTTGTGAAAATATCAAAGCAGATCTCTCCGGAACCAACCATTTAGAGATGGTTGCCGAACAGCATGCTTTTAGCTCTAAAACACTTTCAAGACTTTTCCAGAAAGAACTCAATATGAATTTTAGTGTATGGCTGAAGCAAGCAAAATTGCTGCAAGCCTTGACTGATTTGGAAATGAGAAAGCCAATACTCAATATCGCTTTAGATTTAGGCTATGAGAGTCCTAGTGCTTTCTCCTATATGTTTAAAAGACAAATGGGAATGACGCCTACAGAATATATAAAGAAAAAATCAGATTAGATTTTGTCTTTTTCTAGATGGTATTTGTCTTTAAATCGAAAGAAAGACAAAAAATGATGATTCATGATGATGTGATTAAAGTCATAGGATCACATCATGTTAACTCATCCTCAAAATAAATATCGTCCATTCGATTTTTCCGATTTTACTGATAGAACATGGCCAAGTAAAAAAATTACTCACCCTCCTGTTTGGTGTTCAACCGATTTAAGAGACGGTAATCAGGCATTGGCCAATCCTATGGATCACGATAGGAAACTTAAATTTTTCCAAATGCTTGTTGAATGTGGATTCAAGCAAATTGAGGTTGCGTTCCCTGCGGCATCAGAAACTGATTTTAATTTTGTTCGTTACCTCATCGAACATGATCAGATTCCAAATGATGTTTGTATCCAGGTTATGACTCAAGCCCGACCAGACCTAATTGAAAGAACCTTTGAGTCTCTGATGGGAGCAAAGCAAGCGATTGTTCATGTTTACAATGCCACGGCAGAAGTATTCCGCAGAATTGTCTTTCAAAAGTCTAAACAGGAAATTATTGAACTAGCCGTTGCTTCAACACAACAGGTGAAATCTCTATGTAAGCAATATCCAGCAACTAAATGGACTTATGAATATTCTCCGGAGACTTTTTGCTTTACCGAAATTGAGTTTGCGCTAGAAATTTGTGAAGCCGTAGCTGAAGTTTGGGCTCCAAGTCCTAAAAATCCAATGATTATTAATTTGCCCACTACCGTTGAAGTCAGTACACCTAATATTTTCGCCGATCAGATTGAATTTTTTTGTAAAAATTTTACTAAACGAGAACAGGTTTGTATCAGTGTGCACCCTCATAATGATAGGGGAACAGGCGTTGCAACTGCTGAATTAGCATTACTTGCAGGTGCAGACCGTGTTGAGGGCTGTCTATTTGGTAATGGTGAACGTACAGGGAACGTTGATCTTGTGAATATTGCTTTGAATATGTACACACAAGGCATTTATCCTGAACTTGATTTTTCTGACATCAAGAAAGTGGCAGAGATCGTGAAAGAATGTAATGAACTTCCGATTCACCCAAGGCATCCTTATGTAGGTGAATTAGTATTTACAGCTTTTTCAGGTAGTCATCAGGATGCAATTAAAAAGGGTTTTAAAGCGAGAAATGTTCAAGATCATTCATTTTGGGAAGTTCCATATCTGCCTATAGATCCAGCTGATTTAGGGTGCAGTTATGAGGCTGTAATTCGTGTAAATAGTCAATCTGGTAAAAGTGGTGCCGCTTGGATATTGCAGCAAAATCATGGCATAGATTTACCACTAAAGTTACAAAAAGATTTTAGCCAAATCGTGCAAAAGATGACGGATAACAATAAGAAAGAGTTATCTCATGCTGAAATTTGGACAGTATTTAGAACGGAATATGGTATAAACGCTAATGAAGATAATTTTGAACTTGTAAGTTATCAATCGGATAAAAAAGATGATGTTTATGAAGTCAAACTATATATTGAGTTACATGGTGAGATTATCAATCTAGTAGGTTGTGGAAATGGATTATTATCTGCCTCAGTCAATGCTTTAAATAAGAAATGGCCTTGTAAAATAACGATTGCTGAGTATTCAGAACATACTTTAGGGAAGCAGAGTAGTAGCCGGTCTATTAGTTATATTCGTTGTATAGACTACAGTGGAAATACGTATTGGGGAATTGCAATTGATACTGATATTGCTTCCGCATCTATCCAAGCACTATTGAATGCATTTTCTAGGTCGTATAAGTTGAATTATTTAGAAAAATTACAATTAATATGACTACAGTGATTAGGCAGGTGACTATATAGTGTTATTTTTTAAAGCAGAGATTTATATTTCTAATCGGTATGTGGTACTAAGGAAAAAAAACATTCACAATAAAATTTTTGAATGATTAAGTTATTGGAAGGAAGTAAGACGATTTAGCATTTTGCTTCCGACCATCCAAAGTCAAAATTGCTTCATGAACTATACTCATCTTACCTAAGAAGAAAGATATCAGATTTATATATTATTACGTGAAGGTTTTTTTAAACATTATATCGCTTGGAGACTCAATCGGTCACCTTCAACTATTTCTAGAGAAATTAAACGTAATCGAGCGAGAAATGGTTACTTCCCTACACATGCTAATACACTCGCTCGAAGACGCCATTGTTCCAATTCTAAAATAATCCCTTGTGAAATATAGGCACAAGTTATCTCTTATCTTCAATGGAGTCCTGAACAGATCGCTTCTCGTGTTTCAGTCAGTTTGCATTCAATTTATCGCTTCATTCGGCAGGATAGAAATAAGGGTGGCACACTCTTTCACAACCTACGTTTCAGAAATCAAAGGAAACGAAAGTACGGCTTTCATGAAACCCGTAGATGCATTCATAATAGACCTATTGAGATTGAGCATCGGACTCGCTTTGGTGATCTGGAAATAAACACGATTGTAGGTAAGAACTATCAGCAATCCTTGGTCTCGATTGTAGATCGCAAGACAGGTTATCTATGGCTCAAAAAGTGTAGCTCACGAAAGGCAGAAGAAGTTTGCCAAACAACTATCCGTCTATTTGAGCCGATCAAAGATCATCTCAAAACAATCAACGCAAATAATGGTAAGGAGTTCAGCCTGCATGAGTATACTGCTCAAGAATTAGATATAGACTGGTGTTTTGCTGATCTTTATAATGCTTGGCAACGAGGCACAAATGAAAATACCAATGGTCTAATCAGGCAATACCTTAAAAAAGGGAGTGATTTAAATATCTATACGGATGAATACATCTCAGAAATCACTCAACGTTTGAATCATCGGCTAAGAAAAGACTCGGCTTTAAAAATCCGAGTCAAGTATCATGGCAACAACATGGTGTTGCACTTCAAATGTTAATCTAAGAATCTTAAAACTTAACCCTGCTATTTTATTTTTTTTATTCTTGAACATACTAAACCTGCTTGAGTATAAAAAATAAAAGAGCCATATAAGGCTCTTTTATTTTTAGATACAATAGCGTGATGCATTACCAGCTTAACGCACCACCAGTTTGATAGTCTGTTACGCGAGTTTCGAAGAAATTCTTCTCTTTACGTAAGTCCATCATTTCTGACATCCACTGGAATGGATTGTTCACACCAGCAAATTGCTCAGGTAAACCTAATTGAGCTAAACGACGGTTTGCGATGAACTTCAAGTATTCTTCCATCATTGCAGCATTCATACCTAATACACCGCGTGGCATTGTGTCACGTGCATATTCGATTTCAAGCATTGTACCTTCAAGAATCATCTGAATGATTTCTTCTTGGAACTCAGCAGTCCACAAATGAGGGTTCTCAATCTTGATTTGGTTAATCATATCGATACCAAAGTTCAAGTGCATTGACTCATCACGTAAGATGTACTGGAATTGCTCAGCAACACCATTCATCTTGTTACGACGACCCATTGACAAGATTTGAGAGAAACCACAGTAGAAGAAAATACCTTCAAGAACACAGTAGAATGCGATCAAGTTGCGAAGCAAGATTTGATCTGTTTCAGGTGTGCCTGTTTTGAATGTTGGATCACTTAATTCTTGAGTGTATTTCAAGCCCCATGCAGCTTTACGCGCAACTGATGGAACTTCGCGGTACATGTTGAAGACTTCGCCTTCATCCATACCTAAAGATTCGATGCAATATTGGTAAGCATGCGTGTGAATCGCTTCTTCAAATGATTGACGCAAGATGTACTGACGGCATTCAGGGTTAGTAATGTGTCGGTAAATCGCAAGAACCAAATTATTTGCAACCAACGAATCGGCAGTAGAGAAGAAGCCTAAAGAACGCATCACGATGGTACGCTCATCTTCAGTTAAGCCATCCTCTGACTTCCAAAGTGCGATATCGTGGTTCATGTTAACTTCTTGTGGCATCCAGTGGTTTGCACAACCATCGAGATATTTTTGCCAAGCCCATTCGTATTTGAATGGAACAAGTTGGTTCAAGTCAGCGCGACAGTTGATCATTGCTTTATCATCAACTTGAACACGTTGAGCGCCCATTTCTAACTCTTCAAGACCTGGAGCAACGTCCAAATGTTCTAAGGCGTTAGATGCTCTTGCCAACGGATCGGCTGAATTTGTTGTTCCGTTTGAACTGGTTCGAGCGGGTTGTGCAGCTGCCACACGCGTCGGTTCGTTGCGTGCATCAGATACCACTTGTGGATTAGGCGCTTTTTGCGGTTCGATGGGCGCAGACTGCTGTGCTTGTGCAGTTTGTTTCGGTTCATCATCTTCGAAATCGTCCCAACTGAGGATAGACATATCAATTCTCTCTACGTTGCTTATATCTTTTATTCAGACATCTCAACGTGAGACATCCTACTATACGCTTATATTGTGTAAGCAAAATTAAGTTTTGCCGATGTATGTACTCAATTTGTTCGTTTGAGTAGATTGAATTTCTGCACTACTTATTTTGCTTACGCTTCTGTTGTTTGCGAATGGCTAAAAAGGCATAGACCATCGGGGTGTAGAAAAAAATAAAGGCAAAGACCAGTACCGCAAGTCCTAACATATAGTTATGGGTCATATGGTGCATGGTCTTTTCCTTATACGTTTATCTATTTTTGTGCTCAGTTTCGTAATAGTGATTATGGTTAATATTGTAAGTGACATTCTGGACAGAAGAATGGCCTAAGCTATTTGAGCCATTTTGTGTGTTCTGTACCAGAGAGTCATTGCTAATATTTTTGGTTTGGGAGTTTGATAAGTAAAATCCTCCACCAATTCCAGTTAATCCTAAAACAAGACTGAAAATAGATGTTCTTAATCTATTCATTTGCTTTCTCTAAAGAAAGCATGCTGAAAGTCATTACATCTAAACCAATACAACTATTCAGACATCTGACTCAAAACATGCTGTCATGTTGATTATCATCTTTATCTCAATGTAGCTGTATAAGCTTAAATTACTGACAAGCTTCACAATCAGGATTGTCAATTGAACATGCCATTGGCACTGGCGCTGCTTGTTCGAAGCCTTCTTCTGACGCTGCTGCTTCAGGTTTAGCTTCTTGAGCAACTGCTGCTACTGGTGCTGCAACTGTCGCAGGTTTAACTGCGTTTAATGCACCTGTGTTAATCGTAGATTTCTCAGCAGATGTCGCACCTAATGCACGAAGGTAATAAGTCGTCTTAAGACCACGTAACCATGCCATCTTATACGTGATGTCCAATTTCTTACCGTTTGCACCAGAGATGTAAAGGTTAAGAGATTGTGCTTGGTCGATCCATTTTTGACGACGTGATGCAGCATCAACAATCCAGCGTGCTTCAACTTCAAATGCTGTCGCGAAAATTGCTTTTAACTCTTCAGGAATACGCGCAATTTTTTGTACTGAACCTTCGAAATGTTTCAGGTCATTGACCATCACAGAATCCCAAAGACCACGTTCTTTTAATGCACGAACGAGGTAAGGGTTGATGACAGTGAACTCACCAGACAAGTTCGATTTCACATATAAGTTTTGGAATGTTGGCTCAATAGATTGAGATACACCACAAATATTTGAAATGGTTGCAGTCGGTGCAATGGCCATCACGTTCGAGTTACGCATACCATCTTTTTGGACTTTGGCACGTAACGTGTCCCAATCCAAACGTTGTGTGCGATCGACTTCAAACATACGTTCTGGGCGAGATTTCGCAACGAGCTCAAGAGAGTCAATTGGTAAAATACCTTGATCCCACAATGAACCTTTAAATGTTTCATACGTACCACGTTCAACCGCCAAATCGCTTGAAGTTTGAATCGCGTAGTAAGAAATCACTTCCATAGACTCATCTGCAAACTCAACCGCAGCATCAGAACCGTAAGCAATCTTCATTTCGTATAGTGCATCTTGGAAGCCCATGATACCCATACCCACTGGACGGTGTTTCAAGTTTGAATTACGCGCTTGTGGAACTGCATAGTAGTTAATGTCGATGACGTTATCGAGCATACGAACTGCAGTTTTAATCGTGCGAGCAAGTTTTTCACGGTCTAATTGACCACCTTGAACGTGTTGAACAAGGTTGATTGAACCCAAGTTACATACCGCAATTTCATCTTTGCTTGTGTTCAATGTAATTTCAGTACACAAGTTAGAAGAGTGCACCACACCTACGTGTTGTTGCGGTGAACGTAAGTTACATACGTCTTTGAATGTGATCCACGGGTGACCTGTTTCAAATAACATTGATAACATTTTGCGCCATAAGTCTTTCGCACGGACTTTCTTATGCAGCATGTCTGTTTCTTTCGCAATGCTTTCGTAGTAAGCATAACGTTCTGCGAATTCAGCACCCGTTAAATCATGAAGATCTGGTGTTTCAGACGGTGTGAAGAGTGTCCATTCAGCATCTTCAAATACACGTTGCATGAACAAATCTGGAACCCAGTTTGCAGTGTTCATATCGTGTGTACGACGGCGGTCATCACCCGTGTTCTTACGAAGCTCTAGGAATTCTTCGATATCCAAGTGCCAAGTTTCAAGATATGCACATACCGCACCTTTACGCTTACCACCTTGGTTAACTGCAACTGCTGTATCGTTCGCTACTTTAAGGAATGGAACAACACCTTGCGATTTACCGTTAGTACCTTTGATGTATGAGTTCAAGGCACGAACTGGTGTCCAGTCATTACCTAAACCGCCTGCCCATTTAGACAACATTGCGTTATCACGCATAGCGCCATAAATATCGAACAAGTCGTCATCAATCGTTGTTAAATAACAGCTTGATAACTGAGGACGTAATGTACCTGAGTTAAATAGAGTCGGCGTAGATGCCATGTAATCGAAGCTAGAAAGTAAGTTATAGAATTCGATTGCACGATCTTCACGGTTGTCTTCATTGAGCGACAAGCCCATAGAAACACGCATGAAGAATAATTGTGGTAATTCGAAGCGTACGCCATCAGAGTGGATGAAGTAACGGTCAAATAATGTTTGAAGACCTAAATATGTAAATTGATTAGAGCGTTCTGGTTTAATCGCAGCCGCTAATTTTACAAGGTCAAAATTTAATAATTCTGGAGAAAGAAGCTCTAGCTCAACACCTTTTTTCAAGAAGGTTTCAAGCGCATCATTTTCAAGCGTGTCTTTAGATAGACCAAGAAACTCAAGACCGGTTGCAACTAAGTTGTCACGCAACAAACGTGCAGTGACATACGTATAGTTTGGTTCTTGTTCAATACGTGTACGTGTCGCCATCATCATCGTTGTAGAGATGTCTGATGCTTTAACACCGTTGTATAGGTTTTTTACAGTTTCATCGATGATCGCTTGAACATCAATGCCTTCTAAGCCTTCGCTAGCTTTTTCAATCTTTGCTTGTAAACGACTCAAATCTAATGGTTGGAGCTGACCATTTTGACCTGTGATCTGAAGAGTAGGGTGATGATGAGCACCTAACTCTTTACGCGCTTCAGCACGTTGTTCACGATAGATCACGTATGCACGTGCCACTTTTTGTTCACCTGTGCGCATTAAAGCTAATTCAACTTGATCTTGAATTTCTTCAATATGAATCGTGCCACCTGAAGGTAAACGACGCTTAAACGTGTTCATCACCATCTCAGTCAGCTGAGTAATACGATCGTGAATTCTGCTCGAATCTGCACTTGGTTGACCTTCAACAGCCAAAAATGCTTTACCAATTGCTACAGAGATTTTATCTGCATCAAAAGTGGCAACATCACCAGTGCGTTTAATCACTTGAAGTTGACCAGGGGTTGTATTAGCGCTCATTTCAGCGTCGCTCCATTCTCATCATTTTTATGCTTATGGACCATTTGAATCGGATACAAACTCAAAAAATGAGCTATCGCGATATTTGAGGGTAAACACAAGACTTAGTGGTTTAATGTAAATTAAGACACAAGATACGGTAAATTTCAGGGTAGATCAATATTGACATTTTGATAATTTTTTTTCTGAGTTTAACACTCAAATTTCCCTATACTTTTTCCATGTTCCGCCATTTTGTTATGTAGTCAGCGTCACAGGGTGCTAAGCATAACAGAGACTTTTTAGAGTGCTTATAGATAAGTTTGTGGATAACTCTGAAAGTGCAAATTGCTTCTCGAAAATAATTTTTTTGAAATATTTTGTTTAAAATATCATCAAATTGATTTGTGTTTGAAAGTTTAAAGTTGATTGAAAATATTGATCGACTTGGCAAAACTATCTATTTATCAATAGTTAATAAAAAGATAACAAAAGACTACGCTCGTGTATCAGTTTCGTGAACAGGCTCTTGTTTACAATGTAAACGTGTGTATATTGCAAAACATATCGATGTAAATCTGTGAATTTTAATCAGCAGATATCGTAACAATATAGGGGCATTCTATGAGCCAAGAAGAAAAGTTACCAAAGATTTTGATCGTTGAAGATGACGAGCGTCTTGCGCGTTTAACGCAAGAGTATTTAATTCGTAATGGATTAGAAGTTGGGGTAGAACCAGACGGTAATCGTGCAATCCGTCGTATTATCGCAGAGCAACCAGATATGGTGGTGCTGGATGTTATGCTTCCTGGTGCTGATGGTCTCACCGTATGTCGTGAGGTTCGGCCACATTATCATCAACCAATTTTAATGTTGACTGCACGTACTGAAGACATGGATCAAGTATTAGGTCTTGAAATGGGTGCAGATGATTATGTTGCGAAACCAGTTCAGCCACGTGTTCTATTAGCGCGTATTCGTGCTTTGCTTCGTCGTACAGACAAAACACCAGAGGATGAAGTTGCTCAACGTATCGAATTTGATGATTTAGTGATTGATAATGGTGGTCGTTCTGTAACCTTAAACGGTGAGCTTGTAGATTTCACAAGTGCAGAATATGACTTATTATGGTTGTTGGCATCTAATGCTGGTCGTATCCTTTCACGTGAAGACATTTTTGAGCGTCTACGCGGTATTGAATATGATGGTCAAGACCGCTCAATTGATGTTCGTATTTCTCGTATCCGTCCAAAAATTGGTGATGATCCTGAAAATCCTAAACGTATTAAAACAGTGCGTAGCAAAGGATATTTATTCGTTAAAGAAACCAACGGGATGTAATCACATCCCCGCGGTAATGCCCTCAATCCTCAGAAGGTCATACCTTAGTGTCTAAACACAGTATATTCCTGCGTATCTACGCAGGTCTCGTCATTTTGGTGGTGCTGGTTGCCATATTTGGTTATTTGCTTGTGCAAATCATCAACTATCAACGCGCGCAGGAATACCGTGAGTCATTGACTGATGGGATTTCGTACGTCATTAGCGAGGGTGTTTCAAGACAACAAACCATGCAACAAAGAATGGATTGGATATCAGATGCATCTGATTTGCTCGAACTTCCAATCTATTATCTAGAATCGAATAAAGTCGAACTTTCACGCACCGAAAAATACCGTTTAGAAAAGCGCAAAGCAGTGGTGCGGTATGACGCCAAAGAAAGTATTGCTTATGTCATTATTGGTTTAATAGATGACCCTGAGCATTTACTTTATGTAAAAGTGGATAATATCGGTGAGCGTCAAATGAAGGCCTTACCAATCTTTGTATGGGAATACTTGGTTTATTATCCAGGGCAGGAAAGGGAATATCTTGCAAAAATTAAGCAACACTTTTCTTATGATTTAAGCATTCAAAATCTTTCTGATCTCAATTTAGATTCCGAGCAAATTGGTCGTTTACGTGCGGATCAAGGGGTTATCCTGTATCAGGATAGCGCTAGCATTCGTGGTACTACGATTTCTGTCATTTCTCCAATGACGAATTCGTCTGGTGACGTATTGGTGATGGGACCAGTGCCAATGTTCAATTGGATGCCATTCCAATTGGCGGCAGGGATTACTTTGCTGAGTATGTTTATTTTGTCGCTTGGTGTGTATGGTCTGATTGTCCCAATGCAACGCAAGTTGAAGCAAGTTAACTCAGCCTTAAATGTTATGCAAAAAGGGGATATGTCCGTTCGCGTTCCTGTCGAAGGATATGATGAGTTAGCACATTTGGCAGCCAGCTATAACAGTATGTCAGATCATATACAGCGTTTGATCGAAGCTCAGCGAGAGTTAATGAGAGCTGTATCACATGAGCTGCGAACGCCAGTAGCACGTATTCGCTTTGGTATGGAAATGTTGGTTGATGAAGAGGATTATGAGTATCGTCAGCAACAAGTAGAAATGATTGATAAAGACATTGAGGCTTTAAATACCCTCATTGATGAAATCATGACCTATGCTAAGCTTGAGCAAGGCATGCCTTCTATTGATTTTGAGGAAATTCGACTATACGAAGTGCTTGAGCAAGTCGCTATTGAAACTAAATCATTAAAAACCAATAAAAATATTCAATTACATTTGCCATCACAAGCTTTGGTGGTGGATGCTGAACGCCGTTATTTACATCGTGTAGTACAAAACTTAGTCGGAAATGCGATCCGATACTGCGATGATACAGTGCTGATCACTGGTGGAATTGATGCTCAGGGAATGGCGTATATTTCAGTTGAAGATGATGGTCCGGGGATTCCAGAAGAGGATCGTAAGCGAGTCTTTGAAGCTTTTGCTCGCTTGGATGATAGTCGTACACGTGCCTCAGGCGGATATGGTTTAGGCTTGTCTATTGTAAGTCGAATCGCTTATTGGTTTGGCGGTTCGATTCAAGTGGATCAAAGTCCTAAAATGGGCGGTGCACGATTTACTATGCAATGGCCAGCTAAAAGATTTAAAAAGAAGAAGATTGTTCAAACCAGTCAAACATCAGAATAAAGCAAGAATTAAAAAAGCGCGATTAAGCGCTTTTTTTATATTTTATATTGCTTTTTATTGGTAATTATTGGCATTCGGTTCAATAATGCGTTTTCCTTGTTTAAGTGCATTTAAGGCATCGGCATTGAAATCGATCAGTAAACTGTTATTGGTTGCATCAATATGATAATTGCTAATCAGTTTTTGATCCCCGTGAATGGTCTCAACTGTATATTCATCTGCGATGTTGAGAATAGCATCAAGATTAGTGGTTGTAGAGGCGAGGTCTTGGCGGAAAATTTGATAAATATCGCGTAAATCAAAAATAGCATTCGTTGCATCAGGATGTTTTTTGATATAGCTGTCTAAATGATGGACGATCAACTGAGCAAATAAAAAATAGTTAGGTTTGTGTGTGAATTCTAGACTCATAGATCTTCTCCTTATTATTTAATTGAGCATATAACGAAAATCAGCACGATTTGTATAAAGTTAATTAAAACATTGTAAGCAATTAAAATTTAAAACTTTTAAAATAGAATAAATCAAAATTAATTGAGCCATATTGGTGCAAAAAAAGCTGACCTAACACGAATGGTAAAACTAAAAAAGTGATAGTGTCTGGATTGACGCC
Organism: Acinetobacter sp. ANC_7634; assembly: GCF_056779875.1. Classification (NCBI taxonomy): domain Bacteria; kingdom Pseudomonadati; phylum Pseudomonadota; class Gammaproteobacteria; order Moraxellales; family Moraxellaceae; genus Acinetobacter; species Acinetobacter sp. ANC_7634. The sequence goes on along the minus strand of NZ_JBWYIT010000008.1, from coordinate 143,255 downwards.
GCTTGAATTTTTTGAATGATTATTCGGAAAAAATAATCAGTTTTATCACCTTGATAACTTTCTACGATTAAATAAGGTTTTATTGACTTTAATCACCATGAAATCTGGAAAAAGGGCAAAATTCATCCTAAAGACTTAGAGGGATTGGCTAGCAACAGAAATCATAAATCAGGTACAATTGGCGGGATTAATTTTGTGTTTGGTGTATTTGAAGGCCAATACATACATTCTTTGTTAATAAATAGGCCTGCCAGGAGTTATCCCCGCATGAGTGCCATTACTCCATACGATTGGGCAATAATTGCCTTCGTGATCGGCGTTACATTTTTATGCGTCTTTATGCTCACTGTCCCGCTACTCCTAGGGGGTAAATCGTGGGGACGTGCTAAGCAAGAGCAGTTCGAGTCAGGCGTAGTTAGTGCTGGTGGAGCACGAATTCGTCTATCTGCAAAATTCTATTTGGTTGCAATCTTCTTCGTTGTGTTTGACTTAGAAGCGCTCTATCTCTATGCATGGGCTGCGTCAGTTCGTGAAGTGGGTTGGATCGGTTTTGCAGCAGCAGCTGTATTTATTTTAGTTTTACTCGTTGGCTTGATTTATGAGTTGTCTACTGGTGCATTAAATTGGGCGCCATCTGATAAGCGTAAAGCAGCAGGGATTAAACCTAAAATTGGTTCGCCAAATATGGATCTCGCAGAAATTACTCGCTTCAACTCAATTGAGGAGTTGGTGGTTGACCCTACAGGTCAAATTCCAGCGCAATCATCTGGTCGTGTAAAAGCTTCGCCAACGACTACATCATCTGATAAGGAGTAATACGGGATGAAATATACATTAACCCGTGCGAATCCGGATGCTGATCAGTATCCACTTCAAGAGCGTATCGTTGTAGAAGATCCGCTTCTACAAGAAGAAGTGAATAAGAATGTGTTCATGACTCGTTTAGAGGATTTGGCGCATACAGCAGTAAACTGGGGTCGTAAAAACTCAGTTTGGCCGTTCAACTTTGGTACATCTTGCTGCTACGTAGAGTATGCAACGACTTTAACAGGCGTGCATGACTTGTCACGTTTTGGTGCCGAAGTAATTCGTGCTTCACCACGTCAAGCGGACTTGATGATTGTAGCGGGTACATGCTTCGTCAAGATGGCACCTGTAATTCAACGCCTTTATGAGCAAATGTTAGAACCTAAATGGGTGATCTCAATGGGTGCATGCGCAAACTCTGGCGGTATGTATGACATTTACTCGGTTGTACAAGGTGTCGATAAAATCATTCCAGTGGATGTGTATATTCCAGGTTGCCCACCGCGTCCTGAAGCATTAATCCAAGCGTTGATGTTATTGCAAGACCAAATTCAATTAGAGCGTCGTCCGCTTTCTGCGGTGATCGGTGATGATCTTAAGCCAGTTTATAAGCCAAAGATGCAGCCTGAACGTGACCGTAAGAATGCTGAACGTATTGCAGTAAAACACTTACGCTCTATGGATGAAATTAAATAATCTTAACGGCAAATAATATTGATGCACCCGCTTGGGTGTAATTGTCGTTTTGGTTGAATGAATTTGTATTAAATAGGAAGCCAAGCCAATGGCTGAAACTGACATTGCTATGCCAGAATCAACTCCAGTTGATTCACGCCCAGCATTTGCAATTGTAGAAGAGCTCAAAACCAAGTTTGGTGAGAATTTCTACGTGCAAACGACTTTTGAAGACTTTCCAACAGTCTGGGTTGAGCGCTCACGTGTACAAGACGTATTAATGTTCTTGCGTACAGTGTCACGTCCTTACGTGATGTTGTTTGACTTGTCAGCGGTAGATGAGCGTTTACGTACTCACCGCGATGGGTTACCTGCGTCTGACTTCACTGTGTTCTATCACTTGTTGTCACTAGAGCGTAATACGGATATTCGTATTAAAGTTGCGTTGAATGAGTCTGATCTCAATATTCCAACAGCAACCAACATTTGGCCAAATGCCAACTGGTACGAACGTGAAGCTTACGATATGTTCGGCATTAACTTCGAAGGGCATCCAATGCTCCGTCGTATTTTATTGCCAACGTATTGGGAAGGTCATCCGTTGCGTAAAGAATATTCTGCACGTGCGACTGAATACACACCTTATCGTCAGAACCAAGCGAAACAAGATTTCGAACAAGAGCATTTACGTTTTGTACCTGAAGATTGGGGTCTAAAACGCGGTAATGCTGATGAAGACTTCATGTTCTTGAACTTGGGTCCTAACCATCCATCTGCGCATGGTGCATTCCGTGTGATCTTGCAGTTAGATGGCGAAGAAGTGAAAGACTGTGTGCCTGATATCGGTTATCACCACCGTGGTGTGGAAAAGATGGCTGAACGTCAAACTTGGCATTCATTCATTCCGTATACTGACCGTGTTGACTACTTAGGTGGTTGTGCGCAAAACATGCCTTATGTGATGGGTGTGGAGCAGATGGCAGGGATCACTGTGCCAGAACGTGCGCAATGTATTCGTGTCATGATGTCGGAACTATTCCGTATTAATAACCACTTGCTTTATATCGGTACAGCGATTCAGGATGCCGGCGGTATGACCCCAGTATTCTATATGTTCGCCGATCGTCAAAAGATCTATGACGCGATTGAAGCAATCACGGGTTACCGTATGCACCCAGCATGGTTCCGTATCGGTGGTACTGCACACGATCTTCCAAACAACTGGCAACATTTGATCCGTGAAATTTTGGATTGGATGCCTAAACGTTTGAAGGAATATCATACTGCAGCACTTAAAAACTCGGTATTTGAAGGTCGTACCCGTAATGTTGCGCAATACGATGCAAAATCTGCATTGGCATGGGGGGTAACAGGTACAGGTTTACGTGCAACAGGTATTGATTTTGACGTACGTAAATATCGTCCATATAGCGGTTATGAAAATTACGACTTCGAAGTGCCTGTAGAATACGAAGGCGATGCATATGCACGTGTGATCGTTCACTACCGTGAAATCGAACAATCTTTAAAAATCATCAAACAGTGCTTGGATAACATGCCATCTGGTCCTTATAAAGCGGATCACCCATTGGCTGTTCCACCACCGAAAGATAAGACACTACAAGACATTGAAACTTTGATTACGCACTTCTTAAGCGTGTCATGGGGTCCTGTCATGCCAGCAGGTGAAGCATCTGTTATGGCGGAAGTGGTAAAAGGTGCATCGAACTACTACTTGACTTCAGACAAGTCAACGATGAGTTACCGTACCCGTATTCGTACACCAACCTTCACGCACTTACAGCAAATTCCTTCTGTAATTAACGGCAGTCTTGTATCTGACTTAATCATTTATTTAGCGACGATTGATGTCGTAATGGCTGACGTGGATCGCTAAGGGGTACGCATTATGATGATTTTGACTGATAAAAAGCCACGTGTGAATGTCGAAGGGATTTTGACTGCGGAAGAAATCCACGAAATCGAGCATCACATTGGCCATTACCCATACCCACGTGCGGCATGTTTAGATGCACTTAAATGTGTTCAACGTCGTAATGGTTGGGTGGATGATGCGCAAATGAATGCGATTGCGCAGATGTTGTCAATGAGCCTTGCTGATTTGGAAGGTGTGGCAACATTCTATAACCGTATTTACCGCCAGCCAGTAGGTCGCAACGTAATTTTGCTTTGTGATTCTATTGCTTGCTTCTTGATGGGTGCAGAAACTTTAGCAGAAGCATTCCAACGCGAACTCGGAATTTCATTTGGTCAAACGACTGCTGATGGTCGTTTTACTTTGCTCCCGATTTGCTGTTTAGGAAACTGTGATAAGGGTCCAACCTTGATGATTAATGAAGATACTCACGGTCTAGTAGAAGTTTCTTCAGTGAAACAGTTATTGGAGAAGTATGTATGAATACTGAACCAAAACCGATTTATGGCGACGGTAACCCAGAAACTCACCCATTAACATGGCGTTTGAGCAAGCAAGAATTTGTTCATAGTGTAGAAGACTATGAATCTCTTGAAGGGTATGAGGGTTTCAAGAAAGCACTCACAATGCCGCCTAAAGATGTATTGGAAATCATTAAAGCAGCGACTGTGAAAGGTCGTGGTGGTGCTGGTTTCCCTGCAGGGATTAAATGGTCGCTCATGGCACCAAATGACAATTCAGGTCCTCGTTACTTGATTTGTAATGCCGATGAGATGGAACCAGGTACATTCAAAGACCGTCTGTTGATGGAAAAACTTCCTCATCAATTGATCGAAGGGATGTTAATTGCAGGTTATACACTTGAAGCAACCCATGGTTATATTTTTATCCGTGGTGAATACATCGAAGCTGCGAAGTATTTGAACCAAGCTTTAGAGCAAATTCGTGCCAAAGGTTACTTGGGTGAAAACATCCTCGGTTCTGGCTGGAACTTTGAACTACATGTGCACACTGGTGCGGGTCGTTATATCTGTGGTGAAGAAACTGCATTGATTAACTCGCTTGAAGGTCGCCGTGCAAATCCACGTACAAAACCACCATTCCCGCAAGTTGCAGGTGCTTGGGGTCGTCCTACGATTGTGAACAACGTAGAGACTTACAATAACTTACCAGCAATTATGCTGCGTGGTCCTGAGTGGTATATCAATTTATCTGCAGGTAAGTCGAAAGATCCTGGCACAAAAATTTATGGTGCATCAGGTAAAGTGAAATTCCCTGGTCTTTGGGAGCTTCCATTTGGTACAACTGCACGTGAAGTGATTGAAGAACATGCGGGTGGTATGCGTGATGGCTTAAAGCTTAAAGCATGGTTACCAGGTGGTGCATCAACTGACTTTTTGGCAGCTGAACACATCGATCTTCCAATGGATGCGGAAAGCATCATGAAAGCAGGTTCGCGTTTAGGTACGTGTTTGCTTATGGTGGTTGATGAAACTCAATGTATGGTTTCAGCAACACGTAACTTAGAAGAATTCTTTGCGCGTGAATCATGTGGTTTCTGTACACCATGTCGTGATGGTTTACCTTGGGCGGTGAAAGCGCTTAAAGCACTTGAAGATGGTACAGGCAAGAAAGAAGACATCGATCATTTGCAAGAGCTTACACGTAAGCTTTGGATTGGTAAGACTTTCTGTGCTCACGCTCCTGGTGCTATGGAACCACTCATGGGTGCACTCAAATATTTCCGTGGCGAATTTGAAGCAAAAGTGGTGAATGCCGCTGCTCAAGTTAGCAACGTAGAACAAGCTTAAGGAATTCGACTATGGCTACAATTCATGTCGATGGCAAATCGTATGAAGTCAATGGCTCAGAGAACTTGCTACAAGCATGCTTGTCTTTGGGTATTGATATCCCGTACTTTTGTTGGCATCCATCCTTAGGTTCTGTCGGTTCTTGCCGTCAATGTGCTGTAACTCAATACGCGAATCCAGAAGATACTCGCGGTCGTTTAGTTATGTCATGTATGACACCTGCAGCTGACAATACCTACATCTCGATTGAAGACAAAGAAGCAAAAGATTTCCGTGCATCTATTGTTGAATTCTTGATGACGAACCACCCACATGACTGTCCAGTCTGTGAGGAAGGTGGTCATTGTCACCTTCAAGATATGACTGTGATGACACAACATGACCGTCGTCGTTACCGTTTCACGAAACGTACGCATTACAACCAAGAACTTGGTTCGTTTATTGCGCACGAGATGAACCGTTGTATCGCATGTTACCGTTGTGTTCGTTACTATAAAGACTACGCAGGTGGCACAGACTTCGGTGTGTATGCAAACGCTTCACGTGTTTATTTTGGTCGTCCAGAATCAGGTACTTTAGAGTCTGAGTTCTCGGGTAACTTAACTGAAGTATGTCCGACGGGCGTATTCACAGACAAAACACACTCTGCACGTTATAACCGTAAATGGGACATGCAGTATGCGCCAAGCGTCTGCCAAGGCTGTTCTTCAGGTTGTAACATCTCTCCGGGTGAGCGTTATGGTGAATTACGTCGTGTAGAAAACCGTTTTAACGGTGAAGTCAACCAATACTTCCTGTGCGATAAAGGCCGTTTCGGTACGGGTTATGTGAACCGTGAAGACCGTCCACGTCAACCGCAATTCCGTTCAGGTAGCAATGTAGAGACTGTTTCAGTTGATACAGCGTTAGACACCGTGATTGAGAAAATCCAAGGCAAAAAAGTATTGGGTATTGGTTCTCCACGTGCATCTCTTGAGTCTAACTTTGCGCTTCGTGAATTGGTTGGACAAGCAAACTATTCAACAGGTATGTCTCAAAAAGAGCAAAACTTGGTTGAACTTGCTGCATCAATTATGCAAACCGAGGGTGTATATAACCCAGGTATGCGTGAAATTGAAAGCTACGATGCTGTCTTAATTCTCGGTGAAGATTTAACACAAACTGCACCACGTATGGCATTGTCAGTACGTCAAGCTGCGAAGAACAAAGCCAAAGAAATGGCTGCAGAACGCCGTACACAAGAATGGTTGGCTGAGCCAGTACAACGTATTGCTCAAGACGAAAAATCACCAATTTATATCTTGGCTGCGACTCAAACACGTTTATCTGACGTAGCTACTGGTGAAGTCGTTGCTTCTCCAAATGATATCGCACGTTTAGGTTTTGCTGTTGCTGCCGCGGTGAAAGGTGAAAGTATTACCGGTTTAGAAGAAGATGCAAAAGCATTTGCTCAAACCATTGCTGACACTTTAAAAGCTGCAAAAAAACCATTGATTATCTCTGGTACAAGCTTGCAAGAAGCTGCAATTATGGAAGCTGCTGCACAAGTTGCACAGAATCTGGGTAATGCGGGTCTAACTTTGACTGTTCCTGAAGTGAACTCAATGGGCTTAGCAATCTTTGGCGGTAACAGCCTTGAGCAAGCATTTGCACAAGACTATGACACTGTCGTGATTGTAGAAAACGACCTTTATCGTCGTTTACCTGCAGTGCAAGTAGATGCTGCTTTGTCTGGTAAAGACGTGATCGTGCTTGACCATTCAGAAACTGAAACGGTGAAAAGAGCGAATATCGTTCTTTCTGCAGCGAGCTTTGCTGAAGGTGATGGTACTGTGGTATCTCAAGAAGGTCGTGCACAACGTTTCTATCAAGTATATGACCCAAGTTACTACAAACCAGAACTTGCGATCAAAGAATCTTGGCGTTGGTTACATGCCATTGAAACTGGCGTGAAAGGCAAAGCAATTTCTTGGACTGTGCTTGATGATGTCATCGAATCAGTTGCTAAGAATGTACCTGCGCTTGAAGCGATTCAAGATGTAGCACCAGATGCAGGATTCCGTGTCCATGGTCTTAAAGTGGCACGTGAACCACGTCGTTACTCTGGTCGTACTTCACTTCGTGCGCCGTTATCTGTCCATGAGCCTAAACAACCAACTGATCAAGACTCTGCATTAACATTCTCTATGGAAGGTTATGTCGGGAACCAAACGCCGTCAGCGTTAGTTCCATTTGCATGGTCAGCAGGTTGGAACTCACCACAAGCTTGGAATAAGTTCCAAGAATCAGTGGGCGGTTCTTTAAAAGGTGGTGATTCAGGTATTCGTTTATTTGATCGCCTTGCGAAATTACCAGCACGCACATACGTTGCACCAGCACCAGTTCTTGTAAATGCTGAGAGTTTCCGCCTTGTTCCAATGCATCATATTTTTGGATCTGGTGAATTCACAGTGAAAACACCTGCAATGGAGTCTCGTATTCCAGAAGCGGTATTTGCAGTGGGTGAGCAAGATGCAGCGCGCTTGAATGTGAAAGATGGCCAAAACATTACTGTGAAAGCAGGTGAGGCTTCGATCGTTCTTCCTGTTCAAGTCATTGAATATTTACCTACAGGTTATATTGGTTACCCAATTGGTCTCGCGCCAACGGTATCGTTAGCTGAGCCTGTATCAGTCGCGGTAGGAGCATAATTCATGGAACAAGAATTAATCCGTCAAACGCCGCTTTGGGCTGAGAACTGGCCAATTGCCTACTCTGTAGTTCAAGCGATTGTGATCTTGCTCGTTGTAGTTTTGATTGCTGCGTTGATGTCTTTCATTGAGCGTCGTTTACTTGGCTTATGGCAAGACCGTTACGGTCCAAACCGTGTAGGTCCTGGGGGGATGTTCCAGATTGTTGCCGACATGCTGAAAATCATGTTCAAAGAAGACTGGACACCAAAGTTTGCAGATAAATTGACTTTCCGTTTAGCTCCAGCAGTTGCAATGGCAACTGCGGTGTTATCGTTCATGGTTATCCCTGTATCACCTTATTTAGGTGTTGCAGACATGAGTATCGGTCTATTGTTCTTTATGGCAATGGCGGGTATTGCAGTGTATGCAGTTTTATTTGGTGGTTGGTCATCAAACAATAAATATGCATTACTCGGTGGTCTTCGTTCAGCAGCGCAAACGATTTCTTATGAGGTCTTCTTAGGTATTTCCTTGATGGGTGTGGTTGCAATTGCAGGCTCATTCAACATGCGTGAAATCGTAGAAGCTCAAAAAGATGTATGGTTTGTCATTCCACAATTCTTAGGTTTCCTCATCTTCGTGGTTGCAGGTGTTGCGGTAACGCATCGTCACCCATTTGACCAACCAGAAGCGGAACAAGAATTGGCGGAAGGTTACCATGTTGAATATGGTGGTATGAAATGGGGGATGTTCTTCGTTGCGGAATACGTCAACGTTGTCCTGATCTCAGCTTTGATCGTAACCTTATTTTTCGGTGGTTGGTTAGCACCATTTGGTCTAGATTTCCTACCTCCAGCATTTTGGTTCATGATTAAAACAGCATTCTTTGTGATGATGTTTGTCTTGGCACGTGGTTCATTAATGCGTCCACGTTATGACCAAGTGATGAACTTTGGTTGGAAGATTTGTTTGCCTTTAGCGTTGGTCAACTTGTTGGTGACTGGTGCTGTGATTCTGATGAATCAGGCCTAGGACAGCAGGGAGAACATTATGTATAAAATTCTAGCTGGGTTTGGGTCAATTGTACGTTCGTTGTGGATGGTATTTAGCCACGCAACACGTAAACGTGACACTATTTTATACCCTGAAGTTAAAGCTGAAGAAATCGTTCCACCACGATTCCGTGGCCGTATCGTATTGACACGTGACCCAGATGGTGAAGAGCGTTGTGTAGCTTGTAACTTGTGTGCTGTAGCTTGCCCTGTTGGCTGTATTTCATTACAGAAAGCTGAAAAAGAAGATGGTCGTTGGTATCCGGAATTTTTCCGTATCAACTTCTCTCGTTGTATTTTCTGCGGTATGTGTGAAGAAGCATGTCCTACAACTGCTATTCAGATGACACCTGATTTCGAACTCAGTGAATACGTTCGTCAAGACTTAGTTTATGAGAAAGAAAACTTGCTCATTTCTGGTCCTGGTAAATATCCAGACTATAACTTCTACCGTGTAACTGGTATGGCTGTAGCTGGTAAAGACAAAGGTCAGGCTCAGCGTGAAAGCGCACCTGTCGATGTACGGAGCTTATTACCATGATGTGGCCATTTTATTTGATGGCACTTGTGGCCATCGTTTCTACGGTTCGTGTTGTGACTAATGCGAATCCAGTACACGCACTTTTAAGCTTAATCGTTTCGTTACTTGCAGTTGCTGGTATGTTCATGATCGTTGGTGCACCATTTGCAGGTGCACTTGAGATTATTGTTTACGCTGGTGCCATTATGGTTCTTTTCGTCTTCGTTGTGATGATGTTGAACCTTGGTTCTCAAACTGTTGAACAAGAACGTAAATGGTTAACATCTGATGCTTGGGCTTACCCTGCATTGATGAGCTTTTTAATGGGTCTAGTTTTAGTTTGGACAATGACTTCAGAGCACAGCATTTCTGGTCCTTTAATGGGTACAGAAGTTGTAGGCCCTAAAGAAGTTGGTCAAGCACTCTTTACACAATATTTATTATTGGTTGAAGTTGCCGCAATGTTATTGCTTGCTGCGTTAGTTGCTGCATTCCACTTAGGCAAACGTGAACCAAGTGCAGAAGAGGAAAAAGAATAATGGGTAATATCCCTTTAGAGCATGGTTTGATTGTTGCAACCATTCTTTTTGCACTCGGTTTCTACGGTGTAATGGTGCGACGCAACCTTCTATTTATGTTAATGAGCCTTGAGATCATGATGAATGCAGCTGCGCTTGCATTTGTCCTCGCTGGTAGTGCATGGGTGCAACCAGATGGTCAGATCATGTTTATCTTGATCTTAACGCTTGCTGCGGCAGAAGCGTGTATCGGGCTTGCGATCGTCCTTCAGTTCTATCATCGCTTCCATCATTTGGATGTAGATGCTGCTAGTGAGATGCGCGGATGAGTTTATTAGCATTAACCATATTATTTCCGCTCATTGGTTTTATCCTTTTAGCGGCAGGGCGTAATAAGCTTCCTGAAATTGTAGCTGCCATTATTGGTGTGGGTTCAGTTGGTCTTTCTGCACTATGTGCATTATTGGCTGGTATGAATTTCATCAACAGCGGTGAAACATCTCAAGTGACTCACCTTTGGACTTGGTTCAGTGTGGGTGGTTTTGAACCAGGTATTAGCTTGCACTTAGATGGTTTATCTTTACTTATGCTTGGCATGATTACGGGTGTGGGTTTCTTAATTCATATCTTTGCATCATGGTATATGCGTGGTGAAGAAGACTTTGCACGTTTCTTTTCTTACTTCAACTTATTCGTAGCAAGCATGTTATTGCTTGTGTTGGGTGATAACCTTGCGTTGTTATTCTTAGGTTGGGAAGGTGTTGGTCTGTGCTCATACTTGCTGATTGGTTATTACTACCAAAATCCAGCAAATGGTGCTGCTGCAATTAAAGCATTCACCGTGACACGTATAGGTGACGTTTTTTTACTCATCGCATTGTTCTTAATTTTCCAACAATTTGGAACATTGAATATTGCTGAAATCGTTGCTGCTGCGCCTGTGGTAATGACACAAAGCTCATCGTTAACCATTTGGACTGCATTAATGTTGTTCTTGGGTGCTGCAGGTAAATCTGCGCAAATCCCATTACAAACATGGTTAGCAGACGCGATGGCGGGTCCTACACCAGTATCTGCATTAATCCATGCTGCAACAATGGTAACAGCAGGTGTTTATCTATGCTGCCGTATGTTCTCTGTATTTGAAATGGCACCAGAAGTCATGGTGTTTATCTCAATCACAGGAGCGGTGACATTATTAGTTGCAGGTTTTGCTGCACTGGTTCAAACAGACATCAAACGTATTCTTGCTTACTCAACCATGAGTCAGTTGGGTTATATGTTTATGGCTGTAGGTGCTGAAGCATACCAAGCTGGTCTATTCCACATGTTGACACACGCGTTCTTCAAAGCGTTGTTGTTCTTGTCATCAGGTGCGGTGATTCTTGCATACCATCACGAACAAAACATTTTCAAAATGGGTGGTTTGTTCAAGCGTAATAAATTCTTATTTGCTTGTTTCGCGATCGGTGGCGGTGCCTTAGCAGCGATTCCATTCTTAACGATTGGTTTCTTCTCAAAAGATGCAATCTTGGCGGCTGTGTGGACACAAAGTCATATCGCAGGCTTACCTGTATTCAATACATTGTATTGGGTCGGTGTTGCTGGTGCATTCTTAACGTCAATCTACACGTTCCGTTTAATTTGGATTGTGTTCTTTGGCGAAGAGAAAACGCCATATCACGAAATCAAAGGTGCAACTTACTGGGCTCCTTTAGCGATTCTTGCTGTCCTTTCTACAGGTTTGGCAATCGTACTTAAAGCGCCAGTCATGAGTATTCTTGATGCAGCACAAATCCCTGCATTTGTTATTCCTGAAGCGCTAGAAGCTGGTGCGCATGGTGCAGAATATGTCGCTATTGCAATCGCACTTGCTGGTTTAGCGGTTGGTGTTGTCTTATTTGCTTTTGCTTATAAAGCAGTTCAAGGTTTTGCTCGCACTTCATTGGGTGCTGGACTTGCAAATATCTGTCGTAATGCGCTTGGTTTCGATGCGTTATATGACCTCGTGTTTGTAAAACCTTACTTATTTATTGCAAAAATGATTGGTCGTGACCCGATTGATGGCGTATGGCTTGTATTGCCAGCGATTGTTAAAGGTGGTCATAGCTTCACTAGTTCACGTCAAACAGGTTCTTTGCGTGAGTACGCATCGAGCATGGCGTTCGGTATCGTGGTAATTATCATGATTCTGATCGTGACTCAGATCGTGGGGAAATAAGATGGAAAACATCAATAACTGGTATTTACCCGCGCTGATCCTCATTCCGTTCATTGCTGGTTTTATTTGTTGGGTCGTTGATAAATTAGATCAACACCTACCACGTTATATTGCACTTGTGGGTATGCTCATTACTTTGGGCATGACCGTTGCTTTATGGCAATCAGGTACCTACAGCTACCAAATTGGTGAAACTGTACCGACTTGGTCTGCAGAGTTCTATGTACCTTGGATTCAAACCCTTGGCATTAACATCCACTTAGCGGTGGATGGTCTTTCACTTCTCATGGTCGGTTTAACTGCTTTACTAGGTGTATTGGCGGTTGGCTGTTCTTGGGGTGAAATTCAGAAGAACGTTGGTTTCTTCCACTTAAACCTTTTATGGTCTTTAGGTGGCGTGATCGGTGTATTCTTGGCTGTTGATTTGTTCTTGTTCTTCTTCTTCTGGGAGATGATGCTCGTTCCAATCTACTTCTTGATTGCACTCTGGGGCCACAAAGGTGCTTCTGGTAAATCTCGTGTTTACGCTGCGACTAAATTCTTTATTTACACGCAGGTGGCTGGTCTGATCATGTTGATTGGTATCTTAGGTCTTGTGATCTACGGTTTCATGATGACAGATACAATCAGCTTCAGTTATAACCATTTACTCGCTGTTGCGAATACATTGGATGCTAACCCACAAACGTCATCAATTGCCTTTGCATTTATGATTTGTTTGTTTATTGGTTTTGCAGTCAAACTTCCTGTTTTCCCATTGCATGGTTGGTTACCAGACGCGCACGCACAAGCACCTACAGCAGGTTCTGTAGACCTTGCGGGTATCTTAATTAAGACAGCGGCTTACGGTTTACTTCGTTTCGTCATTCCATTCTTCCCAGTTGCTTCAGCGCAGTTTGCTGATGTAGCAATCATTTTCGGTTTAATCGGTATCTTCTACGGTGCTTGGTGTGCTTTCCAGCAAACCGATATGAAACGTTTGTTGGCGTATACGTCGATTTCACACATGGGCTTTGTTTTACTTGCAATCTACGCAGGTAACATCCTGACCTTCCAAGGTCTGATGGTCATGATGTTGGCTCACGGTTTATCGTCAGCAGCATTATTCATTATGTGTGGTCAAGTGTATGAGCGTCTTCACACACGTGATTTACGCTTGATGGGTGGTATTCGTGGTCAATTCCAGTATTTACCATTCTTCTTGATGTTCTTTATTGCTGCGCTTGTAGGTATCCCTGGCTTAGGTAACTTCATTGGTGAGTTCCTCATCTTGATGGGTGCATTTGCTCGATTCCCTACATTCACGATTATTGCTGCGATCAGCTTAGTATTTGCGGGTCTATATGGTTTAATCCTGATTCATAAAGCGTTATTTGGTGTGCCAAACGAAGAGCAAAAACAACACTATGCGAACCCATTAAAAGATCTTAATGTGCGTGAGCTTGGTATTTTGTTAATTTGTGCGTTCGGTCTGTTATGGCTTGGTTTGTATCCACAAAGCTTCCTTGATATTTCAGAATCAAGTTTGGCTTGGATTGCGAATAGCTACATTCCAGTACAAGAAGTAGTTGAAGTGGTTGAACAAGCCACAACTCAACTCGAAAATGTGGAGATGCAATAAGTCATGAACTTCACACTATCATTTTCTGAGCTAATGCCATTAGCTCCTGTGATGATTGTTGCTTTAACAGCAATCATCGTAATGATTTTGACTGCAATCAAACGTAATCATAATTTGATTGCGACAGTATCTGTTATCGGTCTTAACCTTGCATTGTTGAATATTCTATTCACGTTGTTTACAGGTTCTCAGATCTCACCAAATGTCATGAACCTATTTATGGTTGATGCTTTTGGTCTGTTCTATCAAGTGATTATTTTGATTGCTGCATTGGCTTGTTGCACACTGTCACATGCATATATCGAAACCTATAAAGATAATCGTGAAGAACTTTATCTATTAATGTTGATCTCTGTTTCAGGGGCAATGTTAATGGTAACAAGTTCACACTTTGCATCATTCTTCATTAGCTTAGAGTTAATGTCGATTCCAGTGTACGGTCTGATTGCTTATACCTACCAACGCGGTAAGTCACTCGAAGCGGGTATTAAATATCTTGTACTTTCAGCAACTGCTTCTGCAATGTTGTTGATGGGTATGGCTTATGTTTACTCAGTTCTAGGTTCATTATCATTTGCGGGTCAAGTGGATGATATGTTCTGGGCGTTAACTAAGTCTCAAGATCCTCAATTGATGATGGCGCTGCAAGCTTATATTCCACAATTTGGTGAGAAACTTACCACTGTATTTGGAATCTTAGGTCTTGGTTTAATCATCGCAGCTGTTGCATTTAAATTGTCTTTAGCGCCATTCCATAAATGGACGCCAGATGTGTACGCAGGTGCTCCAGCACCAATTGCAACATTCCTTGCTACTGTAGCTAAAGTTGCAATGATTGGTTTATTCGTACGTTACTTACTGTCTTCAGGTGTAATTGGTATCGAATCGATCAAAACGATTTTGATCGTCATTGCAGTGTTATCAATCTTGATTGGTAACATGCTTGCAGTGAAACAAGTGAACTTAAAACGTATTTTGGCATACTCGTCAATTGCGCATTTTGGTTACTTATTCCTTGCTGTTGTTACGACATCTTTCTTAAGCTTAACGTCAGTAAGCTTATATGTATTAACGTATGTATTAACGACGATTGGTGCGTTTGGTGCTGTAGCGTTGATGTCTAGCCCATACAACAACAATGACGAAGCAGAATCACTTGCAGACTACCGTGGTCTATTCTGGCGTCGTCCAGTATTGACGGCAACCCTGACTGTGATGATGCTATCTCTTGCAGGTATTCCGTTAACTGCAGGCTTCATCGGTAAATTCATGCTGATCATGACAGTTGTGTCTGAAGCACATTGGTTCTTCGCTGCGATGATCATTGTGGGTTCTGGTATTGGTCTATACTATTACCTACGTGTCATGATCGTCATGTATATGACGCCACCAGACACTCCACGTATTGATGCTGATAAACATTGGGGTCAAAAAGTGGGTGGTATTATGGTATTGCTTGCTGCGCTTGCAGTGCTTGTAATCGGTGTATATCCAGATCCAGTCATTGCGATGGCAAATCAAGCACAATTGATCGCGCCATTACATATCGTTCTTCAATAGTTGATCGATTAATCTAAAAAAACTATTGTTGTTAACAAAAAAAGCCCTTATTCATTGAGGGCTTTTCTTATTTCTTATATTAAAAACATTTATAATAGACAGAATTTACATTTATGCTTCAGGTGTTCTCCCGTGCCAATCCAAGAAATTCGTCATCCGCTCATTCGTCATAAATTAGGTTTATTACGCCGTGCAGATATCAGCACGAAGAACTTCCGTGAGTTAGCGCAAGAAGTCACAATGTTACTGACTTACGAAGCAACCAAAGATTTACCTGTTGTAGATCACGAAATTAATGGCTGGAATGGCCCGGTGACAACACAGCGTATTGCAGGTAAAAAAATTACTGTTGTACCAATTTTACGTGCTGGCATTGGTATGCTTGATGGTTTCTTAAATCTTATTCCAAGTGCAAAAGTTTCTGTTCTTGGTTTAGAGCGTGATGAGGAAACATTAGAAGCACGTACTTACTATAAGAAATTGGTACCTGACGTACAAAACCGTATAGCGATGATTATTGATCCAATGCTTGCGACTGGATCATCATTGGTTGCTGCTATTGATGTCCTTAAAGCGAGTGGTTGTAAAGATATCCGAGTGATGGTTTTGGTTGCAGCACCAGAAGGCATTAAACGTGTGGAAGAAGCACATCCTGATGTTGTCATTTTTACAGCAGCTGTGGATAACGGTTTAAACGAGAATGGTTATATCGTTCCGGGTCTTGGGGACGCTGGCGATAAAATTTTTGGTTCTGTACAAAAAGATTAAAATTTGATTAAATTATAGAGGAGGCTAAGGCCTCCTTTTTTATTAAGATTTTGATTCAACGATAAATTTAAAAAAACTAATTACTAAGAATCAATCTTTTTTATGCTGGGGAAATAACATGTTTTACAGGGGTGTTTTACATTCGTACGACCCTGCATTAAAAGCAGGAATTATCAAAATCAATGATCATGATTTTGATGTGCATTTCGTATTGAATGACATGGCAAATTCCAGTATCGCGCCTCAAATTGGTGAGCGTGTGAAATGTATCGTGGTCGATAAAGACGACCAACGTCATGCAAAATTTATCGTGCGGTTAGACAATAAACATGCACGCGTCGAACAACCCTTGAATCAACTTTTTTATCGTGCGCACGAAGATTTAGAAGGTGAGTCTAAGAAGTTTGAACAAGAGCTAGATGAGCTGATCGAAAAGCGCCTTGCAGATCAGGGAAATACGCTAGACTCACCAACACAAATTCAAGATTTTGAACTAAATTTTAATACACTGACTAAAGAATCAATCGTGTTGGATGGTTCTGGTGCTGAACATCATGCAGATCAAGTTTCAGATCCAGTATCTAAAATTTCCTTAGGTGAACCTCTTGAGGAAGAGCAAATTAAAGAAATGCTCGAATCAAAGCCAAGTCGCCGTGTGCCAGTCTTAGATGAGTCAGCTGTCGTACCACTTACGAAAGTTCAACCTTTGAATGAGAGTGCGCCTGAAGAGAACGTAGATGATCATCTACCCGAGCCAACCCATGCAAAAGGGCGCCCACCAAAAGTTGTACGTAAAGAACTCCCTGTTGTTAAAACGCATTTTCAATTAAAATTTAATGCGCAAAAATTCATTACGAGTTCGCGTGTTGATGAATTCGGAGCTGATAAAAAATCAAAGAAAAAAGCCAAGAAGATAAAAGATCCAAACAAGCAATTTAATCCATGGATATTTGCAAGTATTGTCCCTATTTTAGTGTTCATTAATCTGGGTGTTTGGGGATTTCAAAAATATGAGCAATACAGAGAAGAGCAAGACGCAAAAGCAAAAATTTATGCGGTAGAACAAGAACACATTATCAAAGAACAAAAGAAAGAAGCTGAGAAATAAAAAAAGCTCCAATGAGGAGCTTTTTTTTATTAAGCATCACAGAATTTCATAAAGGCTTTTAAACCAGGTCCCTGATATTTTTGACGGTGTACTAACATAAATAAAGGACGTGTGAGTTGCCAGAACGGCGTTTCTAAAATCACCAGTTGCTCTTTTTCTCTTAATGGTTCAATAGCTAATTTTGAAATACATGACATGCCTAAACCACCAGCAACAATTTTCAAAATAGCTTCATTATGACCCAAAGTTAAACGAATATTGGCATTCGGTAAGTCTTGCAGGATTGCGTTGTCAAAGACTTCACGAGTCCCTGAACCTTCTTCACGTAAAATCCATTCAGCCTGTTTAAAGTCTTCAATGGTCAGAGGGCGGTCTAATTTCGCCAAGGGATGATCTGGTGAGCAACACACAGCAAGCTCATCATCACGCCAGTGGATCGATTGTAATTGAGGTAAGTGACATGAACCTTCGATAAGTGCTAAATCAAGTTGGAACTGATTAACAGCTTCAATCATTTGACGCGTATTGCCCACTTGAAGTTGCAAATGTGCTTGTGGTTGTAATTGAAGAAAATCAGCCATTAAATCAGGCATCAAATAATCACTAATGGTCAAAGTCGCCCCAATACGAAGATCAATACTTTGAAGCTCGCCTTTAGCTGCTTGTTCAAATGATTCACATCGACCTAAAATTTCAAGCGCCTGTGGGAGTAAAAAACGACCCAAGTCATTCAGTTGTAATCGTTTTCCTAAGCGATCAAATAATGGTGCACCGAGACCATCTTCAAGATCTGCTAACGCCATACTTGCAGCACTTTGTGTGAGTCGTACAGCATCACTTGCTTTAGTTACTGTACCCTCTTGAGCGACAGCTACGAAAACAGCCAGTTGGCGTAATGTCATGCGCATGAATGAAGCCTTAATGTGAAAAAATATTAATAAATTATATTGTCATGCTACCATGAGCGCAGTCTGTCATGCCACGTAGAAATTATGTCAATTGAAAAATTTAGCGTAGAAAAAGTCCTTTCTGTACATCGTTGGACCAACACTTTATTTAGCTTTACCATGACGCGTCCCGCACATTTTAAATTTACCGCAGGGCAGTTCGCGCGTATTGGTTTGAAAGTTGGCGATGATTTAGTGGTACGTGCGTATTCTGTCGTTTCATCGCCTTTTGATGAAACCCTAGAATTCTTTTCAATTGTTGTACCAGATGGTGCTTTTACATCAAATTTACAACATCTCAAAGTTGGTGATGAACTTTATTTGGAAAAGATCCCTTATGGATTTTTGACGTTAGCACGTTACCAGTTACCTATGCCAAAAGACCTGTGGTTATTGGCGACAGGCACGGGGCTCGCACCATTTATTTCTATGTTGCAAGACTTTGAAGTGTGGCAAAAATATAAAAATATTCATTTGGTTTACAGTGTGAGAACAGCAAGTGAATTGGCTTACGTAGACCGAATTCAGGAAGTCGCGTATACCTTTGGTGAAGGTCATACAGGATTTAAATTTGTGCCAATTATTACACGTGATCCAAATGCGCCATTGCATGATCGATTGCCAGTATTAATCGAAAATAGAGCGTTAGAGAAAACCGTTGGTCTCGATTTTAATCCGCAAACGTCACATATCATGCTGTGTGGGAATCCCCAAATGGTTGAAGATACAAAAGAGGCACTGAAAGCCCGTGGCCTGACCATGAATCGCCGTGGTGAAGGAAATATTGCAGTAGAGAACTATTGGTAAGTCCTAATCACCCTCTCTCTTTGGGTGAGGGAATTACGGCAAAAAACCTCCATCTCGGAGGTTTTTTTCTAAATTACATAGGAATACTATGCGACATACTTAATGGACAAACATATCCATAAATTGACGAATCTCTTGAATCGCAGTATCTACATCACTCGTGAGCCAAGTCGGTTCAAATAAACCTGCATAATGTTCCAAACGATCGTGTGGAACCACTAAACGAATTGGGCATTCTTCTTCGAGTAAACGCCAAGGAATAATGGGTACTTCATTATCTAAGAAGCAAGCGATGTTACGAATGTCGATGATCATGCCGTTGACACATTCAGGAAAGGGCATCACCGAAAACTCTTCAGTGCGACGGCGGAAATACTCTAAGTCACCCCACTTCAGCACATAGCTTGGTTTCGTAAACTCAATAATTCCAATCAAATGCCCATCACGGGTATGATGCAAAGAACAGGCATGAGTGACATCTGTGTCTAAATCTAAAGAGACACTTTGTCGGCGATAGGTCATACAGATCGACAATAAAAATGAGGAGGGTGCATATTATACTCTATTTTGCATCACAGCTCATGTGCTTTGATCAGTACGAATTGATAATGTTTTTTCACACAAAACAACATGATAGATTGCTAGTATAAAAAATCATCAAAATACATAAGAGGGGCATCATGGTAGATCAATCCAATCATCCGACCCATAATGATCAAAAGAAAAAAAGTAAGATCCCAGTGTATATTCTGATTATCGTTGGTATTTTTTTAGCAGCCTTCATTTTCTATATGCTCGCTGATCGTGAACCAACACCAGGTCAAATTCCTGCTGATACGACTATTCCTGCAACTCAAGATAATGCAGATACAGCAACGGCAACAGATTCAGCAGTGGATAATACCGTTACTGCGGTCGCAAACGACCAATAAACCACTACACTTTTCATGTTTAAACCCAGCTTAGGCTGGGTTTTTTCTTGATTTGCAACAATGTGTTGTATTTATGATGCTTTGAGTTGATTAAAAAATATTCGAAATTTATGGTGTGATGACGCGATCGAAAAATGATCTAGGGAAAGGAATTAAATCAATCGTAATTCAGAACACTTAACATAAGAAGAGGCGTAACCAATGAATGATGAATATAACGGCTTCACTCGAAATGGGGGCTTTGATGCAATGTATTATTGGGAGCAATTCCAACCAATTATTGCTGCAGTGGCCATTTTACTCATAGGATGGATCATCGCTTTAATCGTTGCCGCAGGGGTTAAGAAGGTACTTGCAAAATTAAATACCAATCAAAAATTGAGTAGCGCGACAGGACATCGCTCAAATATAGAAAATATCATCTCCAGAGTCGTTTTCTGGCTGATCCTCATTATTGCTGTTATCGGCTCACTCAACGTTTTAAACTTGACCAGTGTGAGTGGTCCGTTTAGTAATATGGTTCAACAATTCTTACTATTTATCCCACAATTATTGGCTGCGGTAGCAGTTGGTTTTATTGGATGGATCGTAGCAAATTTAGTCAAAGTTGGATTAACTCGACTACTCAGTCGTACACAATTGGATGAAAAGCTCAGTCAAGACGTTGGTGTGAGCTCATTTAGCCAAAATATCAGTGAAATTGTTTACTGGCTCATTTTATTGCTGTTCTTACCGATCGTGCTGTCTATTTTGGGCTTAAATGGTTTGTTATATCCAGTTCAGAATATGGTGACTGAAGCCGTTGCATACTTGCCGAATATCTTTATGGCAGGTGTGATTTTATTTGTTGGTTACATTTTGGCAAAAATTGTACGCGGTATTGTCGAAGGACTACTTTCAAGTTTGAATGTTCAACAGCAAGCTGAAAAAATCGGAATTTTTAAAAATTCCAATCTGCCTAAGCTATTAGGATCATTTGTATTTGCCTTAGTAATCATTACTTCACTGATTATTGCGTTTGAGGCTTTGGGTGTAGACGCGATTTCACAACCAGCAACAGCAATGTTGTATGAAATTATGAATGCAATTCCGCATATCATCGCAGCAGGTTTAATCCTGATCATTGCTTATGTGGTCTCACGTTTCGTATCTAATCTTGTGGTTGAAGTAATCGCTGGGACAGGTATTGATAACATTCCTCAAAAGCTCTATATGCAACGCTTTTTGGGTCAAACCAAAATATCAAAAGTTGTCGGTCATTTGATTGTATTCTTCACCATGCTCTTTGCGGTGTCTGAAGCTGCGAATCGTTTGGGCTTCGATCAAATTAGTGATTTGATTGCGATGTTCATTTATTTCGGAGCGAATGTACTTTTAGGTGCAGTTATCCTCGTCATTGGTTTCTGGTTAGCAAATCTTGTTGCCAATGTGGTGAAGCGTGGTGAGACCAATAGCGCACATTGGTTAGCGAATCTTGTCCGAGTACTGATCATTGGTTTAGTCGTGGCAATGGGCTTGCGTGCAATGGGAATCGCTGACTCAATCGTAAACTTAGCCTTTGGATTAACACTTGGAGCGGTTGCTGTCGCTTTTGCGCTTGCTTTTGGTCTAGGTGGTCGCCAACCTGCAGAGCGATTGTTGACTGACTTAATCGATAAAGCGAAATCTGACGCGAATAAGCCAAGACCAAATCAGCCTGAACAAGTCACTCCACCACTTACTGAGCAAATGGATGCTTCAACTGTTGCGGAAGAATATCAAGACGAAGACATTCCACCCACGCAAATTGATGTAGAGGCACCAACTCAACCATTGAATAATCCTTATGGATCTACAGGAGAGTCGGATCAAAATACACCATCAAAAAATGACCCTAAATAACATGTAAATTTGTGTCAGGATCAGTCAGCATGGTTTGGCTGATCCTCATGAAAAAGAGTAAAAATTATGAGTAAGAAATTTAATAAATTATTCGCCCCAATAGTGATTGCGGGTATCACCGTGGGTTTTTTAGCAAGCGCTTACCGCTTTGTTTTTGCAAATTCAAAAGCTACTGAAAACAACAGACTCAATACACCATCTATTGATGATGCAGTAACAGATCCAACCACACAAATGATTGATTCAACTGATACCAACGCCCAAAGACCCTCATAAATTACTTCCTTTAGAAAAGATAAATCAATAATGAAGCATTCGATTGATCAATAGGGACGATATTCAAAGAGGGCAAAGGATGCCCCCTTTAATGAAAAAATGAACAATACTCGTTGTTAATTAGACATACTCAGATGCGGCATGTGCAGATGACCAAGCCCATTGAAAGTTAAATCCACCTAAATGGCCAGTTACATCGAGTATTTCACCGACGAAGAAAAGTCCTTTTTGCTTTTTACTTTCCATTGTTTTTGAGGAAACTTCAGTGGTATCAACTCCACCTAAAGTCACCTCAGCCGTACGGTATCCTTCAGTCCCAGAAGGTTTAACTTCAAATGCATGAAGGCGCTGGGCAATCGTCTCTAACTTCTCATCACTGATATTACCGATTGATATTTCAGCTTGATCCATCCAAATCAACTGTTGCAATTCAACTACGACACTCTTGGGTAAGTGTTCAGCGAGTAAGGTGCGGAGTAACACTTTAGGTTGATTTTGTTTTCTAGTTTTAAAAAAATCCAAGAGATCAAGACTCGGTAAAAAGTCGACTTTAAAACTTTGACCCACATCCCAATAGTTTGAGAGCTGTAAAGAACTTGGACCACTTAAACCACGGTGCGTAAACAAGAGTGCTTCAGTAAAGCTATTGAGATGATTGCTTAATGTCGCTTCAACAGCATTGCCACTGAGTCGTGTCGTCACTTCTTTGAAACCATCAGAAAAAGTAAAGGGGACTAGACCTGCACGAGTTGGATAAACATAGTGTCCAAATTGTTTAGCAATCTCATAGCCAATGCCTGAGCCTCCAAGCGTCGGAATTGAGAGACCACCAGATGCGACCACGACAGATTCAACTTCAAAATAACCTAAATTGGTTGCTACTTGAAAACCGTGCTCCTCAAGGGCGTTGACGGCTTTCACCTCGCAACTGGTTTTGATGTCGACTAGACCAGTTTTGTCACATTCAGCAAGTAACATGGCTAAGATTTCTTTCGCGCCGTTGAGGGTAAAGAGCTGACCGTGTTTACGTTCTTCGTATTCAATGCCATATTCGCAGACCAAGCCAATGAAATCCCAATTGGTATAACGAGTGAGTGCTGAGATAACAAAATGCGGGTTATGTGAAATATAGTTGTCAGGCTCAACATACAGATTGGTAAAGTTACATTTACCGCCACCTGACATGAGAATTTTTTTCCCTACTTTATTGGCTTTTTCAACCACCACGACACGACGCCCACGTTGAGCAGCCATATATGCGGTCATTAAACCAGATGCACCCGCACCTATTACTAAAACATCGTATTGCTTGGAAGACATGAAAATAATCAAAAAACGAAACAGCGCAATTATAACGGTAAATTAAGATGAACTGAGCATTATCGGATTAATTCAAGCGAACAGAAGCAGAAGCAAGATCAACTAAATCGCTCGACCTTGAAGCCCGCCCGAATGAATGACTAAAACTTTAGCGTTTTTGGGGAAATAGTTTTGTTGTATAAGATCATGAATGCCAAACATCATTTTTCCTGTATAGACTTGTTCAAGTGGAATACGGTATTCATATTCAAACTTTTCAATAAATTGAATCAGTTCAGGTCGAGTTTTGGCATAGCCTCCGAAGCAATAATCATCAGTGATATGCCAGTTGTTTTTACCCGTCAGTAGTTTTACTTCATCATTCAGAAAATTGCCTTTTAATGCAGAAAATCCAATAATTCTTTGACGGTTTAAACTGCGCTCAATCAATCCTGAAATCGTACCGCCTGTTCCGACAGCACAACAAATGAAGTCAAAGGTCTGATCAGCATCTTTTAAAATTTGTTGAGTGCCCTGAATGGCAAGCGAGTTGGTGCCACCTTCTGGAATTAAATAACTTTCAGGAAAGCGTTGCGCTAAGTGAGCTAAAAACTCAGGATCATTTTTGTGTCGATATGCTTCTCGTGAGATAAAATGCAGCGCCATACCAAAACGTTCTGCGGTGGCTAGGGTGTGATTGCGGGCTGAGTTTTTGAGTTCTTCACCACGAATGATCCCAATAGACTGAAAGCCAAATTGATGCGCAGCAAACGCTGTGGCGGCAATATGATTTGAATAAGCCCCACCAAAGGTCATTACATTTTGAAAGCCTTGACGTTTTGCCTCAATAAAATTGTATTTCAGTTTATAAAACTTATTTCCAGAGATATGTGGATGAATTTGGTCTAAACGGCGAACTGTGATGTTTAAACCATTTAAAGAAATTTCCTGATCTTGAACCTGTTGGGCAATCGTATCAAACATAGTGCGAGCATTTGGTTTTTTAACAGTATAGCGGATTTCGAATCTTAGCTCTTACTCGGAGAAATTGAAAAACAGTGAAAAAATATGTTTAAAAAATAATCAGAAGTGCTAATCTGAAAGAAAACGGAATTTTGGGAGGGTGGCATGAAGCAATCTCTATCCATTTTATTATTGGGTTTGTTTGTTTTAACGGCCTTAGGCTGTGAGCAGGATTTTCTAAACAAACCAAAAACTGAAGCACGAAGTATGATTATTGCTGGCGTACCTGTACAGGAAAGGGACTATCGTCTGTCTCCGCACGAAACTGCATATAATGAAGCACTGTCAGATGATGATTAGCATGACTTGGCTATTTTATAAAATCAATTGTATTTAATTTATACAGTAAACTAATTCGCTAAAAATAATGAAATAAATAGTGAATAATTTTAATATTTAAAAAAATCACTCAAATAATTAGGGAAATATTCATAAGGCTTCCAAGTAGAATAACGCGATAAATCAATCATCTACTATGGAATTAATGTGGAATCAATTTGGATTTTAGGTTCGATTGCAGCAGCACTTTTACTGGGCGCAATGAGTCCGGGGCCGACTTCAATCTATGTCGCTAAAAATTCAATCGCTATTTCGCGTAAACATGGTTTATTTACTGCACTGGGAACTGGTCTCGGTGCTGCAATTTTTGGTTTATTGGCAGTATTAGGTTTACAGGCATTCTTACTTGCAGTGCCTTCAGCATATTTGGCTTTGAAAATCTGCGGTGGATTATATTTATTGTTTTTGGCTTATAAAATTATCAAACATGCCAAAGATCCAATCGAAGCTGATCATTCTGCATCGCATCCGATGAGTTTACGACGTGCATTTACCACAGGCTTAATTACTCAACTGTCGAATCCTAAAATTGCCATTGTACTTGCCAGTATTTTCACAGCTTTATTACCCAAAGAGATTCCGTTGTATTTTTACTTTGTGTTACCAATGCTGTGCTTTTTTATCGATGCTGGTTGGTGCTCGTTGGTGGCGGTTGCTTTATCAGCAGAAAAGCCACGTGCGGTGTATTTAAAATTTAAGAAAGTATTTGATCGTGGTGCGGGCATTGTGATGTCTGTACTCGGATTGAAGTTGATTTTTGGTGTGAGGTAGATCACATTTTTAATATTGTCTAACAATTTTTATGATCTGACCTGAATTCACATTTGCCAGTCCTGATCAGCTATAAAGAACTGAGGAGAGGTTGTTTAGGGTGTAAACATCTCTCATTGTTTGTGAGTTTGTTATGTATTCTCTCCTCAGTAGTCATTCCAAAAATAAAAGTCTACAACAAAAGTTCTACTATCAATTGGGTCAAATGGCCAAAAACCTTTTGGGTGCAGTAGAGCCAGAAGAACAAGCACTTTTACCGCGCGAATATAATTTAGACGCGCATGTTTTTCATCGTCAATTCGCGAGTACGCATTATGGAATCATGATTCCAGATTTGCCTGAGCCTTTTCGATATCTGTCCTATGCTTCTGTCATTGGTGATGTCGGTGCGAAGATAACGCATTTACCCAAGTCGATTTCGGGTCTTAGTCCTGAAAATACCGCTACTTTGGTCCATGGAACAGCCTTATCGACAGATGAAGAAGCCTTTCGTATTTATAACATTCAAGAGGAAATTGTATTTCATCAAAAGCCATTTAAGGTTGAGTTTGGTCGAGAATCTTTCCTTGCTGAAATTGAAGGGAGTTATCATCTAGTATCTGAACGTGATGATCTGCAAGTTGATCTTTGGTTAACCCCAACGCCTGCCATTACGTGGTTTGCACATAGCATGTTATATCAGCACTTTAGTGTATTGATGCAATATGAAGGTCATGTCACCCAACATGGAAAACGTGTTGAAGTTAAAGGACTATGTACACTAGAACATTGGAAAGCAGTCTCAAGCTCAATGTTGCCGAGTCCCATTAAACCGACCACAGGATTGGTGCCTTTAGACAGTTTTAGTTATCAAGTCATCAACATAGATGAAGAGTCACAATTGGTCTTGGCCTATATCGGTTTTGCAGGTGAACCTACCTATACCGCTGTGTCTTATCGCCATATTGATGGTACCTCCATCCAGTATGATGGTGAGGTTGCTTTTCAAGTCATCGCATTAAAGCCTGATCCGAAAATAACACCTGATGGTTTTGAGATGGAGGTGCCTCAGTCTTTTAGATGGATTGCGCATCATCAAGGTGAGAAAGTGTTAGATATTCTTGCGGTTGCGGATACGGAATATTGTTATGGTTTAGCTGCAGGTTATGTAAGTTCTTATCAGTGGAGTGGTTTGCTGAATGGAACTGAACGTAAGGGGCGAGGTTATGTTGAATATATTGACCGAAGACAGAACGTAAATTTAGACACCTAATTTTTGATTTAAATACGCCCATAAAAAAGCCTCTAAACGTATTAGAGGCTTTTTTAAAATCTTATTTCTTACATTCAGGCTGTGAACGGTCAATTACTTGTGTACCTTCTACACGATAACCAATTTGACCAACAATGAATGCTTGATTCAATTGAGTGATCACCACATCAGAAAGAGCCACAGCGCAACGGTTTTTTTCAATAGCACGATCTACAGCAGTTTTAAAGTTTGGAACCCCTAAAGGGAACAAGACAACTGGGACCTTATCTTCACCTGTTACACGTTCACCTTTCACGAACTGATTAGAGTTGAGATTATAGTTTTTAGTTGAAGCAACTGTCATATCAGCCATACGAACTGAACTGCCTGTCGCCAATACTGAAGTTGCTGCGATAATTGAAATTAATAATTTTTTCATTAGTTTACCCCCGTTTTTTAAGCGAGGGAACTTCAAATAAAAATACTTGAAATTTCAACCATTACGAGACTTTAGTTTAATCTTTAAAGTGAATTGGCATCCACTCATAGCTGTGTCCATCTTTGGAATAAATGTGCCCAAGCCCCGGGAATGGTAAATGCGGTGCTGCAATCAACTGTCCATCTTTGGCATATTCAGCAAAGTGCTTTATGCGAGTTTGGATTGCCGTTTGTGGATCGATATCAAACTCAATCGCGGTTTCAGGTTTGTCGAACTGCAAGGTATGTGAATGTACGATGTCACCAATAAACATCACTTCTTGTCCATCAGCTTTCAATTTAAAGCTGTAATGTCCTGGTGTATGACCAAAGGAGGGTTTAAATTCGACATCGCCGAAGCGTAAAGATTTGTCTGAGAAGACTTTAATCTGTTTGGCTTTTTCATATGGCGCAAGTGCTGCTTTGATTTTTTCAACTGTTCCTAAAAAGCCTGCTTGCTTATCTTTTGGCAGTTTTTTTACGGTGTTTGGACTCAGCCAATAGTCATATTCTGTTTTTGAAATATGTAGTGTCGCATTTGGATAATTCGCTACACCGTTGTTTGAAATACCACACACATGGTCAGGGTGTAAGTGAGTGAGGAAGATACCATTCACTTGCGTAGGCTGATAGCCCGATGCTTTGAGGTTGTTATAGATTGAACCTAAGTGTGCGCCAAAGCAGCTTGCAGCACCGCTGTCGACCATCAGCAGTTGGTTGCCTGTATTGATGAGAAAGGCATTTACTGAGGTTTGGATGCCTTTGTCGTTGACCGCAGCGTATTTTTTTAAAATCTCGGTTTTTTCACTGTCGGTTAAGCCTTTAAACATAGATGGATTGAGATAGTTTGTACCATCGAGTAGGGCGGTGATTTGGGTGTTGCCGATTTTGTGATGATAGTAGCCCGAAACTTGTTTTTGTTGGGCAATAGTCGGTTCAGTCGCGTAAGTGGTGAGGGCTGTGGTGCTTAGGGCTAGTGTGAGGAATAAGGGTTTTAAAGTTTTCATAGGCTTCTTTTAGATTTTAAAGGATTACTTCTTTTTTATCATATTTATAGTTGTTTTATAAAATGACCTCTCCCTAACCCTCTCCTAAAAGGAGAGGGAACTGCACGAAATTATTATAGGAATGCGTTCCCCCTCTCCCTATGGGAGAGAGTCGGGGTGAGGGATATAGGCATGTCGCTGAAAACTTGTTGTTCGAGCAAATTACCGTTAGAAAAGTTGAGGAAGCACTAGTTTAAGTTTGCTGAGTTTAAAAAAGCGTACGATGTGTTTAAGCATGCAGCAGATGAAAATGCTATGAAAGTGATGATTGCAGTCGAGTAATTCATTTTCTAGCTGTATTAGAAAAGCCTCTACTAGATAGAGGCTTTTTTGTTTTCCTTCTATTAAAAGTTAGGAAATAGCGTTATATGTTCTCGCCTTACTTTTGATCTTTCAAAAGTAAGGTAATGCCTACGCAATGAAAATTGAATTTGAATTGTAAAGTTGGTCAGCGATGCAATCTAACCTCTGGTAATCCTCTTCTAAAAGGAGAGTAAACTTTAAGGCATAAAAAAGCCCCTACATCAGTAGAGGCTTTCTCTCATCTTAATTTAAAAATTAAGACACTTTATCACCCGGCTTCGCACCAGTTTCAGGTGAAATCACCCAAACGCCTTCGCCATTACCCGCAGCTAGAACCATACCGTTAGAAATACCAAAACGCATCTTACGTGGTGCAAGGTTTGCCACCATCACCACCAATTTGCCTTTTAAGTCTTCAGGCTTATAGAACTCACGAATACCGCTAAACACGTTACGTGGTTCAGCTTCACCAACATTTAAAGTGAGTTGTAAAAGTTTATCCGAACCTTCAACGTGAGCGGCTTCAAGAACTTCCGCTACACGTAGGTCAACTTTCATAAAGTCTTCGATACCGATAATTTCAGCTTCGCCAACTTTAGGTTCAGGTTTCTTTTCATCTTTCTTCTCTTTTTTCTTTTCCGCTTTTGGTGCTTCAGCAGGCGCAGCCAAAGAGTCTTTAGACGCATCCACCATCGCAGCCACAGCTTTAGGATCGACACGTTGCATCAATGGTTGGAATTGAGCAATTTCGTGTGCAACCAAGATTTGCTTACGAGATTCAAAGTTAAAGCTATTTAACTGTAAGAACGCTTGAACTTGCTCTGCCAATGTTGGAAGTACAGGTGCAAGGTAAACAGCCAATTGACGGAATAGATTGATACCGACAGAACACACGTCATGAACTTGTTGTTCTTCGCCTTCAATTTTTGCTAAAGCCCAAGGCTTTTTCTCATCGATGTATTGGTTGGCTTTATCAGCAAGCGCCATGATTTCACGAATCGCAGTTGAGAATTCACGAGCTTCATAAGCCTGAGCGATTGAATCACCTGCATCAATAAAGCTTTGCACCAATTCAGGCTCTGCACAAGTCGCAGAAAGTTTGTTATCAAATTTCGTGTTAATGAATTTCGCACAACGACTTGCAATGTTCACCACTTTACCAACAAGGTCAGAGTTTACTTTCTGAACGAAGTCATCAAGGTTCAAATCCGAATCTTCAACTTTGTCAGAAAGTTTAGATGCAAAGTAATAACGTAAATATTCAGGGTTTAAATGCTGTAAATACGTTTCCGCTTTAATGAACGTACCACGAGATTTAGACATCTTCTGACCATTTACAGTCAAGAAACCATTCACGAACAAGCTTGTCGGTGTGCGATAGTTTGCACCTTCAAGCATTGCAGGCCAGAACAATGCGTGGAAATACACGATGTCTTTACCAATGAAGTGATACACCTCATTTTTAGAATCTTTTTTCCAATAGTCATCAAAGCTTAAGTCAGGACGTTTAGTTTTGATGTAATTTTCAAAGCTCGACATATAGCCGATTGGCGCATCCACCCAAACATAGAAGTATTTGTTTGGAGCATCAGGGATTTCAAAACCGAAGTAAGGCGCATCACGAGAAATATCCCAATCCGACAAACCTGCTTCAAACCATTCATCTAACTTGTTGGCAATCGACACAGGTAAACGACCTTCGTCACGTGTCCATTTTTGTAGGTATTCACCAAAGTTCGGTAGTTTAAAGAAGTAGTGATCTGAAGATTTCTCAACAGGAGTCGCACCGCTCAAAGTTGATTTAGGATTTAACAATTCAGTTGCATTATACGTTGTACCACATACTTCGCATGAATCGCCGTATTGATCTTCCGCTTTACATTTCGGGCATGTGCCTTTAATAAAACGGTCAGACAAGAACATGCCTTTTTCAGGGTCGAATAACTGGGTTACAGGACGAACTGCAATATTTCCTGCTTCACGGTTCTTAATATAAATCTCAGAAGCACGTGCTTGGTTTTCAGCGCTGTTGGTTGAATCGTAATGATCGAAATCAACCTTGAAGCCGGCAAAGTCACGCTCATGTTCTTTTTGTACATTGGCAATTTGCTGTTCTGGAGTAATACCGTTGGCTTCAGCACGTAGCATAATTGCTGTGCCGTGAGCATCGTCCGCGCAGACATAAGTCACGTTATGACCCATTGCACGCATCGCACGTACCCAAATATCTGCTTGGATATAACCGAGTAAGTGACCCATATGGATCGGGCCATTGGCGTATGGAAGGGCGTTAGTGACTAAGATATTACGCACGGATCTGACTCTCTCATTCGTATTTTATGCAATGGGCGATAATTTTACATGAGATAGGCGAGACTTGCATGAGCCTTTTGATGAATTCTTATTTATTAACAAAGTTAGAGCACGTGGAAAGGCTACTTTGTTACAGACTTATCAGGGATAATGGATATCCTGCTATTCACCTGAGTGTTTGACCATGTATGACGATTTTGATGATTATGAAGATGAGCAACCTGTAAAACGCATCAAATCGAATGTGCAGGGCTTACCAACTCTGGGTAAGCAAATTCTTAATCAGGCACAGGATTATCTTGATCAAATCTCGCAAGGCGAACATACACTTTTAGTCAATCATTTACGTGAACTTGCCCAGCAAGATGAATATTTTAATGTGCTTGCCGATCAGTTGGATCAACCTGTCGGTTCGAAAGTTGCCAATGATGCGTTAAATCTGATGCACTTTTGGCAACAAATTCATGCTTATGAAGATGTGCAAAGTTTTAACTTACTTGATGTTATTAACACTGAAGCTTTTCAAAAAGATGTGTTGACCGCTTTCGATGCTATGCAGATCGATGAGCAGAATAAAGCCTTGCGTCGTTCTGTGATTATCGAAGCTTTTAAAATGTATAAACTCGGCTGTTATGCAGGTTGTGTACCATTACTTTATGCCCAACTTGAAGGTTTACTGACAGATGTGCTGATTCAACAAGGTTTCTTAAAGCAAAATGTCACCAAGTTAGTCGATGTTTATAAAATTGTACCGGGTTTGAAAGGCAATGAAATTAAGAGCCTTTGGCATAAATCTAAGATTGCCATTGAGCTTAATCCATACTTTGCAGAACTCGCGGCTTATAAAATGGATTCAAGCTCGAATGTAACCGCGACACGTCATAACATTTTGCATGGCACGGATGTCGAGCATTTCACACAAGCACGAAGCTTTATTTTATTTATTTGGTTGTTTTCTGCATTGAACTTTATGTCGAGTATTCGCTCCTAAATTCATCATTTTCAACTCAAAAAGTTACAGCGTAGTGTTGTTCTACATCATCATGTGAGAAATTGTAGTGATTCGAAACATTTACGATGAGCACTGCAAAACTTCGATATAACTAAGATTCACTATCAAAGCGATAAAGAGGATTGAAGATGTCGAATAATAAAATTGATGACTTAAAAAACAAAGCTTCAGAACTCGGTGATGATCTGAAATTGAAGGCGAAGGAAGCTGAGCTGAAAGGCGAGAAAGCATTGGATCAAGTGAAGCATGGTGCAGCAGAAGCCAAGCTTGAAGGTGAAAAAAAACTGAATGATCTTAAACATGATACGCAGCAAAATTCTTCTGAAGCGCATTCAACTTTAGATGATTTAAAACATAAAGCGGTAGATTTAAAAGAGCAAGCAGCAGATAAATTGCATGACCTGAAAGATCAAGCGAGTGAAAAATTTGCGGGTCTTAAAGCAAAAGCATCAGAGAAAATTGATCAACTGAAAAAGTAAATTGATCACAAAAAAGCTCATCATCAGATGAGCTTTTTTTTAATTTTTTCTAATCCATTCGATTTTTCTAATTTCATTATTCACCACAGTAAAGGTGTAAATCAGATCATGAAATTCGTAGGTAGAGCTATAAGCCGTAAAACGATTTTTTCCTTCTTTCCATTCATAATGTTGTGTTGAAGTCGGCGTCTGCTTCATGTGTGAGCTTAATTTTGCATAAGAGTCACCTAAGCTGATGATTTGTCCTGAAGGAGTACGAAAACTTCGGGATTCATTGGCGGCATAGCCTAAAATTGGTAGAAGGAGCATTGTGCTCATTAAGGCAGTTATTGAGCATGTTTTTAATTTAAGTTTCAGATTTCTTTGTTTTAAAGACATATCGAAGTGTTATCTTGGTTTTATATTCTTTTCAATTTTAATTTGAAAAATTCTCTATTGTGTTGCTATTTGTTGAAAGCATGAATCACTTGCAACATGAATCAAGGCGTTTAACAGTGAAATCAAGTTTATAGCCTGTATCAATGACAGCATTCGCAATACGCCAATAAAAATAATAAAAAAAGCTGACTAATTTAGTTGGAATTCGACTAACATATTTCTAATCAAACGAGGATCAATATATTGTTGCTTAACCTTGTTGATATTTCTCGCTAAACTATTCCTTTATCAGTTTCTGTCCAGACTTGGAGTACGGTATGTCGTGGCTTTCTTCACTCAAATCTGTTTTTTCACCCTCAAAGGAGGTGAATGAAGAGGCTGTACAACACGTATTACAACACTACGTTTTGCCGAATTCTGACAATTTTTTGAAAGATCGAATCACACAGGTCAATGTTGAAGGTGATGTACTGCAAATTACCATTAATACCGTGCCAAGTGAAAAAGATCAGTTACAGCAAATTCACGATGAACTTGCTGATGCTTTGGAAAAGTGTGGGATTAAAGAGCTGAATATGCATGTCATTCAGCAAAAAACAGGCAGTCATGCTCAACAACAAGGTGGCTGTGGGCACAACCATGCAGCAGGTGAAAGCTGTTCAAGTAAAAAAGCTGAGGCCCCAAAATCTAATCTGCCTCCTGTTGTAGATGCATCTGCAAGCCAGGATGCGGTAAAACAAGCGAATGCGAATTACCAACCTCAACAAGAAGAAGCACCGATTCAAAAAGCTGCACCACAGCAACGTGATGTACCTAAGCATCCACGTATCCAGAACGTGATTTTAGTTTCGTCAGGTAAAGGTGGTGTAGGCAAATCAACCACTACGGTCAATTTAGCTTTGGCACTACAAAAGCTCGGGCTGAAAGTAGGAGTATTGGATGCAGATATCTATGGTCCAAGTATCCCAACGATGCTTGGTAATGCCGGTAAAACCCCAATGATCGAGGCAGAACATTTTGTACCGTTGGATGCTTTTGGTATGGCGGTGTTGTCGATTGGTCATCTGACAGGAGATCACAATACTCCTGTGGCTTGGCGTGGCCCGAAAGCAACAGGCGCGTTGATGCAACTGTTCAACCAAACCCTTTGGCCTGATCTTGATGTATTGATGATCGACATGCCACCAGGAACAGGAGATATTCAATTAACTCTGGCACAACGTATTCCAGTGACTGGTGCAGTGATCGTGACGACACCGCAAAATGTGGCACTGATGGATGCGACCAAAGGTATTGAATTGTTTAACCGTGTTCAAATTCCTGTGATGGGCGTGGTGGAAAATATGTCGACACATATTTGTTCAAACTGTGGCCATGAAGAGCAAATCTTTGGTACTGGTGGTGGCGATAAGTTATCGGAACAATACGATATTCCATTACTTGGACGTTTACCATTGAATGCGAAAATCCGAGAGCATGCCGATGAAGGTAAACCATCTGTATTGATTGGTGATGATGCAGCAGATAGTTATATTGAAATTGCACAGAAGATTGCAGCTGCATTGCCTAAAGCTGAAAGAGATCAAAGTCGGATTTTCTAAGTATTTGAAAAGACTCAATGTTAAACCTGTCTAAGTCTGACTTAGGCAGGTTTTTTTGTTGACCGTTCGTCGTTTTAGGATTATTTACTCTAATTTTTCTACCTAAAATATTTTGTGAAATTTCACGTTATATGGGTATAGAAATGCGTTCAATCACTGCAATGAAGATGGTTATGATTTCTCTCATTCTGTCAACGACAGCTTCTGCTGCCATTATTCCTTATGTGGATTATCCTGAAGAATTCCAAAAGAAATCTTTAAATATTCAGGTTCAAGAAGCTGAACAACAGTCAAATTAATGATTGAACTTAGCATCACAGCGTGAATGGACTGTGATGCTGAATTTCATCGATGAAGAACGTGCTATAAGCATTTTTGCAAGAGTGCATCATGTTTTTCGTTTCGATTACATCGTGTGACTTCAGAGTTATAATTTAAATGATAAACTAACCTGATGAAAAATATTACAAAAAAAATTGTGTTTCATTCTTGAGAAATTTTCACACAAATAATATTTTGCCAATTGAAATAATCCTGATTAATCTGAGCGCATTATCAGCGAGGTCATCCTATGATTTCATGGCTCTTTATTGCGTTGGTTACCACGATTTTATTCACACCCGGACCAACCAATACTTTACTTGCATCTTCAGGCATACAGGTAGGTATTAAAAAGTCATTTCGCTTAATACCCGCGGAAGCATTAGGCTATCTTATTGCCATCACTGCATGGGGATTTTTAATTGGTCGTGTCACCACTCATTTGCCAATTTTGCCAGTGATATTAAAATTATTTAGTTCATTCTATATTATCTATCTGGCCATCAAATTATGGCGCACTGCCAACGTAGAACATCAGTTGAATCAGCCCACCATCAAAGCTTCTGAATTATTCTGTGCAACTTTACTAAATCCTAAAGCTTTGCTTTTTGCCTCGGCTATTTTCCCTGCAATTGTTTGGGTGAGTGTAGATTATTATATTGCGCACATGTTGATGTTTATTTTATTGATCCTACCCATCGCTTTTATTTGGACACTCATTGGGTCGCTGTTAGCCAATAATAAAATTAAATGGGTAAACCAGTCCAATATGCAAAAAACAGCATCCTTAGTCCTGATGAGTTTCTCAATTCCAATGAGTTATTCGGCATTGTTAAGTCTTTAAGATGATTCACCGCAGCAGACTGAACAGGAATACAAATCGTGGGTTATTTCCATTGACGGGGTTTTCAGTTAAAGTACAGCGCAGTAATTGAATATGTATTCTGGGAATAAATAAATGGCTATTAAGTCTGATCGTTGGATTCGCGAAATGAGCGAAAAACACGGCATGATTGAACCGTATGCAGAAAACCAAGTTCGTTTAGATGAAAATGGTCAAAAACTCATTTCATATGGCGTTTCAAGCTATGGTTATGATGTTCGTTGTGCGCGTGAGTTCAAAGTGTTCACAAACGTTCACTCTGCTATTGTTGACCCAAAAAATTTCGATGACAAAAGTTTTATCGATATCGAAGCTGACGTGTGTATTATTCCACCTAACTCATTTGCGCTTGCTCGTACAGTAGAATACTTCCGTATCCCACGTAATGTCTTGACGGTGTGTTTAGGTAAATCAACCTATGCGCGTTGCGGTATTATTGTAAACGTGACGCCACTTGAGCCTGAGTGGGAAGGTCATGTGACCTTGGAATTTTCAAATACAACCAATTTACCTGCACGTATTTATGCTGGTGAAGGTGTTGCTCAAATGTTGTTCTTTGAGTCAGATGAAGTGTGCGAAACATCTTATAAAGATCGTGGTGGAAAATATCAAGGTCAAACAGGTGTAACTTTACCTAAAACCTAAGTATTGAATTGTAAGACTTCATGCAAAAAGCAAACTCAATGAGTTTGCTTTTTTTATAAGTATTTGAAAAATTGAATTTATTCATTTATCGGAAAAAATGCCAACCCAATCGCAATTTTTTGCAAATTCTACTTCATTTATATACTATAAACTGTGATGTAATCTTAATATTAAAAGAGAAGCATGGAATTCTTCTCTGAACAATTAAAAATATAAATATGGTGCAAGGCATCGTATACGGGAAGGTCGAGATGGCACTTAATTATACGAACATATTTAATCAGACTTTACTTGCAAGTTTAATGACGCTTACTACGGTTTCGGTCTATGCATTGCAGCCTCTTTCGGATGAAAATTTAAGTGCGACGACTGGTGAGGGTGTCGCCATGATTCCTCAAGATGCTTATTTTGTTTTTCAAGGGGAAAATTCAACTGCGGCAGATTTAATGAATCGCCAAAAAGATACTGGATATATTCATCTCATTCCAGTGGGTCCTTTAACAGATGCGGCATTGGATACCAATAAGAATGGAACAGTAGGGTCAGAAGATCATTCCGTGGGTAAGGCTGATTTGTTCGTGTATGGTCTCGCATTATCTAAATCTGATAATAATCACAATACGCGCTTAGCTGCGACAGATAAAGATGCACGTATAGGATCATGGGGAACAGCAACCAATCCATGGCTACTTCGAGTCGGTACTGAAAATCAGGTTCCAAATTTTGATTTAAATAAAACATGTATAAGTAATGATCCTAGCTGTCAGGTTCCATTCTTGACGCTTGAAGCCCCATTAATGGACACAGTTCGTCCTACGGATGCAGCCAATGGTCTTGATGCTTACAAATTGAAGATGGCCATGTGGGCGGATGCTTTTGTTCTTGATCCATCTCGTAAAGAAGGGGATCCACTACTTTACCAATTGGGTGAAAAAGCAGGAACAAGTAATGCGGATCGTGCTAATCGACTACGTTTACAAGCCATTTGGAATAATTTTTCCATTAATGGAAGTAATATAAAAATCTTTCAAACTTTAAATGGTGCAAGTAACCAAGCAGGCATGAGTGCATTTTATAACAACACCTTGGGTGTTGCTGGACTTGTGCGTTTGAACTCAGGGGATGGTCAAAATCTGACGACGGGGAATAAAACAGCCAATATTCTCAGATTGAGTACGCGTGAAACATCAGACACTCCTAATTTACAAACCCCTGCCATCAACAATACTCTGGCACCAGTATTTGATGCCAATGAGGGTATCTTTATTCATAATTTGAATGCCAATATCGTATTGGGTTCACTCTATCAGCCTTTGATTCTAGGATCTGATGGTAAAAACTTTAGTTTGGAACTCACGCGTATTCCAAATAAACCTGAAATTTATAAAAAAATATACACAGATTATAGCAATCCAAACTCGACAGAATATGCGGGCTCAACCTGTAACTTTTATAAATGTGGTAACAATGGTTTGAATGGCTATCAAGGGACGAATGCAACACATAGCAGTATCACTATTGGAAGTACTTCTTATAACGCTGCGAATAATACTTTAAGTGCTTATAAAGGATCAGATGCAGTAGGTATAAGTTTTGGTGCAGTCAATCCAATTCCCCAAACGCCTAATGCCGCATTGCCACCGTCAAATTTTAAAAATATGGGTTCTGCGGTTATTGATGGTGTTCTTATTCAGCATATGAAAATCACCACAAAAGGATTATAGGAGAGCATTCATGAAAAATTCATTAGTCGCTGTCCTATTCATTGTTATAGCATCAATGACTTATGCTCTTGAGCCCATGTCAGATGAAGCTTTAAAAAATGTTGAAGGACAAGCTGGAGCTGATCTCTCATTAAAACTTTCTTTAAACCAAAAGTTAGTGACTGAGAATAATGTTCAACGTTATGTGTTTGATGATGAACTGTGTAAGGATGTGGAATATTGTCGTCTCGCACTTGCTGTCAATAATCGCTATATCAAAGATGGTCAAGCAAGTAGTACGGATGGTTTTAAATTATGGCTTGTTTTTAAAGGGATTCAGGGCACTCTAAATATTCAAAAGATTGGCTTGGATGGTGTAGATCTCAGCTATAAAAATGATTCTGGTACTGATCAGCTTAAAGCAGCGATGCAACTGAGCTTTGATGCATCTAAGCCAATTCAAATTCGTAATTTTGGTTTTGATGCTTTGGCTTTTGGTCAGGATAAATTTACCAGTAATGCCACCACTGAGGGTGTAGGAACAAGTCCTGCTGACTATGGTTACCTGCAAGTGACACGTTATGATTCATCTAATGCTCCTCGTTCTGCATATGACCATGGGCGAGAAACTGGTTTTATGGGTTTAAAAATGAATGGTAATTTAGCTGTTCAGGGTAAAGTCATGATGTTTGGTTGTGACGGCAGTCACCAGCGTTGTTGAAATTAAACATGCATAAGGAAATGTGATGAACAATAAAAAATATAATCACAGCTCATTGTTGGTTATGAATGCATTAAGCCTGAGTATCTTGCTTGCAAGTGGTCATGCCATGGCTTTAGAAGTGATGCATGATGAAGCTTTGCGAAATGTAAATGGTCAAGATGGTGTGCATATCTCGACAACATTGACTGAAGCCAACATGGATCAGGTCTATTGGCAAGATCAAGCTGGTCGTAGCAGTAGTGGAGCAACCAATAATACATTGCAGGCAACAGCAGATAATGTCTCTATTCGAAAAAGTAATGTCTCTAATCAAACATTAGGGGCAGATATTAAAATTAATGCTGGAAGCAATGCGAACCAAGCAGGTTTAGACTTCAATGCCAGTGTGACACCTGCTTTAGTGACCATGAATAATCTCAGAATTTGTGATAACGAGAGTTCAAGCCGTTGTAGTTTTTCAATGGGTCAATTGGCTTTACAAACTACTTCGAATACTGATTTATCACTTAGAACGATTCACGGATTATTCAGCAAAGAGAATCTTAGCGAAATCGCACTAGGGATTAAAAATGCCAATATCTATTTAGGGCAGACTGACGCACGAAACCAACTCAACCAACTTGTTTTAAACAACTTCAATTTCAACTTCAAAGCACGTGGTGCCATGTTTGTGGATGAAGTTGAGGGATTGAGAATGCAGTCGAATACACGTACAGGGTCGACAGATAATGTTGCCGGTATGAGTAGTACGCCTAATGATAATTTGGGTTATGTGGATTTAAACCGTGTTGCAAATTCGGCTTCAAAAAAAGCAGGATTTATTAATACAGGAACCTATGGTAATGGTAAGTCAGGTGCTGAGGGTGAAACAACAAACTCAGGTCTAAATATCGAAGTAATGTTGAATAAGAACGTGAGTTCAAATGACCCATATGCTTTAAATAGCAATACGAATAATCCTCAAGGAGCTAAAGGTCTCATACGTGTAGGTGCCAGCGGGCGAATGGTCAATTCATCGTTGCAATTTCGTGGTACAAAAGGCAATGAAAGTGTTCTAGGAAATGCCAATAGTCCAACGGCTTCATCTAGTAATAGTGTAATTGGTGATTCTGGAATCGGATTCCGTATGAAAGCTGACTTTACCAAAGACAATGATTCAATGCTCGGAAGTGATGGACAAGCAACGACTTTAGAAATTGGTGGGGCAGGTCTAAATGCATACGGTTTTGAGTTTAGTAACTTAACAGGGTTAAGACCAAATACTCGAGCATCTTTTGACAGTGGTAATGTGTATCTCAATTTAGCCGATACAAAAACACTGCGCTTACCTGAAAACGAAGTGTTCCAAAAAAGTCGTTTTGGTAATGGAAGTTATTTAACCTTAGCAACTGATTATCAGCACCAAATTCATAATGCAGTAACAGGTGATAATCCATACAGCTTGATTGCTGCGATTCGTGGTGCTGAATTTCAGTCTATTTCCCGCCGTGGACGTTTTACCAATAGTGCAGGAACACCAGCAGCTAACTTGTTTGCGAATACAAATGTTAAAAATGAGTGGGGTTTGGCACTGCCTTTTTATAATCTGAATGCCAATCTTGCTCTATATGGAACATCAGTTCGTGCAGATCAAGCTTTTTATTACACTTTAGCAGGCTCCGATGTTGTTAAAAACATGATTGCTACAACGGGTAATACCTCAAGAATTGGTTTGTCTTTTGCAATGAGTACCTCTGGGGTAGACCGAGCTAATGGTCAAGCGCTAGGTAATAAAACCACGTCAATTTTAGTGGTTGATGGAGGTAAGGTAGGCAGTGGAGATACGGCAACATCAACAGATTACTATATGGGTTTACGTAATATTGATCTGTACGCGAAGGGTACAGGAAATATGGGCGTAGAAAATGGTAGTGTAAATGTCAGCTTGCGCGATATGTTGATTGTTCTATCAACAGAAGTTGCTGCGGGATATCTGCCAGGTACCATTTATAAAACCTGTAAATTAAATAGTGGAGCAGCAGGATGTGCTACGCGAAGTTCATCACCAGACAACAATTTTGCTTTAGCTGATGATGTGATGTTTGTGGTGAAATCACGTCTTGGTGGTGATGTTGATTTTTCTTTAATTCCGAATAATGCTGCTGAAGATGGTCAGAGCTTAACTTTTGTAGGTGAATTAGAGCTGAAAGGTGACAATAACACCTTCCAAATTACCGATCCTCATAATGGTTCAACACTTGGTTTAGACCGTTTGACAGGTAAAATTGCATTTAATAATGCATTGGTTGTTAGTAAAGATCAAAATGGTGCGGGACAATTTGGTGTGAATGCTGCCTTGATGTTTAATCCTCAAAAGACAACTTCGGGTGTTTTTAGAGCAAGAGACATCAACTTCTATCCTCCAACTGTAGGTGCTGGCGCTCGTTTAGGCGAATTGGCTATTACTGGCGGTCGCTTGAATAGTGAATTGCGCATTACACCTCGAAATTAATAAGTAAATATGGAAAGTTGAGGGACAGACTCATGAATATGATAAAAACAAAACGATTCAGTTTACTTATTTTGACCACTGCGGTGGGATTCCCGTGTTTTGCTATGCAACCATTAAATGATCAGTCTCTTTCATCTACTACTGGTCAAGATGGGATCAGCATTGGTATTGGAATGGATAAGATCGAGTTCACACAGGCTGCGATCATTGATCAAGACGGAATTAAAGATCCAATATTAGGAAAAAATTATTCACAAGCTGCTGGCTTAGTGGTCGCAGGTCCAACTGGTAATCCA
The DNA here is from genome assembly GCF_056779875.1 of Acinetobacter sp. ANC_7634. Classification (NCBI taxonomy): domain Bacteria; kingdom Pseudomonadati; phylum Pseudomonadota; class Gammaproteobacteria; order Moraxellales; family Moraxellaceae; genus Acinetobacter; species Acinetobacter sp. ANC_7634. The sequence goes on along the minus strand of NZ_JBWYIT010000008.1, from coordinate 101,808 downwards.
ATTCAGGTTCAATTTTTAGGTCATACCCCTGGTTCGTCTACAATCAATGCAAAAATTGATACAGACGGAGGCAATGGCACGCCATTTGCCAATATAGGTATCACTTTTGCGGAGCAAATTACAGGGTTTAAATTGAGTCCATTCGCACTTTATATCGCCAGCAGTAATCAGGTGTCTAGTGCTACACAAACTAAATCGATTTATAATGATCTGAAGCAATTGGTGCCTGGTGTCGCTAAAATTTTAGAAATAGGCAGTGCTGATAGAAACTTTGAAATTACATTAAATCAATCCCAACGTCCTCAGATCAATGTTCAATTAGGCAATGTGCCACAAGGCTACATGGTCCAGTTTGGAGGCGCAATTCAATCAATCTGTGGCACAGGCTCAGGCTGTCCTATTGCATTCGTATCTGGTAATTCTTCTGCAAAATTCGATTTTCAGGCTAAAGCTACTGATCAAAACAATGGCTTTTCATTATCTGGTTTCCATGCAGGTGTTGCACCTTTAGGCATTTACATCGGAAATACAGGACAATCTAGTAAAATGAATGTTGGTCTCAACAATGTGATCTTGGGACGTGAGGGGGCGAGTAGTCCGACGGTCTTTAATGGTTTAGCGAATGGCTCAATGGGGAGCTTTGGGGCTATTGGTACATCTGTGAAAGATTTGAAAGTGAATATCAACGGTCTATAAAAAATCCCGCGAATAGCGGGATTTTTTATGCTCAAATTATTGGGCGATTTTAGCGAGTATTTCTTCTTTACTCAGGTTGCTTGATTCAGTATCAGAACGACCTTTGTACTCAAAAGTACCAGCATCTAAACCTTTTTCACCGATAACAATACGGTGCGGAATACCTGTAATTTCGATATCGGAGAATTTAACGCCTGGTCGTTCATCACGGTCATCTAAAAGCACGTCATAACCAGCAGCTTGAAGTTCTGTATAAAGTGCTTCAGCAGCCTCTACAGTACGAGGTGATTTATGAGCATTCATCGGAACGATTGCGACATGGAAAGGTGCAATAGCAGCAGGCCAAATAATTCCTTTTTCATCGTAATTTTGTTCAATGGCAGCCGCGACTACGCGAGTCACCCCAATTCCATAACAACCCATTGTTACAGTGAATGGTTTACCATCCTTACCTAATACTTTGCAGCCCAGAGCTTCAGAGTATTTTTGACCTAATTGGAAAATATGACCAACTTCAATACCCCGTTTAATTTGAAGTACACCTTTACCATCTGGAGATGGATCACCCTCAACAACATTGCGAAGATCATAAACTTCAGTGAATTGAGCATCACGCTCCCAGTTCACACCCGTCGCATGTTTGTTTGCTTCGTTTGCACCTGCAACAAAATCAGACAAAACTGATGCTGCTCGGTCAACGATGACATTAATCCCTTTTTCGACTAAACCTTGAGGACCAACAAAACCAGCGGTTAAGCCTAAAGCACTCAGTTGTTCTTCAGTTGCAAATGCAAGTGGTGATGTAATCAGCGGATGTTTCTCAGCTTTGATTTCGTTTAGCTCATGGTCACCACGAAGGAACAGTGCCACGACAGGGGCAGTTTTACCTTCTTCAGCGACTCCTTGTACCAACAAAGCTTTGACAGACTGTTTTGCATCAGTACCTAAGAAAGCAGATACATCAGCTATAGTCTTTTGATTTGGAGTTTCAACAATTTTTAATTCTTGAGTTGGTGCAGCACGTTCACCTACAAGAATCGCTTCAGCCATTTCAATATTGGCTGCATAATCTGATTCAGTTGAGAATGCAATATCGTCTTCACCGCTTGATGCCAATACATGGAATTCATGCGAACCTGAACCGCCAATTGAACCTGTATCCGCCTGAACTGGACGGAAGTCTAAACCTAAACGAGTAAAAATACGGCAATAGGCATCGTACATCGTGTCGTAAGTTTCTTGTAATGAAGCTTGATCTGCATGGAATGAGTAAGCATCTTTCATCACGAATTCACGAGAGCGCATAACGCCAAAACGAGGACGAACTTCATCACGGAATTTAGTTTGTACTTGGTAGAAATTAGCGGGTAATTGTTTATAACTTTTGAGTTCGTTACGCGCTAAATCAGTAATGACTTCTTCATGTGTAGGGCCGAGAACAAACGGGTTGTTGTGACGGTCATTAAAGCGTAAAAGTTCTGGACCATATTGCACATAGCGACCAGATTCTTCCCATAAACTTGCCGGTTGGGTCACAGGCATCAATACTTGTAGTGAACCAGCACGGTCCATTTCTTCGCGAACAATCGCTTCGACTTTATTTAACACACGTACGCCCATTGGCAACCAAGAATATAATCCTGAAGCCAATTTACGAATCATACCCGCACGAAGCATCAGCTGATGAGAGATTACTTCAGCATCACTTGGGGTTTCTCTTAACGTTGCAAATAAAAAGCGACTCGCGCGCATGGAATTTGTCCTAATAATGAGCGTTAAAGCATAAGATTATACGATAAAAAATGAGGTGAGCATTTTGAATGACACCTCATGACAATTCTCTACATTATGACATGAATTTTCGTGTTTGACGTACCATAAAATTCTTAAAGTCATCTAAGTAAGTAAAGATAACGGGAACGACAACTAAGGTCAGCAGGGTAGAGGTAATGACGCCCCCAATGACAGCATGCGCCATCGGAGCACTTTGTTCACCTCCTTCACCCAAGCCTAATGCCAATGGCACCATACCCATGACCATCGCACTCGTGGTCATCAAAATGGGTCTCAGTCGAGTTTTACCTGCAGCAATAATGGCATCAAAACGTGTCTCACCTCGATCAATAGCTTTCTTAATAAAGTCAATGAGGAGAATCGCATTCTTGGTTACTAATCCCATTAACATGATGATGCCAATAATGGAAAATAAATTCATTGTTGAGTTAAATAAGAATAATGCAAGGAATACCCCGACCAATGACAATGGTAATGAGGCCATGATCGCCGCAGGATGAATAAAACTATTGAATTGAGAGCCTAAAACAATATAGATAAATACAATAGAAAGTGTAACAGCTGTAACAGCGTACCCAATCGATTCTTCCATATCTGCGTTTGCACCTTGTGTTTCAAAACCATAGCCGGCAGGCATCTCGAAGTTATCTTGTAATGCTTTAATATCTCGACCAATATCACCTGCAGGTCGACCTGAAGTATTGGCTTCAACCATGACTTCACGTGCTAAATCACGACGGTTGATTTGAGATGCACCATAACTTTCTTGTGTGCTTGTTACGCTTGAGAGCGGAACCAAGATCGGTTGATTATTCGCATCCACTTTTTGCGATTTTAAATATAAATTATTGATGTCACTTGGAAGCGTACGTTGATCTTCAGAGAGGCGCAAATTGACATCATAGGTTTCACCTTTTTCGTCTTTCCACGTCGTTACATCATCACCAGCAAGGAGAGGGCGGATCACATTGGCAATTTGGCTGACTGATAATCCTAAATCGTTTGCCAGTACACGATTTACATGCACTTCAAGGGTAGGTTTAGGCTCTTTGAGCGAGCTTTCTAAATCGACGACACCATCAATTTTTGCCATTTCCACCATGAAGCGATCAGAAATTTTTTGTAATTCATCTAGCTCAGGTCCTTTGATGGAAATCATGACAGGCTTTTGACCACCAGACACAGTTTCATCCGCTGAAGCAATAGAGGTGAGGGTAATACCCGCCACTGTTTGTAGTCGATCACGAAACTCATTGGTTAAATCAGTCAGTGTCTGAGAGCGCTCTTGGCGAGGACTCAGACTGACTCGGATGCTTACGTGGTTTTTCCCGCGATCAGTCACCCCATTAATAACGCCGTACGTTCCTTTAACCTCTGGATGCTGTCGAATAATAGATTCAACTTGTTTTAACTTTGCCTGAGAGTATTCGAGTGAAGCATCTACGGGCGTTTCAAATTTGATCCGAATTTCACCTTTATCTGGAACAGGTACAAACTCTGTTCCCACCATTTTCGATAGCGCGAGCGCGCCAAACAGTGAAGCAACAGCAACGACAATTGTTAGAAAGCGGAATCTTAGTGCCAGTTTTAGCAGCTTCTCGTACACTTCATTTAATGAATCAAGTTTATTTGAGATCCCATTGAAGAAGCGTTTCAATGCGTTCGGTTTTTTATTTGGATGATGACGTTCAGCCCAGTGAGCTGAGAGCATTGGATCGAGCGTAAAACTGACAAACATTGAGATCAGTACGGCGGTACTCACTGTCACGCCAAATTGGTAGAAGAAACGACCGATAATACCGCCCATGAATGCAACTGGTAAGAACACCGCAACAATAGTCAAAGTGGTTGCGAGAACTGCCAGCCCAATTTCTTTGGTTCCATCTAAAGCAGCAGTCACATGATCTTTCCCCATATCAGCATGGCGGACAATATTTTCACGTACCACAATTGCATCATCAATAAGAAGACCAATACTTAAAGACAGGGCAAGAAGAGTCATCATATTGATGGTAAAACCAAAAGCCCAAATGAACGTTAATGTACCAAGTAAGGCGATTGGCAGGGTAAGACCTGTAATAATCGTCGATCTAAATGAACCTAAAAACAGTAGAACGATGACAACCGCAAGTACACCACCTTCAATAATTGTACGGGCAACATCACCAATACTTGCTCGTATGCCTCGAGATGTATCGACAACTACTTTCAATGTTGTCCCTTGCGGGAGTTGTTGTTCTATACGGTTTAGTGTTTTATAAGCCGCATCTACAACGTCAATTACATTTGAATCAGAGCTTCTGAGAATATCCAACGCGACAGCATTTTGACCGTTAATGAATGCACTCGACTCGAGTTCAGCTTGGCTGTCGTAAATTTCAGCTACTTGTTTTAAGTAGATTGGCGTGCCATTTTTACTCGCGACGATGAGATCCCCAAAGGATTGGGGATGAATTACTCTTGATTTAATTTCAACAACCAGCTCTGAATTTGACTGTTTGAGTGTGCCCCCAGGGACTTCAATGTTTTCGCCTTTTAGTGTGTTAATGACTTGATCAACGCCAACACCAAGACTTTGTAATTTTTGTGGATTAACTTCAATACGAATTTGACGCTGCGAGTCACCTAGCAGATTAACTGTACCTACCCCACGAACAGTTCTCAATTGAGGAACAATTTTTTGATCTAAATAAGAGCTGAGCTCTCGGAGTGACATATTCTCAGACTCAAATACCACCGACATGATGGCACCTGCGGAAGGGTCATAGCGCTCAACAATAGGATCAGTAATTTCATCACGAAATTCAGCTGTCACTGGCGCAATTTTGTCTCGAATATCTTGAGCTGCAACGGTTGAAGGAACATCCAAATTAAACTCAGTGATAATTGTAGAGAGTCCTTCACTCGACTGCGATATCACTTGTTTAACACCTGAGATCGTATTGATCTGATCTTCCATCTTTTTGGTAATTTCAGATTCAACAGTTTCAGGAGAAGCACCTGGGTAAGTGGTATACACGACCACAAATGGGAAATCGACATCAGGGAATTCTTCAACTCCCATTCGTTGCCATGATGATAAGCCCAATACCATCAGGCATAGCATCATCATGATCGTAAAGACAGGATATTTCACACTGATTCGAGTTAACCACATAGTTCAGATCCTGTCTTACTTTGAAGCAATTGAGACTGTTTTATTTAAGTCATCATTATTAAACTTAATTCTACTGATGTAATCCGTTGGCTGAAGACCACTGATCATTGCAATATTCTCGTTGGGTTGTCGATCCAGAATTCGAATATTGGCTTTCTGAATTTTCTGATCACGGATGATCCACAGATAAGGTTTGCCATCTGCATCTTGAATAGTATCAAGCGGAACTTTTTGCCCCTGAATTTGTTTGTTATCTAAAATGAAACCTTCGACAAAAGCACCAATACTCAGTGAATTGATTGATTCATTCGGTTGAGCAAAAAACTCAACCTGACGACTGATTTGATCGGCCATTGGGGAAATGCGTGTTAACTTGGCAGTATAATTTTGGGTAGTCCCTTGAATTTTATATTCAATATTGTTTCCAATGTTGAGCGCATGTTGAGATTCGACAGGGAGTTTTGCTTGAATCTCTAATTTTTGTGGATCTACGATTTCAAATAGTGTTTGACCCATTGAAACGGTTTGACCAGGTTCAACTTGACGTTTGGTAATCACGCCAGAAATGGGGCTACGAATTAATCCATCAGCATCGGCTTTCAGTGCGATATCCACATTTGCTTGCTGAGCTCGTACAGTTTCGAGTTGAGCTTTATGCTCCACTTGACTTTGTTCATATTCAACCTTAGAAACAAATCCTTGATCATAAAGTCGTTTTTTTCGAGTGACCATATTTGCAGCTTGTTGTGCCTGCGCTTGTGCAGAAGCAAGATTAGCACGAGCTTGTGCGAGTCGGGCTGCATTATCTTGATTATTTAAACGTACCAAGACTTGCCCTTTACTCACCTTTTCACCGACTTGTACAGAGACTTGACTAGCAGTGGCAGTCACTTGAGCTTGAATTGTACTTTGATTCACAGCGCGTATGGTGCCCGTGAAAGCAAATTTCAGATTTGAGACCCCATTTTCAACTTTGACTAAGTCCTGTTGTATTAATTCAATTTTTTGAGGGGTAGATGAGGTTGGCTGTACACTTTCGTCATTTTTTTGACAAGCGGCTAAAAGACAACTCGTACACAGCGTTCCTAATACGAGATATTTCTTAAACTGACTGCTGTGTCGAGTCGCATTCGGCATGTGATAATTCCTTTCCATTCAGACAAACTCTTCTTTATTCAAGAGTTTTTAAGCGCTTGATAATATTGTCGTATTGTGATTGAGTATTTCGATAGTTTGTTTGTAAAGATTCAATATTTTTTTGGATATTACTCATATTCTGCGCATTATAAGTGATTCGATCTTGTAAGTTTTTAGGGACAGGATTCCCTTTTTTGATATAGGTCTGTTCCTGCTTTTTAAACAATATTCGATCTTGCTCCAGTTGTTGGTACTGTTGTTTTTGAAAGGTGATTTGTTTGTTGATGTTTTTCAACATATCATCACGTTTGTTCGCAGCCACTTTACTAGAACCATAAGCACGTTTTAAGCGTAGATCTTGTTCATGTTGTTTGGCTTGTTGCGTACGTACACCACTTTGTTGCTGTTCTTTATCGGCATCATAAGGTCGATTTTTTTTAATCACTTGCATATTACGGTCAAGTGCTTCATAACCGTGACGAATATGCTCTGGTGTTACCGAACTACTAATATTAGCTACGCCATTTTTATCATAATAACGATACCAAGACGGTTTGGTCACTGTGGTATTAGCAATTGCTTCACTGATACATAAACCAAATGTCATCATGATCACTAAGAATGTTTTATGATGAAGATGCTTTAACCCAATTCTTGATTTGTGCGAAAGATTAAACATTGGAATTGGCCCCCGTGATATCAATTCAATTTTTTAATTTTTGCTTTTAATAACAAGCATTTTATGTGGTTTTGGTAAATTTATAAATATAAACCATTAAATAATTTACGCTTAATCTGATTCACCCTTAAATTCTATGAAGCTTTGTGACACAATCTCTCCGCGAGTACTCAACTGCATTGAAAATCAATGTAATGTTATGTTAGAAAATAATGGTTATTCTCTAAATTAAGCGTTTCATTTTTCTTTAAATCTCATCTCAGGAAGGATCATTCAATGGATGATAATCTGCAAAATATTAAAGTGATGGTCATTGATGATTCAAAAACGATTCGTCGGACCGCAGAAACTTTATTACAGCGTGAAGGATATGACGTTGTAACTGCAGTAGATGGATTTGAAGCATTATCTAAAATTGCTGAAACTCGACCTGATATTATTTTTGTAGATATTATGATGCCGCGTTTAGATGGGTATCAAACGTGCGCATTGTTAAAAAACTCACAAAATTTCCAACATATTCCAGTGGTCATGTTATCCAGTAAAGATGGGATGTTTGATCAGGCAAAAGGACGAGTTGTTGGATCTGATGAATACCTCACGAAACCATTCAGTAAAGATGAGCTATTGAATGCGATTCGTAAACTTGTCGCTTCACGTTAAGTACTGGGAAAACAAAATATGACACGTATCTTAGTGGTAGATGACTCTCCAACAGAAATGTTTAGATTTAAAGAAATTCTGTCCAAAAATGGCTATGAAGTGCTAGAAGCAACCAATGGTGCAGATGGTGTTACCTTAGCGCAAGCAGAGCAACCAGATCTTGTACTTATGGATGTGGTGATGCCTGGTGTGAATGGATTTCAAGCGACGCGGCAAATTGCAAGAGCTGATGTAACGAAGCATATTCCAGTTGTCATTGTCAGTACCAAAGATCAGGATACGGATCGAATTTGGGGCAAAAGACAAGGCGCTGTCGACTACCTGATCAAACCTGTAGATGAATCAAGATTACTTGATGTCATTCAGCAATATTTAAATACAGGCACAGCATGATCATTCAAGATGAAAGTGATCAACAACACTGGTTAACGCAAGCCAGTAATGCTAATTCGGCTCAAGCAAATGAGTACCGTGATGTGCAAAATCAGGACCTCTGGTCTGGTGTATGTTTTAAAGTTGAGCAGCAGCAATTTATTACCCCACTTGGTGATATTGCGGAGGTTAGCCCTTTACTGAGCATTACCTCATTACCACTTACGCCGCCGTGGTATTTAGGTTTAGCGAATTTGCGAGGTCGAGTACTGTCCGTATTAGATCTAAAGCAATTTGCTTTGAGTAAATCAACACAATTACACGCTAATGTTAAAATTTTATGTTTTAACGTGGGGCAAGACTGTGTTGGATTGCTTGTGGATGAAGTCCTTGGTGTAAAACATTATAAGAATAATACCTATAGCACCAGTTCGGATTTGATCGCAGAACCATATAGATCGTTTTGCCAAGGTTATTTTCTCGATCATTCAACACCTGTAGCTGTGCTGATGATGAGTCTGCTATATGAGCATGATCGTCTAAAGCACATGTTCACATCAAATTCAATTTAATGTGTAGTCAGCAATAGTTTTTTGGGGGAGCTGAGTGAGTTTACGGTTAAAAAAGACCAGTCGGAATGTGAATGATTCAGATTCCAACACACAGGGATGGAAAGCTTCACTTAAGTTAAAACTTGAACAGTTTTCAGAGCTGTTTGGGCAATCTGCCCAAACGAAGTCTTATTTAATCATGGCTATTATTAGCCTCGTTTGTGCTTTTCTGATTTTATTGTTTCTTATGTTTAATCTCCCACGCACGGTGGAGCAAAGTCGTGGGGTGGGGGAACTGAAATATCTCAATCAAATGATGATTATTCAGACTCAACAGTTTGAGGATAATCCTACAGATTACACATTACAGATTCTCAAAAACTCTCAGCTTATTTTTAGTTCACAACTTGAAAATGTAAAATCAGTTTATTTTTATAGTCCAGCTTTAAATGAAGTAGATCGACTGTGGTTAGAGTCTCAAAGCAATATCACGGAATCTCAGTTACAAAAAATTCAAGTTGCTCTCAATGAAATTCGCACAGGTTCGACGTGGTTACTGATTTTACTGTCACTTTTATTGTTGATTAGTTTATCGAGCTTCACCTTTGCAGTGATTAAACTTTTTATTTTAAGAAGCCAAGAAGATCGTTTGCGTTTAATGGAACTAGTGGATAAAGATAAGAAAAATCAAACCGCGATTTATCGACTTTTAGATGAAATTGGTGATTTAGCTGAAGGCGATTTGACCAAATATGCTGCGGTTTCTGCAGATTTTACGGGGACAATCGCGGATTCAATTAATGTAGCGATAGATCATTTGCGTGATTTGGTGATGAGAATTAATCAGGCTTCTCAACAAGTTACCCAATATATTCATCAAACTCAGCACATGAGTTCACAATTGGCGCAATCTTCAGAGCTGCAAGCTCGTGAAATCCAAAATACATCGCTCGCCATTCATGACATGGCGGACTCAATTGATCACGTTTATGAAAATGCAGCGCAATCTGCAAAAGTTGCTCAGCGCGCTGTACTTATCGCAGCGAAGGGTGGGGAAGTGGTTGAACGATCAATAGATGGAATGGATCAAATACGAGGGCAGATTCAAGAAACATCAAAAAAAATTAAAAGGCTGGGTGAATCTACTCAAGAGATTGGAAACTTTGTTGCAACCATTGAAGACATTGCAGGGCAAACGCATCTGTTGGCTTTAAATGCAGCCATTCAAGCCGCAATGGCAGGCGATGCTGGACGAGGTTTCGCTAGTGTTGCTGATGAGGTGCAGCGTTTAGCTGAACGTTCAACTGCTGCGACCAAACATATTGAGATATTGGTAAAAAATATTCAATTAGATACGCATGAGGCCGTTCGCTCTATGGAGCAAACAACTTCTGAGGTGGTTAAGGGGACTGGACTTGCTCAAGATGCAGGAGCAGCACTTGCAGATATTCAGTTGATTTCAAAACAGTTGGCTCAACTGATTGCGAATATTTCAGCATCCTCAAAAGTTCAGTCAGCTGCTGCGGGTCAAATTGCGAAAACAATGTCGCTTGTGCAAGATGTCACACGAGAAAATCATGCTTCAACCTTAGATACTGCACAATCGATAGCAGAACTCACTCAAATGGCTGATTCTTTAAGGAAATCAGTTGCAAACTTCAAATTACCTGAGTGATTGAGCCATGAAAAATAATAATCCTAATAAAATACAATTATATCTTTCAGAAGCACTCTATCGTGCATATGTCGATATGCAGCTTCCTCAGGATGAATCAAATTTTGAAGATGAGGAGCTTATTACCACCTTTGCTGAAGAGCTTAAGGAATTACTTCTAGAAATATCAGAAAATTTTCAAGTCTTATCGAATGATTTAGAACAGGTAAATATTTGGCAAGCTTTGCGCCGTAATTTTCATACCTTAAAGGGTTCGGGTCGAATGCTTGGACTCAACTCAGTTTCTGAGCTTGCATGGACTGTTGAGACAATACTAAATACTAGGCTTGATCAGCAACGTTCATGGAGTCAAATGGTCCTTGAATATGTTGAGCTGATCTCTCGTATATATCGCTTCATTATTGTGCCTAGTTTAACAGTTAAACAAGCGATTCAATTAGATGTTAAACCTCTATTGCTTTTAGGTCGGCAATTAGAACATTCAAATACCATAGATCAATCATTGCATCCTTTGTTGGCGATCAACGCTCATCTCACACAGCTAGATCTAGATTTCAGGATTGAATGTCATTGTTTGAGTGACTCAAATTCACTCTCAGCAGCAGCCACAATTGAGAATACTCAAATATGGGATAACGAGGTTCTGCAAAGTTTTTATGCTGAGGCTTCAGAACAATTGAAATCCCTGCAAGATATGTTGGATAAATCCAATCAACAATTTCAGGTGGATACGCTTGCACGTGTTGTCCATTCTCTCAGGGGGAGTTCTGCAATTGTTGGACTTGAGAAAATTGAAGTATTGAGTCAGTCATTCGAAAAAATAATACAACGTAATCCATTTCTTGATACCAACAATAAAGAATTGCAAGCGCTCACAACGCAGTATATTGATTTAATCCAGTATTACTTAGAAAGCTTGCAAACAACAGGTGACAACGTAACGAGACAACAACAGTTTCAGGCATTAGAGCATACTTTTTTAATCGCATTGAGAGACTTCTCAGAACAGATTACACAGAACGATCCAAATCTGGATCCGCAAGAGTTACTCAAGAAAATTGTAGATTTGGGTGTAGAAGATGTTTTTCTTATCGATACCTTTGTACAAGATGGTATTTCTAACCTCGTTAGCTCTACACGTGCTACTGAACGTTCGAGCTTAGTGAGTCAACAACTCAGTTCAATTGCTAAATTTGCCATTAAAGTTGATTTTGATCTCCTTCGAAAAATTTCAGAAATTTTGAGTTCAATTCACTCCAACATTGCAAGAGAACCGAATTCAATTGCCTACTCAAATGTCCACCGAGTTTTACAACAAGGGCATGAAAAACTCTTAGAAATATTTGATGAACTTGCTATAGGTCAATTGGCTCAAAATAATGAGGCTTCTCAGCAACTATTAGATGATTTAAAACAACTTAATCATGAATACTTCAGTTTTTCCAATCAATCGAATTGTAGTGGTACTATAGAGCAGGAGAGCGAAGTATCTGCTCGATCCTTAGATGAAACAATTCTGACATTACTCAATATAGATTACGCACTCAAAGATTCAGCGAAAGCAAAACAGGGCTTAGATCGCGAAGTAAGTGGTTTTTTTGTCGAGGAAGCGGAAGAAATTTTGTCTCAAATCGAAGACTTGTTCAATACATGGTTAGAGTATCAAGAAGATGCTACGTGTATCCAAAAAATTATGCGGCAACTGCACACGTTGAAAGGTGGTGCATACATGTTGCAAGCAGATTACTTTGCAAATCTAATCCATGAGCTTGAATCTGTATATCTTCAACTCATTTCAGAGCAACACATTGATATAAAAAGTTTCATTATTTTGATTAAAGCCTTACAGCAGGATTTGGTACGGCGTGTCAAAATCATTAAAACTGAGTCTGTTGATTATCCGATAGAACAGGCATTAAGGCTTATTCAGGGTTTAATTGAGCTTGGACATTTAAATCTTAAGGGTGGTGACTCGAAGCTGAACTTAGTACATTCGATGCAAAATGATATCACTCACCACATGTCTTCAGATTTTAGTATTCATTCAACTTTATCAGCGGACCTTGAAACCAATTTAAGTGATTTAGTCACTACGCATAATAATTCATCAAAGTTTGACTCTTCTTCCATTCAGCAAAACTCACATCAGACTGAACCATCTAACGCTAAGGAGAGTGTTTTACCGCCTCCAATGAGTGGTAATTTGCAAAAGTTTGTGCAATCTGCCGTAGCGAACGAGACACTTTCAGTCTCTACTGCTGTAATTGAAGCAACCCTTAATTTGATTGGGGAGGATTTGATTCAACGTTCGCAAGTCGAAGTAGAATTAAAATCATATCGGTCAAATTTGGTAGAAATGGATCAAACCATTCAGCGCCTTACTTCACAATTGAGACGGATGGAAGGGGAATTAGAATCCCAAATTTTATTACAACGTAGATCACATAATTCCGCCGAGCATGGATTTGATCCCTTAGAAATGGATCAATATTCATCACTTAATCAACTCTCAAAATCAATATCAGAGTCAACATCAGACTTGTTAGATATCAGAAACACTCTGCACGAAAAGCTTCAGTCTGCAGAAAGTATATTGATTCAGCAGGCAAGAATACAAAACAACATCCAACACTCGTTGATGCGTACTCGTGTCGTGCCATTCAAGACGATACAAATGCGTCTTGAACGCTTATGCAAGCAACTTTCGATGAATCTGAATAAATCTGTTCAGTTACAGATTGAACATGCAGACATCGAATTAGATCGTAGTATTCTTGAAAAGTTGATCACCTCACTTGAGCATATTCTGCGTAATGCGATTGATCACGGAATTGAGTCAGCAGAACAGCGGTTGAAATTAAATAAACCTGAACAAGCAGTCATGCAACTGACACTGGTGAATCATCACAATGAGCTGAGTATTTTGATCAAGGATGATGGTCGAGGAATTGATTCACAAGAGATTAAGCAAAAAGCTGTTGAATTTGGTTGGCTCAATACTGAACGGGAATATTCTGAAACTGAACTATTACAATTGATTTTTAGACCAGGCTTTACCACTGCTGCAAAATTAACAACGGTTTCAGGACGTGGTGTCGGTTTAGATGTCGTAAAAAGTGAAATACAGGCACTGGGTGGGCATGTTCATGTTACTTCGGAAAGAGGACAAGGAACTTGTTTTGAAATCAGAATTCCTAAATCTTCAATTATTACTGAAGCGTTGATGGTAAAAGTTGCAGATCAATTCTTTGCCTTACCGTTACATCAAATACAACGTGTTGAAATGATCGATAGACATGATTTAAATCATGCGAAACAACAGAGTCAGTTGTTGAGGGTACATGAAACAAGTTATCAATTAAACGATTTGGCTGACTTCGTGTTGTTAAATCAAAATATAAAAAGAAACTCACCATATTCAGAAACCCAAAAAGTTCCAGTGATTTTGGTGAATATGCACCAGTCTCAACCTGTGGCTTTATTCGTTGATGAAGTCTTAGGAACTAATTCACAAATTATTGTGAAACAGACTGGGAGGCTTATCCATCAAATTGATTATCTCAGCGGTGTAACCATTATGGGCAGTGGAGAAATTTGCCCAATTTTAAATGTAAATCGTGTGGTTCAATATCTCACTCAGCAGGATTGGTCTGTACATCCAGAGTCGAAGCTCTCAAATTTAAAACATGACAATGAGGCACCTACGATTTTAGTGGTTGATGATTCGGTCACAGTTCGAAAAGTGACATCTAAACTACTTGAGCGTTATGGTTACCAGATTGTCACAGCTACAGATGGCATTGAAGCACTTGAATATTTACAGCATTCAACACCTGCCTTAATGTTAATTGATGTTGAAATGCCAAGAATGGATGGTTTTGAAGTAATGCAATGGCTGAGAAATCAACCACATTTGCAGAACTTACCTGTGGTTATGATCACTTCACGAGTGGGGGATAAGCATAAACAACATGCTCTTGAACTTGGTGTATCGGCTTATATGGGTAAACCTTTCCAAGAAGCAGTGTTGATTGAGCAGATCAATCAGCTTTTAAAACAGGATTAAAGTATTTTAAGCGAATTAAAAAAGGATGCATTCGCATCCTTTTTTATATTTCATTGCTCTTAAATTTTAATGTTATGCCAATAGCTCAATTAAGATTTTTTCATAAATTTCAGCCAAAGGTTCCAAATGTGCGATTTCAACATGCTCATTAATCTGGTGGATCGTGGCATTAAGTACTCCAAGTTCGAGTACCTGAGCTCCAGTTGGTGCGATAAAGCGACCATCTGATGTACCACCACTGGTTGATAATTCTGTTGTCGTGCCAGTCACATCCAAAATCGCTTTTTTGGCAGCATTGACGAGCTCTCCAACAGGGGTAAGGAATGGTAAACCTGATAGTGTCCACTCGATATCATACTCAACGCCGTGGCGATCTAAAATTTCATGTGTACGTGCTTTTAATTCATCAGCAGTAACTTCTGTAGAATAACGGAAGTTAAATAATAAGTTCATCGTGCCAGGCACAACATTGGTTGCACCCGTTCCAGCAGAAATATTCGAGATTTGGAAAGACGTTGCAGGGAAATACTCATTGCCTTGATCCCATTCTGTCTCACATAATTCAGCAATTGCTTTTGAGGCTGTATGAATTGGGTTAATTGCCAAATGTGGATAGGCCACATGCCCTTGCTTACCTTTCACGGTTAAATTGGCATTGAGAGACCCACGACGGCCATTTTTAACAATGTCACCTAAAGTATTCGTACTTGACGGTTCACCGACCAAACACCATGTCATTTTTTCTTGGCGTGCTTCTAAAGTTTCTACAACTTTCACTGTTCCATTGATAGATGGACCTTCTTCATCTGAAGTGATCAGAAAAGCAATCGAACCTTTGTGGTCTGGATGCTTAGCAACGAAACGTTCAGAGGCAATTACCATGGCTGCCAACGCCGTTTTCATATCTGCACTGCCACGCCCGTATAACTTTCCATCTCTAATTTCTGGGGCGAATGGATCGGAGTTCCACGCTTCTAGATTGCCTGTAGGAACAACATCAGTATGACCCGCAAAACAAAACACAGGTGATTCAGTCCCGCGACGAGCCCATAAGTTATCAACATCTTCAAAACGCATATTTTCAATGTTAAAACCAATCTTTGATAATCGATCAGCCATAATATTTTGACAGTTATGATCGACTGGAGTCACTGAAGGTTGGCGAAGTAATTGTAAGCTTAAATCGAGTGTTGCAGATTGGGTCATGGAAAGAAATCGAATTGGTCAAAGTCGAACTATCATAAAGTATGTTGAATTTGATGCAAAATATTAATCATTCAAGGGAATCAAATTTAAATAAAAAAAGCCCTATTAAAAAATAGGGCTTTTAGCTTCAACTTCGAATTAGTTGTTACGAATTTCGTTTGAAGTTTTTTCAGCAGTATTTGTTACAGTTTCCCCAGCTTTTGAAACGTCTTGTCCAAAACCTTTGAATGTATTACAACCAGTTAATACAAATGCAACTACGAATGAAGCGGCTAATACTTTTTTCATCATTATCTCCAATGATTGTAAATTATTTTGATGCTTAATCAGAATAAAAATTAATCATTTAGAAGAATATGAGAGTTTTATTATCAGAATGTTATTAATTGTATTCGATACATTTTTTTATTACACGAACTACACGTAAGGAAGCTTTAATGCTGGTTGACGGTACATATAAAACTGATTTGTCTGTACATTGTGATAAAGCCCATTGCTCCACCAATGTGCTTCATTTGAAGTCTGACTCGCATTCGGACAAATCCATTCCTGTCTTTCCAGTCGATAAAAAGATGATCGTAATTGATGTCCCCATGTGCCTATACGACGATGTGGGCTGACCCAGTTGGGTATGGTTTGAAGTTCGGTATGATACGGAAAGTAGAGTTGACCTTTCATCACCGCAATTTTTCGATCAATTTTATAAGTATTGGCTTGAGTAAATTGAAATTGCTTTTGCGTAAAATGATTGAGCTTTCTAAATAGAGTGTCGCTTCGATTTAATCCGTACCAATGTTGAAGTTGAAAGTCTTGTTCTGCTAAAT
The DNA here is from genome assembly GCF_056779875.1 of Acinetobacter sp. ANC_7634. Taxonomy (NCBI): domain Bacteria; kingdom Pseudomonadati; phylum Pseudomonadota; class Gammaproteobacteria; order Moraxellales; family Moraxellaceae; genus Acinetobacter; species Acinetobacter sp. ANC_7634. Next base: position 84,988 of record NZ_JBWYIT010000008.1, on the reverse strand, counting down.
AAAATTTCAATGCAACTTCCCATTGTTCAATTTCTTGGGTGTGATGATTTAATATCACAAAGTCAATTTCACCCAAAGTATGGCGGCCGTCAATGATTTGAACACTGTGATCTAACAGCGAAAAATCAGCTTGATCGCGTTGATCATCTTGCAGCCAGAACCACATTAAATATTCAAAGCGCAAACCTAGACGCGTACTTTTAAGTTGCTGAATAAAATCAATCAGCTCTTGTGGGTTTTGATCTAGATCATGCAGTCTGGAGATATATTTTTCGTACTGAGTTTGCCAAAATTGTTCATGGTGCAATTCAAAAGGATGAACGATCGTTAATTCTTTAGGCGCAAAACGAATAATATTAGGACTTGCGATGACAAAAGCCAGTTGACGTACAATTGTATGATGAAAGTTCTGCCATGGCTCATAAAAATCAGATTGCACCATTACTCCAACTAGAATTCAAAATTGAAAATAAATTTACAATCAGACACTACCACAAAAGCATATATACTAGTGAGATTCAACTGAATGAGTTGCGGTATGAAAATCGTGTTTTGGCGGAGCTTGGTCATTATTTTTGTGACTCTAGGTTTTATTGGTGCGCTATTGCCAGGATTGCCAACCACAGTCTTTTTAATTCTTGCCGCATGGGCTGCTTCAAAAGGTTGGCCACAGGTTGATGATTGGCTACTCAATCATCCTAAATATGGACCAACACTGCGAAATTGGCGTGAGCATGGCACGGTTCCACGCAAAGCAAAATGGCTCGCCTCGATGATGATGTTGATCAGCGGTATTCTTATGCTTTATACCAATGCTCCTGATTTAGTAAAAATTTTTACGAATCTCACCATGCTAATTGTCGCGATTTGGTTGTGGTTAAGACCTGAATCAAAAAATATTGTTTAAATAAATGATTAAAAATAATTTAACCCTGAGTTTTGTATGAACCCAAATCTTGAAAGTTATACCCTAAGTCAGGCGGATATCCTGATTGATATGGCGAAACAAGTTCTATATGTACCACGTATGAAAAAAAGCTATTTGGTGTCTACTGGATTGAACGGTATAGGTGAACAGGAAAATTCAGGTAAAACACCAAGAGGATGGCATCGCATTGAACAAAAAATTGGCGATGACCACCCAATCAATGCTGTTTTTAAAGCACGTATTTGGACTGGGGAGATCTATGATGTGGAACTTGGTGAGCAATTTCCAGAACGTGACTGGATTCTAACTCGAATTCTTTGGTTAGCAGGTTTAGAACCTGGTTTTAATCAAGGGGAGGGTTGTGATACCTATAATCGATATATCTATATTCATGGTACGCCAGAGTCAGAACCTTTAGGTATTCCTAAATCACATGGATGTATTCGAATGCACAGTGCAGACGTCATTGAGCTATTTGATATATTGGACGAAGGCGCTTTAGTCTATATTTCAGAACAAGAGATCGAATTGGATCAAATTTAAATCAGAATCGTAAAATGTGTTGTGATAAAAACTTTGAATAAAAATAAAAACATATCTCTAATCAGGCAAATAATAGACAAAAAAGCGATTTTTCAAGAGAAATGATCTATTTTTTAATCATTCAAACTGAAAAACTGAGAAACCTGTAGAAAAGCGTTTGACAGTATCTGAGGATTCTCTATAATGCACCACACAAACGATGAAGTCGTAAAGGGCGCTTAGCTCAGTTGGTAGAGCGTCTGCCTTACAAGCAGAATGTCGGCGGTTCGATCCCGTCAGCGCCCACCAAGCCTTTACGTTAAGTTTTAGTGCAGCGGTAGTTCAGTTGGTTAGAATATCGGCCTGTCACGCCGAGGGTCGCGGGTTCGAGTCCCGTCCGCTGCGCCACTTTAAACTTAATAGATTGTTTGTACTTTAATAGAGATATTACATAAGTGCAGCGGTAGTTCAGTTGGTTAGAATATCGGCCTGTCACGCCGAGGGTCGCGGGTTCGAGTCCCGTCCGCTGCGCCATTTTATGTAATGACCTTATTAAGGGCGCTTAGCTCAGTTGGTAGAGCGTCTGCCTTACAAGCAGAATGTCGGCGGTTCGATCCCGTCAGCGCCCACCAGATTTTTTGTGATGCAGCGGTAGTTCAGTTGGTTAGAATATCGGCCTGTCACGCCGAGGGTCGCGGGTTCGAGTCCCGTCCGCTGCGCCATACTAAAAATCAAAGCCTAATAAGGGCGCTTAGCTCAGTTGGTAGAGCGTCTGCCTTACAAGCAGAATGTCGGCGGTTCGATCCCGTCAGCGCCCACCATATTCAAGCTGAAAAGCTTATATGACCCTAATTGCGTAAGCAGTTGCCGTTGCAGCGGTAGTTCAGTTGGTTAGAATATCGGCCTGTCACGCCGAGGGTCGCGGGTTCGAGTCCCGTCCGCTGCGCCATTTTCTAGATCCCTTGTCTAGATATAATGGTTTAAATCAGCAAGATTTCTTTCTTGCATCTTAAAAATAGCGGTGCTATTTTTATTCCTCAAGGGCGCTTAGCTCAGTTGGTAGAGCGTCTGCCTTACAAGCAGAATGTCGGCGGTTCGATCCCGTCAGCGCCCACCATATTCTTTCTATAAAAAGTCTTTTAAGTTTCTATAATTTATATAAAATATGATGAATTCATGTTTATAATAGAATTATGAGAAATCCATACCAGCGTAAGCCTTCAAGTACCTCTATTGCCTCTACAGTTGTCTCTCCAAAAGAACAATACCAACAATTTATGGAAACAATTGTAGCTCAGGCTAAAGTTTATAGTTTATATAATGATGGTTGGGCATTGTGCTCCACTCCATCTGGTCAGCGCACGCTTGCTGTTTGGCAAAGTAAAGGAATGGCACAATTATTGGTTCGTGATAAGTGGGAAAAATATCATGTGGAGGAAATCCAACTGATACCATTTATTGAACAAGTTGTTCCTTATATTCGACAACATAATACTCACTTGTCACTGAACTTGATGCCAGAAGGTCAAAATGTTTTGGTATCGGGGCGACAATTTCTAATTGACCTAAAAGCTTATCTATACCAGTTATCGATCGATCAACCTGAAAAATTAAATAGAGAAGGGGTTCCTTCTCCTCGAAAAATCCGAATACATGATAAATAAAAAATTTAGTATTCTTTTAAGATCCAGCCACTAATATAAGCAAAATATTCTCTAAGCCATGCGTTATATCGTGTGGTTAAAGGAGTTTCAGCACTGACTGATGTGATTTGGGTATAACCTTGAAATCGGGCAATGGCTGCAGCACGTGGGGTATGAAAATCACTGGTGACAACCACAATATGACTATCTTGGTTTAAGCCTATTCTGTTTAGCAGCGGAACACTGTTTTTTAGATTGAGTTCGGTGCTGGTGCTTTGACTTTCTTCAAATATACGCTGTGGGTGAATACGATACTTGTCGATCAAATATGCTTTCATCACTGCAGCTTCAGTAATTTTCTGATCAAAACCTAAACCGCCAGTTACAATAATAGAACTACTGGAATATTGAGCGGCGATCGTTGCACCTTGGTCTAATCGAGCCTGAAGCGTTGGGGAGGGTTGGTTATTGATTAAACCACTACCCAAAATAATAATCGCATCAGGTGGTGTATTCATGATGGGGGAATGATTTGATTTAGCTAAAAAATTAAAAAAAATAGCCAAGCTGATTAACCAGATGGAAAAAATTGTCCATCCCATTTTCCAAAACAAGTTAAAGTTAGAATGATTCAAACGGTAGTGTTGGATTTTCTTATTAAAAAACAGACATACAATAATCATTATGCCAATAAATGCTGGAAGTACAGTACCTAAATGAATTTTATTTTGACTGATTAAAATGATTCCATCGATTAATAGTATCAATGCTATTAACCAAGCGAAAAATTTTAAAATCCTTATATACATTCGATATCATCACTAGTGGGAAATGCGAAAAAGTATAGCGCATAAAAAAACCGAGCAGATTAAATAAAAATCGTGCTCGGGTTTGATCATAATAACCGTGTTAATAAACGTCTCTACGGTAGCGACCAGCTTGTCTTAATTCATCTACAGTAGTTTCACCTAAGATTTCAATTAAGGCTAGATCAACATCGCTTGCCATACCATTGATACTGCCGCACACATAGATTACAGCACCTTGATGAATCCATTTAACGACTTCATCCGCATTTTGACGCAGAATATGGTGTACATAGACTTTTTCTGGTTGGTCTCGAGAGAACGCAAGATCAATACGCTTTAACATCGCTGTATTTTGCCAAGCTTCGATTGTTTCTTTATAAAAGAAATCATGTTCGCGTTGGCGTTCACCGAAGATGAGCCAGTTGTCAGTGTAGTCTAAGCGTACGCGAGCTGAAATTAAGCTCATTAGCCCTGCGATTCCTGTCCCGTTACCGATACAGATAATCGGTCGATTATCATCAATTAAATGGAATGATTCATTGGTTCGAATACGAAGTTGTACCTGAGCACCAACCGCAACATGATGTGTTAACCAGCCTGAGCCTAAGCCGAGTTGCTGTTGTTCATCACGTTGTTGACGTACCACCAATCGCATCATGCCTTGAGTTGGAATACTAGCAATCGAATATTCACGAGTAGGTAAGTTTTCAAGCTGCTCAACGAGTTCTTCAGCTGTATTAAATGGCTGAATCTCGCTATTTAAATTTTTATTCCACAGGCTTTCAACTAAGGTTTGACCTGTAGTTGCGAGAACTAAAGCCTCATCTAAGTTGTGTTGTTGTAAAAATGCTTGAATATGTTCAATGCTATTGCCTGGTTGAATTTCTGCAATATCTCCAGCTTGCCAGATCGCGTCGTGATCAGACTCAAGCTCTAAATTATAAGCAGGTTGACCCAAACTGTTTGGATTGAGCAGTGTACGTTTTTGAAGTTTCCATTGATCAAAGACTTTATCAATAGATAGTGTTGCTAATTCCAATTGAGCAGCTTGTGCGAGTGCATCTGTCCAATTTTGAATATCTTGGTTATTGGCATTGTCCACTTCAATCACATTAAAGAGCGGAGTTGCACCAGATGCACTGAACCAGTCATAAATACGATGACCAAAACTACAATAAGTGTCAGGATATTCACGTGAACCAAGTGCCATAACTGCGAATTGAGCATGACTTAGATTCAGTGGATGAGACATCAATTTCTTTTCAAAGCTTGCAGCTAAGTCTGGAGCTTCACCTGTACCGTAAGTACTCGCGACCACTAGAATTTGAGATGCTGTTTGTAGCTCATCAGTGGTCAGGCTTTGCACTGATTTAACAGTGACGGGTTGGCGTGCTGCTTGCAGAATTGAAGCTGTACGCCAAGCCAATTGCTCGGATACACCAGTTTGACTTGCATAAGCGATGAGCCAAGGTTTGGCATTTGGATCAACATCAACCATTGCTAAATTTTGCTTCGCTTCACGGGTCAATTGTTTTTGCTTGCGGCGTTTGAGGTAGAGCATCCAACCAGTCACAAAGAATAACGGCATAGCGAGTGCAGCTAACATCGCGAAGAACTGGTAAATAGGACCAAAGAAGCTGCCACGGTGTACAGGTAACATGCTGCTCATGATTTTTTCATTGAGTTTTTTGTCTTCGTACAATTCAACATCTTTCAATTGATTCGTATTTAAGTCGACAGTCGCTTTGTTACGAGCACGTTCATGTTGCGGAACAGGATCAACGAAACTCAGTTCTAATTCACCGTTTGCACGTTTAGGAATGGTGAAGGTTACGGAAGAAAATTGATTTTTAAACTGTTGATCAAATGTAGACCAAGATTGGTTGAGCGCAAATTGAATCTGTTCTGTTTGGAGTGATTTACGCTCTTCACGTCCTTCACGTCCTTCACGTCCTTCACGTCCTTCACGTCCTTCACGTTGGGCGTTTGGTCCAGTGTTTGACCCAGGGCCACCCGCTTGCATTTGGGGTTGCGGGCGCTCAACACCAAGCACTTTAAACATGCCGTTGCGCCACCAGTCATATGACCAATATAAACCTGTACAAGCCAACATGAGATAGAAAATAGCCACCCATGTTCCAACGACTGCGTGTAAATCCCAAATAAAGTTTCGACCTTTTAATTTGGGTTTAACTGAAAACCATTGTTTGAAACTGTGTTTTTTCGGCCAACGTAGATATAAGCCACTGAGGACAAAGAAAATAAGAATCAGTGTACATGCACCGGTAATTTGTTTTCCAACTGGTCCGACTGTCAAGTTACGATGTAGTTGTTGTACGAATGCGAAGAATTTTCGACCTTTAATTTCAGGTAGTAATTCAGCACTGTAGGGATTGATCATCATGGTCAAACCACGACGTTCGCCTTCCTTCGCAACATTGATACTTGATGAGTCAGTAGGTTGAGCAGCAATCGTAATGCTATTGATTTTAAGGTCAGGATGCTCCTGCTGGAAATGTTGATAAATTTCAGCTGGTGTTAATTTTGGGCGTTGTTCAGCAACAACTGTATAACTTTCCTGATTGATCAGCTTGATAATTTGCTGCTCATAAGAATATATTGCCCCAGTGACACCCATAAGTGCCAAAATAAGGCCTGCTGTTATTCCGAAAAACCAGTGTAACTGGAAAAATATTTTCTTGAACATAAGGGTCTGAGTGAATTGGAATTTTTGAATGGTGCGATTATAACCTAACTCAAAAAAAGTGGAATGTATTTGAAGATAATATTTATTCTCATTCTCATATAAAAAATTGTGATAAAAAAACCTCCAAAGCCGGAGGTTTTAATATAAAGCCGTATTTACAGTGATTTTGGCTCACCTACGCTTTCTTTAAGATGTTTACGGATGGTCTCGAAAGAGAAGTTTTTGCTGTTCATTCGTTTTGGCAAGATATAAGCGCCTTGCTGACCTTTAACTTTAAAGTTCACCAGAATGAAATCTGGCGTGTTATACCACTCATAGATATCTTTCCAACCAATTGAACCTACACCTTCTTGTAGTCCCATTTTTTGACGCATCACGATACCATGAGGCTGAACACCTAATTTAATTCCAGTAATTTCTTGTACTGGAAACTCATTCATTTTACGTTTAGCGTACCATTCTAGTCCAAACTTTCGCACTAAAAAGTATGTCAGCACACAGACTAAAGCCACCCAGCAAAATACAGTAGAGTAATTTTTAATAAAAATTAGACCCAAAATTGCAAGCGCAGTAATTGCACCCATAATAGCCCAAGCTTTAGTTCCAATTTTATTTGTGCTGCGCCAGATTGCGAGTTGCGCATGGCGTTGTTCAGCTTCAGTAACCTCGTAAGGAACGGGTTGTAAAGTGTAGGCGTATAAGTTTTTTGCAGTCATAGTTTCGTTAACAAAATGTGTATATCTGAGCAGAGTTTAGCATTAAATTAATACAATCAGGGAGTATATTGTACTAATTTACTGCCTTGAAAATTCAACATTTACAGTGATGCCAATGCGCTGGATTGAGTATCATGTTCATGACTTAAACTTTGTTTTAAGGTGCTCAATCGTCTTAATACACCAAGCATTAAAGAAAGTTGCTGTAAAACAATCAATGATTTATGTGAATCCTGATCATCTTTATTCAAACGTTCACGAATCGCGGACTCCAAATTTGTCAGATTTAGCTCAGGGAATTCATCTCGTAAAAAAGCACCTTGGATATCATTTAACGCTTGTTGAAGTAGTTCTAATGTTGACTGATCTTGAATTTTTTCACGGTGTGCACCTAGCGCAGCAATATAGCTGATAAATGTATGATTGAGACAGAGGAACTCAAATGCTAGAGATTTTTGCGTTGGATCAAAATCAGGTTCTGTTGCTAATGTCGATATGAGTGATGCGACATCCGCATCACGATTATGTGCAGTGCGGCGGACTACGCGGTAGTTCAAACTATTATTACGTCCATGATGGTACTGTTGTACGACTTCAGTAAGATACTGGCATTGAGCTTCGAGTGAACGTCTGATTGAATGGGGGAGTCGTCTGAATTTCCAATCTGGAAAAATAAAGCTTACCCCAAACCATGCCAATGCACAGCCAATTAAAGTATCTAACATTCTAGGAAATGCTGCTTGGAAACCTAAACCGTCCAAATTGAAATTAATTAAGGCTAAGATCGTAATAAAGGCAGTGGCTTGCGCATATTGCTTACTGCGTAATTCAAAAAATAGGACACCACTCACAATTAATAATAAGAGTTGACCTTCAACAGAAGGAACGAAATACAGAATTGCAAAACCAAGAGTAATGCCACCGAGTGTTCCCATGATCCTGAGTCTGAGTCGACGTTTTGTGGCGTTGAAGTTTGGTTGACTAACAAATAGGGCTGTTAACAGTACCCAATAACCGTATTCGATATTGGTGACTTGAACAAATACATATCCGATGAAAAGTACGATGGAAACACGAATTGCATGTCGAAAGAGAACGGATTCAGGGGTTAAATTTTGTTTGATACGAGAAACGATATCTTCCCAACCTTTCAGATCGTCATCTTTAAGTTGGTTTTCTAAATGTTTAGTGCGGTCAAATTTAATATGCCGTTCAGTTTCAAGATTTCGTAATTGAGCATCGATGGCTTTTAAGTTCTGGAGTAAGGCAAAAAGAGCATTAACCCAGATAAGATCATGTTTTTGTTCATCACGGATTTTTTCTAATGACTTTCTGAGATTACTAAATGCATGTTCAAAACGAGGATTATGCTGGTAAGTTGTGCGATTTAAGATGCTTTCACTTAAATCTTTACATGCTTTTGCTTGCAGTGTCAAAATGCGTTGGAAGCGAAATAAAATATCACTATGTTCAAAGGCTTTGGTTAATTGTTGATAATCAATATGCGCAGAGTCAGCGCGCTCGTGAATATCCTGTGCAATAAAATAATATTGTAAGCTGCGACGGGTATCACTTTGACCACGGTCTCCTTTTAGTCGGGTAAGGAGTGTGGTTTTCATATCATTGAAGATACCTACTAATTTCCCATTTTCCAGCGACAAACTGATCATACTTTTTTGGTAGCTATAGCCTGTCATATCCACATCAAAGAGATTGGATTTAGCAAAAAGGAAATCACCGAGTGAAGAATAGCTTTTCGAGAGTTGATCTTGAACTTGTCGAGCTGGAAAAAGCAAGAAACTAAGCGTAGACAAGATCCCATACCAAATGGCACCAATCACCAAAAGACTGGGTTGCATGTACCATTCGTCAAAAATATCAACACCTAGCATGGCATAGACAGAAATCACTAAGCAACCATATGAGATGGTGGCATAACGTCTGCCTAATGAGCCTAGTAAAATGAGACCAATACAAGAGATGATCAGGCCTGAAGCAAAAAGCACAGGATATGGGAATAACAGTTGAACAGAAGCTGCCGCAATAAAGAAACCAATATAGGTATAAATCAGATTCATGATACGTACTGAGAAGCGATCATCGATGTCGCTCAGCCCAGCAGCAACAACCCCTAATGTTAATGGAATTGTCATCAATTGCTGATCTAACAGATAGGGAATAAACGCGGTACCTGCGAAAGCGACGATCATCCGCAGGTTATACATAAATGAAGTATTATAGGTCGCTTTTTTAAGCTGAATCAGCCATTTGTTCAAACCAGAATCCTTTATGAATAGAGGATAGGGGGAGATGAATATAGGTTGAATATTCATCTAATTTAAATAGGGATTATATGCTTGAAATTAACTGTTTGTCTTTATAAAACCACCCTAACTGAATGAGCGTTTTGATCCTTAAAAAATCAGTCTTCCAAGAAAACAGCAAACTCTTCAACTGGAACTCGAGGTGTTCTGAAAGTATTCACAAGCGCATCAGGGTCGGCATAGCCTAAAGCCATCCCACAAACGAGTTCTTCGTTGGCAGGAGCATCCAGAACATCAGTGACGATTTGATGAAAATGATTCCATGCCGCTTGAGGGCATGTATCTAAACCACGTGCTTTTGCTGCTAGCATAACATTTTGAATCATCATGGAAATATCCATTTTAGAGCCAATGCCCATGGCTTTATCCACGGTAAAGAAAATGCCAACAGGTGCATCAAATAATTGATAGTTTCTAAGATGTTGTGCAGCCATCTTATCCTTTTCACCTTTTTGAATGCCCAGCAACCCATAAAGTCCCCAACCATTTTCACGACGACGATCGATATACGGGGAAATCCATGTTTCTGGATAATAAGCAAAAGTCTCGTTGTATTGTTGAGCAAGTTCAGGGTTTTGATAAAGTTGCATTTGTGCATGACAAACTTGATCAATTAAACGTTGACGACGTGCGCCTGTCACCACATAGACTTTCCAGGGTTGAGTATTTGTGCCAGAAGGTGCTCTTGATGCGACTTCTAAGATTTCTTGGATAAGTTTTGTGTCTACGGGGTGATCTAAAAAGGCACGTATAGATTGGCGGCCAGTGATCACTTCATCAACGGCTTGAGTATGTTCTGTGGACATTGCAACTCCTATTTGAATAATTTTGGATGATCCATGATGTCTCTACGACTAAGGTATAATTTTGAATATGCTTTTAAATAAAGATTTTATAAATTATACAGATATAAACTTTTTTCAATTCATCATCAGAAATTGTGATTGAGAAAATTGGTTTTGACAATAAAAAACATTTAATTATGAAACATAAGTTGCTAGATTAAGTTACAACGAATACACATTATGTTACGTATTTATTTTAATCAATTCATCAAATTTAAAAAAAAGCAGTTTAGTGCATCGTTGATTATTTTAAATTAATCAAACGTTGTGATTGGGATTCAGCAGGTTGACCAAGCATATATGCACGGATGCAAGATGAAATAATTGGAGATTTTTAATGAGTCAATCAAAACATCAAACATTTTTAAAGAAAAGTTTAGCAATCGCAGTTGCAACTTTTGCAGTTTCTACTGCACAAGCAGCGACTGAAAAAGATGAAATTCAAAAATTACGCCAAGAGGTTGAAGCGTTAAAAGCTTTAATTCAACAGCAACATCAAGTACAACAACAGCAGCAAGTACAATTGGCTGAAGTTAAAGCTCAACCAGTAGCAGCAGCGCCTACAAACTTGAAAACTAAAGCAGGTGCTGAAGTTAATCTATATGGTTTTGTACGTGGGGATGCAAACTATATCATTGAAGGTGCTGATAATGACTTTAATGCTGTAAACAGCGTTGGAACGAGTAATAATCCGTTAGTTGAAGATAAATTACGTGCAACGGCTAAAACAACACGTCTTGGTTTAGATTTTAAATCTAAAGTAGAAGGGGCTGATGTTGGTGGTAAAGTAGAAGTGGACTTTGCAGGCTCAAATGAAGCACTACGTATTCGTCATGCATACTTAACACTGAATAATTGGTTATTCGGTCAAACTACTTCAAACTTCTTGTCAAATCATGCCCCAGAAATGATCGATTTTGGTACCAACATTGGTGGCGGAACAAACCGTTTACCGCAAGTGCGTTGGGCACATAAATTAGCGCCTACAACTCAATTATTTATTTCAGCTGAAGAGGGTAATTCTAATGGAGATGGTATTAAATATCGTCTTCCAACTTTAACTGCAAAAGTTACGCAAGCTTATGCAGAGGGTAAAGGTAATGCTTCAGCTCGTGCCTTAATCGAAAATTATAAATCTGATACCGCTGGTGATGATAAGACTGGTTTTGGTGTAGCGATCGGTACAAATTACCAAATTAGCGAACCACTCAAAGTATCTGCTGACGTGTCTTATGTAAAAGGGAACAGTAACTATTTATATGGCTCAAATAGTGCTTATGTTGTCGATGCAAATAACAATATTGAACAAAATGAGTTTATTGCAACGCAACTTGGTGCTACATATAAGTTTTCACCTCAGTTACGCTCAACACTGGCTTATGGCGCACACTATGCTGATGACAGCACGGGATATGCTAAAGCGAACCCAAGTGCAAATGAAACTGTTCAACAAGCATGGATTAACTTTATCTATACACCTGTGAAACCTGTTGATTTAGGTGTTGAATATATCAATGGTAAGCGTGAGACTTTCGCAGGTCAAAGCTATAATGATGACCGTGTAGGCCTAATGGCGAAATACAGCTTCTAAGCATGATCTATAAAAAAACCGAGCATAGTCTCGGTTTTTTTATTCACTTGTCATTCATCAGTTCAGACTAAAGAATGTCTGAATTTTGCTGATTGAATAAACAAAAGTAATGCGAAATATAAAAAAAAGTGCATAATGTTCGGCTTAAACAGTGAGCAGTCCTGATCATCAGGAATTTCTTAATCATTTTAAGTTCACTAAAACATATTTAAGTGTTTGTTTGAGCCATAAATCAATTGTATCTAGCAAAACGCATGTCTAAGAATAGAGTGCGTTTTGTGCTACTGATTTATTTTGAAAAGTGTATGTTTTTTATTAACAAGATTGAATCCAATGAAATCGAGGAATTAATATATTGTTACTCAATTAAAAATTTTATCTATTCTTTTAGATAATCAATATTGAATAAGGATATGTTTATTTTTGGATGTGAGATTCGAAATAAATCTTATTGATTAAAAAACAAGCATAATATGAATTAACAGTCATCTGTATTTGCTGAGAATTAATGATGGAATTTACTTTTAACGCTTTTTACACGTTAATTGCTGCAGTAATAGTTTTATTGCTTGGCCGTTTTCTTGTCAACAAAATCGACTTCTTAAAAAAATATAATATCCCAGAGCCTGTAGCTGGTGGTTTGGTGGCTGCCATAGTTTCGTTAATTGTTCACAATTTGTGGGGTTACAGCATTACCACGAGTAGTGAATTGCAAACCAGTTTCATGTTGGTGTTTTTTGCATCGATTGGTTTGAGTGCAAACTTCGCCAAACTCAAAGAAGGTGGTATGGGACTGGTGATCTTCCTGATCTGTGTCGCATCATTTATTATCGTACAAAACTTTGTCGGTATGAGCCTTGCAACGTTACTTGGTATTGATCCACTTATTGGTTTAATTGCAGGTTCTATTACCTTAACGGGTGGTCATGGTACTGCTGGTGCATGGGGTGAGATTTTAGAAGTCGAGCATGGTATTCAAGGTGCTTTAGCACTGGGTATGGCAAGTGCGACATTTGGTTTGATTATTGGTGGTTTGATTGGTGGTCCATTAGCGAAATTATTGATTAATAAGCACCAGCTTTCATCACCAGTGACGAATTCGGTTGAAAAAGACACACGTGATGCGAATGCAATTGCAAATCCGAATGATCAAGGCGAGTTTGTGCCTTTTGAAAACCGTAATCAAGTTCGTTTAATCACTGCGGATAATGCGATTACCACATTAGGTTTATTTGCTGCGTGTTTGGCATTTGCTGAATTTATGACAGGTTATAGTAAAGGCACTTGGTTTGAGCTTCCAACTTTCGTTTGGGCATTAGGTGGTGGTGTTATTCTGCGTAACATCCTCGAAGGTCTGATGAAAGTTGAAATCTTCGATCGTGCAATTGATGTATTTGGTAATGCCTCTTTATCGTTATACCTAGCAATGGCACTTCTTTCACTTAAGTTGTGGCAATTGGCTGATCTTGCAGGCCCATTGGTTGTGATCTTAACAGCTCAAACCTTAACTATGGCATTGTACGCAGCATTTGTCACTTTCCGTGTGATGGGTAAAAACTACGATGCAGCAGTTCTTGCAGCAGGTCACTGTGGTTTCGGTATGGGAGCAACACCAACAGCTGTTGCAAACATGCAGGCGATTACAAATATGTATGGTCCTTCACATAAAGCATTCCTCATTGTACCTTTATGTGGCGCATTTTTTGTTGACTTAATTAATGCAACTGTAATTCAGATGATTTTAAAATTCTTTGCTTAACATAAAATCTTCTTAATAAAATGTCATGTACAAAAAGCCCCGCATATGGGGCTTTTTGTCATAAAAAATTCATACAGACGACCTGTCAATGATATGCTTTCATTCATTTTTGATTTTTTAATTTCTGATGCAATGAAGAAGTTTGTACTCCTGATTTCCCTCTTACCTTTGATTGGCTTACAAGCCTGTCAACAGGTTGTAGCCAAAGCTCAGCTTTCAAAATCTGTGTCTACACCTTTGGTGGATGCTTCATCTCATATCATTAAAAATAAGCATAAGAAAACTGATGCCCCAAGTATTGCATTGGTGCTTGGGAGTGGGGGAGCGCGAGGCTATGCGCATATTGGCGTCATTGAAGTTTTAGAACAACGTGGAATCAAGCCTGATTTTATTGTTGGTACCAGCGCAGGAAGTATAGTCGGGTCAATATATGCCAGTGGAAAATCAGCAAAATCGCTACGTGAAGTTGCATTAAATATGCAAGTCAATGATGTACGTGATTTTAACATTGGTATTCAAGGCTTTTTTGATGGCGCTAAGGTTGAGAACTATGTCAATAAACAAGTGGACTTTATGCCCTTAGAACAGCTTCCTATTCCAATGTATGTGGTGGCAACAGAGTTAAAAAATGGAAATTTAACAGTATTTAACTATGGTAATACTGGGCAAGCAGTGAGAGCTTCTATCTCTATTCCAAGCATGTTTATTCCAGCTAAAATTGCTGATAAGGATTATGTTGATGGCGGTTTAGTGAGCCCTGTACCAGTCAATGTGGCGAGAGAATTAGGGGCAGATATTGTCATTGCTGTTGATATTTTGGCCCAGCCAGAGCACACGGAAACCTCGAATGTGTGGGGGATGTTTAATCAAAATATAAATATTATGCAAAATAAGATCGCGTATAACGAGCTAAAAAATGCAGATATTGTGATACAGCCAGATCTAAGAGAAAAAGCACATATCTTTGATGTTAAGGGTCGTGAAAATACGATTCAAGCAGGTATGACTGCAGCATTGAACAAAGTTAGTTTATTAGATCAGATACGTCATCGGACGATAGGACAATATGATGCTCATCAGTATCCTGCCCATGATGATAGTAAAAGAGCTGTTTGTTTAAATTGCTAAATTGAATCAGATCTTAATTGTCTCATAAAATATATATAAAAAATAAGTAAAATCATTGTTATAAATTGAATGATTGTTATATTGGGGTCATAAAAATGAGGGTTAGTACTTTATCTAACCCTTAAAAAGATGAAATATAAATTAAGGTGTAGTGTGTCAGTTTTTCAAGTTGGTCAAATTGTTTATTTAGCGTCAAATTCAGATATTACATTCGAAATAATACGAATTAACTATGATGAAACCTATGAAATCCAAGTCAAGAATCAAGCATCGTTAAAGTTAAAATACGATAATATTTCTGCTGAGATGCTTCGTTTAGTCAAAGATGAATAAATTTTAAGCAAATTTATCATAGCTTCTGAGAGTGAATGATTTCCTCTGATACTTTTAAGCTATCAAGCCTTGAAATTATTGGAGTTTGTTTCTGATTTAAACATTTTATAATCAAGAAAAAAGTTATAATAGTGTATTAAATCTCCTGTCATGATTGAGTTCTAATATTTATGTCCGAATTTAACCAAGCGTTACCGCTTGCAGATGATCAGTCTGAATTAACGATGTCTGTATTAATGACGCCGGATATGGCGAATTTCTCAGGTAATGTACATGGTGGAACAATTTTAAAGCTGCTTGACCAAGTTGCTTATGCGTGTGCAAGTCGATATTCAGGTTCTTATGTGGTAACTTTATCTGTTGATAAAGTGAACTTTAAAGAACCAATCCACGTGGGTGAGTTGGTGACTTTTTTAGCCAGTGTGAATCATGTGGGGCGTACCTCAATGGAAATTGGGATCCGCGTTGAAGCACAAAATATTCAAAAACGTACGGTACGACATACCAATAGTTGTTATTTCACAATGGTCGCTGTGGATGAGAATGGGAAACCAAAACAAATTCCACCGCTAAACCTAGATAATGACTGGAAACGCTGTCGTTTTGAAGCTGCTGAGCATCGTAAAATTGCTCGTTTGAATGAAAATCATCATCCTTCTTGCAGCATATATAAGAAATCGGTTTAAGAAAAAAGACTTCACCATGTGAAGTCTTTTTTTATGGATTTTGTAGCTTGGCGAGGGTATGTCCATCGACAATCATGTACCAATTCCCTTGTGCATCCTTGTAGGGGTGACGAGTGACAATAAATTTCGTGTTGATAGGACCTAAACCTGTTTCAAATCCAGTATCTGAAAACTGTTTAATTGGAGCTGAAACGGCGGTTTTTTTACTGAGCTGATTGTTACTATATTCTATACGACCATTAGCAGTAATATTCAATTGAACACGACTGTCCGCGCTAATCCAATGTCCTACATAATCCAGTTTATCCTCTGGTAAAGGTTTGGAACATGCAACCAGCCATAGGCTGAGTATAGCTATCCCAAGAAATTTCTTCATTTTCATGTCACGTGCTTAGAATTAAATTGGCTTTTTGGTTAAAATATGTGATTTATTTTTCATTTATATCGTTTTATAATAATTATGTATATGTGTTTATCGTAATTTATAGAGAATTATTCAAAAAAAACAGGCATAAAAAAGTAGAGCTGTAGCAAAGCTCTACTTTTAATCAGATCAAGCCATCGGGGGAAGACTTGGTCTAAAATTCAGTCAACTTATTTTTGATTAATTACTGAGCAGGTTGAGCTACAGGAGCTTCAGTACCTTCTTCAGCTGCAACCTCTGTACCCGGTTGAGCAGCTGTTGGTTGACCAGCAGCAGTAGTTTCAGCATTCACTGGTTGTTCTTGAGAAGAAATCAACACTTCCTGTTTTTTTTCATCTTTTGCTTCTGTTGCAGCAAATGTTGAGAAAGCTGTGAAGGCAAGTGTAGTTGCTAATAAAGTTTTAACTAAATTCATGAGTGGCATCCTTATTCAATAAAATAAATTAGAATTTAATCTCATAAGCTTTCCGAGGAGAGAAGCGAATATGAAATTAAATCTAGATCATCGCGTAAAATGTTAAAAGCTGAATCGCATCTAATACGGTTAGCGAGTCAACGAAATTCATCCTAAGTCCAGAAGCTCAATTGGGCAATCAATGCAACAAAGTGAAACACGATAGTTAACGCACGACTAACAAACCAAGGTGTAATGTAGTTTTTTTGTCTCAATGAGAGTCAATATGCCGCATAAAGTTGTCAAAAAATATGTCATGGTGAAGAAAAAAACAGCAATTTTTTTACTTAGTTTTACATTTGAAAAGGTTCGATTAGAAAATCAAAATTGAAGTTTTGAATTAAATTCAGAGTAATGATCTGTGAAATAGATTTACATATTTTCAATTTTGATTCAACAGTTCACTTATCCTATTTAATTCCAATCATTTAGTCTTTTGAATTCATGCATTCATATAAATTATGAGGAAAATTATCCTAGACTTGTTTTTTAGATAAATTCCGACAAGAATCCGTACACCTCTTCAAATTCAGAGATCCATTTTGAAAGTACTTGCAACTCAGTCAGTGCCTACACATATCATTACAGGTTTTTTAGGTGCAGGGAAAACCACGCTTTTACAACAACTTCTCAAATTTAAACCTAAAAATGAGCGATGGGCTGTATTGATGAATGAGTTTGGTCAAATTGGCGTTGATCAACAGTTATTGCCAAATAATGATGGCTATGAAATCAAAGAGCTATTGGGTGGATGTCTGTGTTGTACAAGTCAATTGCCAATGCAAATTGCATTGTCTCGGTTATTACAAGAATCTCACCCAGATCGGCTATTTATAGAGCCGACAGGGTTGGGTCATCCTGCACAGTTGGTTGAACAACTGACTGAACCACATTGGCAACATCTAGTTGCGATGCGTTCTGTAGTGACCGTGATTGATGGATCTCGTTTACATGACTCTGATTGGATGAGGCAGAGTTTATATCAAGATCAGTTAAAAGCGGCTCAAGTTGTGGTTGTGTCTCATGCTTCGGACATGAATGACATGGATCGAAAAGAATTGGCTGATTTAAAACAACAATATTTAGCTTATATTCCACATTGGCTTGAAGCTGATCAAGGCAATATTCGCTTAGAACAAATTGATTATCCTTATGTGGGAATTCAGCGTTCAATGCAACCCTTATTCAAGGTTCAGCGACAGTTCAAAGCTGATGTGGAAATGCCTGCTGTAAAGCAACTTCCATATCATTACGTCGAACAGGCTCAAGGGTATATTGTGGCAGGATGGAAGCTTCCAAAACGTTGGCAGTTTGATTTTTATGAATTATTAGACATCCTTTGTGAGCTAAAACACTGGGTACGTATTAAAGGCATCTTCAATACCAACCAAGGTTGGATGACATTCAATTTTAATCCTGATCAATTCAATTACAAATCAGGCGAAGAGAATATTGATAATCGGATTGAAGTGATAACCCAGCAGAATCAAGATTGGGAGCATTTAGAGCAATCAATTCTTAAGGCGCGAATCGATGATCAATAAAATCGTTAGATCATTCAACTCAGAATACAGACGGATTGAAAAGCATTTTCTCAATGCACGCTGAATCGGGTATGCTTAGCACCAAATTTGAGGATACCCCTTATGGCGTTAAAAGCGACGATTTATAAAGCAGATTTAAACATAGCCAATATGGATGTTCATCAATATGGCGACTATCAGTTAACGATGGCTCTACATCCGTCGGAAACGATTGAACGTTTGATGGTTCGAGTATTGGCATATGCTCGTTTTGCAGATGAGCATTTAGAATTTACTAAAGATTTATTTGAAACTGATGAGCCAGCACTTTGGCAGAAAGATTTAACAGGTCAGTTAGAAAAATGGATTGAAGTGGGTAGTCCAGACGAAGATAAAGTAAAAAAAGCGAGTGCGCGTTGTAAGGAAGTTGCGGTGGTCACTTATGGATCATCAGTGGATGAATGGTATAAGCGCAACAGTAAATTGAAAACATTGAAAAATGTGCAAATCTGGCAACTCAGTGAAAAAACAACGGCACAAATCCAAGCATTGTGCGAACGTACAATGCAACTGCAATTGAATGTGATGGATGGCGAGTGGACATTGATTTCAGATCAAGGTCAAGCTGAGATTGAGTGGACTCAATTACAGTAAGCCACTAAGATTTTAAAGATTAAATTTGGAGTAAGCACATGACGGCTGAATTAGAAATTATTGACTTGGTGGTAGGTGAAGGTAAAGAGGCTGTAAAAGGTGCTTTAATTACCACTCATTATACTGGTTGGTTGGAAGATGGTACGAAGTTTGATTCATCATTAGACCGTGGTAATTACTTTGAGACTGTGATTGGTACAGGTCGTGTCATTAAAGGTTGGGATCAAGGTATTATTGGAATGAAAGTTGGGGGTAAGCGTAAACTAATTGTGCCTGCACATTTGGCTTATGGTGAGCGTAAAATGGGGAATATTATCCCAGCCAATTCTAATCTAATCTTTGAAATTGAATTGTACGATGTAAAAACTCGTGATTAATTAAAGTCGATGAAAAGCCCTGCATTGCGGGGCTTTTTTATGTTACAACAATCCTGAGCGTGCAATAGATATAACAAAAAATTTCTAAAAAACGCACCGACTCAGCAGAATTAGGATTACTATTCAGAAAATTCATTCAAACAAAATTAGGGATATAAGCGCTGAATGTTTAAGTCATTTTTTCCGAACCCAAAGTGGTTTTTTCTCTCTGTCATCTTATGGTTTTTTATTAATCTCGCTTTATGGTTTTTTGCGGATGGAAAACAATGGGGCGAATATTTAGGTTTTCCTCAAGGTTATGCAGAGGCTGAACTTGCGATTAATATCAGTCGTTTTTGGTCACCGCAATTTTTGTGGTTCTATCTATGGTTCTTGGTGGCGACCGCCTTATTTGCACTGTTTTGGAAAATAAAATCAGACAATCCGTGGCAGCGTTGGTCAGTATGGGGATCTGCATTTATCCTTTTTAATATTTGGTTAACAGTACAAGTCAGCGTTGCTGTGAATGCATGGTATGTACCATTTTGGGATTCTATTCAACAGATTTTAAATTCTGGTGGTGGTGAGGTGGATAAACTCTATGCGGAATCATGGACCTTTATCAGCTTGGCCAGTATTTCAGTGACATCAGGCGTCATCAGCGCTTTCTTTACCAGTCACTATATTTTTAGATGGCGTACAGCAATGAACGAATACTATGTTCAGCATTGGGAGAAATTGCGTCATATCGAAGGTGCTTCGCAACGTGTACAGGAAGACACCATGCGTTTTGCAACGATCGTTGAGGATTTAGGGGTTGAGTTAGTCCGTGCAGTACTGATGTTAATTGCCTTTCTTCCTTTATTATTTGCTTTGTCTGCGAAAGTGCCTGTTTTACCGTTTATTGGTGAGTTGCAATATTCTTTAGTATGGGCTGCGATTGGATGGGCGGTATTTGGTACTGTCTTATTGATGGTGGTGGGTATGAAACTGCCAGGATTAGAATTTAATAATCAAAAAGTGGAAGCGGCATATCGTAAAGAGTTGGTATACGGCGAAGACCATGAAAATCGTGCGCAACCTGCAACCTTAAAACAACTTTTTAAGAATATTCGTGCTAACTATTTTAAATTGTATTTCCATTATGCCTATTTCAACTTGTTTGCACGTTGGTATGGACAACTGGACAATCTCTATATGTTATTTGTGTTGTTCCCCGCGATTGCAGCAGGCCTGTTGACACTGGGATTGATCCAACAAATTATGGGTGTATTCAATCGTGTTCGTGAGTCATTCCAATACTTGGTGAGTTCGTGGAAAACGATTATTGAACTACTTTCTATCCGTAAACGTCTAAAAGCATTTGAATCTATTTTGGATAAGTAGTGTCCATCATGGATTTAAATTATTAAAAAAAGGCTCGTATAGACGAGCCTTTTTTATGTCTGAGTGGGAACTTAGAGCGTGCTGAAAATATTTTTTAGAATCTTACAAAACCACTTACGTGCGTCTAAGTCATCCTTATGGTTATACCAGTTAACACTGACATTGAATGGACGAACCTCAAAAGGGAGTTCAAAAATTTGGATATCCGTATGCTGCTGATAAACCTTCGCGGCTCTCGAAGGCAAAGTAACCAGAAGTTCTGAGTGTTTCACCACGTTCTGCAAAACACTGAAATGTGGGACTTCAAGCATGATCTGACGAGAATGACCGAGTTCTTTTAAACGCTGATCAATTTCAATATGACCAGTACTCGATTTGATCGCAACATGTTTTTCCGATAAATACGCTTCCATGCTGAGCTTCTGCTGTATGCGCGGATGCTCTTTTTTAGCGATACAGACATAACGTTCCTCAAACAAATTTCGAGATTCAATTTTGGGCATAATGGTGTGACTGCTATTAAAAACGGCCACATCCAAAAAGCCTTCAACCAGCCATTCCTCTACTTTTTCAGAGTGAATTTCCTCAATTTCAAGTTTGATATTGGGAGCATGTTGTTCTAAATATTCAATCAGCGAGGGAAGTAAACAAATTTCTCCTAAATCAGAAATGCCTAAACGAAATACTTTTGAAGAGGTTAGCGGGTCGAAATGCTTGGCAGAATCAATCGCCATATCAATTTTAACAATCGCTTCGTAGAAACTTGGATAAAGACTTTGTGCAAGCTTTGTGGGTTTAACACCAAACTTGTCACGTACAAAAAGCTGATCATTCAGCATTTTCCGCAGTCGATTTAAATTATAGGTGACAGAAGGTTGGCTGAGATTCAAGCGCTCTGCGGCGTGACTGATATTTTGAGTTTGATAAATAATAATAAAAACTTTAATCAGACTTAAATCGATCAACTTTACATTCCTTGTAAATATTTAGAGACAGTCGCTATATCGAATAACCACTGTAACAAAAAAAGAGAGAGTTAACTCTCTCTTTTATTTTTAATGACTTACATGTTGTTGATGAATCATCTACTCATAAGCCACGTTTTTAACGCCGTTTGCTGCGCCTGCAATTTTTTTATTGCGCAGATGGATCGCAGTCACACTGATCACTGCAATCATACAAGGGATAGATAAGGCAATGAAATTATATTGCACTGGCAAATTAAGGCTAAGTAACCATCCACATAAGATTGGACCCAAAATTGCGCCTAAACGACCTACGCCAAGTGCCATACCTAGACCTGTCGCACGTATGTTAGATGAATAATATTGTGACATATAAGCCAACAATAAAATTTGTCCGCCAATCGATGCTGCACCTGCGACTGCTACACAGAAGTAAAGCACCATGGTTGGTAAGTTATAGCTTAACAAGAATAGGGAAATTGCGCCGCTCACAAACAAGGTGCAAAGAACTTTAGGTAAACTGAATTTATCAGCAAAAAAACCACCAAAAATTGCACCCAGCATACCACCAATATTGAGCGCAAATAGGAACACTAAACTGGTTGAGAGGTTGTAGCCAGCTTCCATCATCAGTTTAGGTAACCAGTTACCAAGCGCGTATACCAATACCAATGCCATAAAGACACTTGCCCAGAATAGAACAGTGGTTACTCCACGACTTTCAGTAAATAAGTCTTTCACTGGTGATTTAGACGATTCTTGGTTTTCTTGATGCAGACTAATGCGCATATCAGCAGGAATTCTTAGATTTGTGTCAATTTGTTCTAAGATATGAGCAGCTTCTTTATGCTTATTTTGACGAACCAAATAATCGATGGATTCAGGCAATAACTTCCAAATGATTGGCAATAGAATGAGTGGAATACCTGCAATCATAAACATGATTTTCCAGCCAAATTGCGGTACTAGCCACATACCTAAAATGGCAGAACACATTCCGCCTACAGCGTAACCACTAAACATCAATGACACTAAGGTGGAGCGTAAACGCTTAGGCGCATACTCTGTCATTAGTGTAATAACGTTCGGCATCACGCCACCTAGACCTAAGCCAGCAATAAAGCGATAGATCCCGAACTCTTGAGGATTGCTCGCTAGGCCACACATCACGGTAAAACCACTAAAAATGACAATACAAACTGCAATCAGTTTTTTACGGCTAAAGCCATATTTTTCAAGTTTGTCACTCATACTGCCAAAAATGATGGCTCCAAACATCATGCCAAAGAGGGCAAGACTTCCTAAGAAGCCCGCCGTCATTGGATCGATTGCCCATTCTTGCATGAGTTTAGGCAATGCCACACCGTAGATGACTAAGTCATAGCCATCAAAAATAATAATCAATGCGCTGAGTAAGATGACTCGCCAGTGAATGGCTTTGAGTTTGGCATGATCAATAATTTCATTTGCATTTAACGTATTCATGGAGACCTCCCTGGTCAATGAATCGGTTGATAACAGTCCTGTTAATGTTTTTGCTTATTTATATGGCTTCAGCCACGAGATGTTTCTCTATTGCTTGGCCTAAGCGATGTTGTGCGAGTACAACGTCTTTTTCTAAATCGTGTTGCCATAACCAATCAAAACGGTGTGCCAAATGTTGACCTACACTGTCAAAGTCTGGATACAGGGGTGAATATAATTCGTAAATCTCACCAGATTCTCGTGATGTGTTTTGTACACGGATGGCACGCTCTTTGCGCAGTTGCTCATAGACATGAGAGAGTTGTGCAAGGTCTTCAGTGCAGATTTGCGCTGAGTGATGTTCCAGATGTTTGAATAATGCAGAAAGAATTAAAGCATCTTCAAGACCTTGACCAGCACCAGCTCCTTGGTGTGGCAACATCGCATGTGCTGCATCACCAATCAAAATGACATTGTGTTCGCTGTTTTGATAGGTCTTAAGTGGCTCAATCTCATGAAGGGCCCAGATGGTAGGTTTTTCAATTAAGTTCAGTAATGCGCGACAGCTCTCACTCCAATCCGCAAAATCAGCTAGCATTTCAGTTTTGGTTGTTGGTCGTGTCCAAGGGGTACCTTCTGGCAGAGTTGTATTCTTGCGATCTGACTTAAAGGCAACAATATTGATTTCTTCACCTTTACGAATAGGGAAAGTTAAGATGTGTTTGTCTTTCCCCAATAACATTTGTGGGACATCTGCAAGTTCAGGATCGTGTCCAAGTTCTGCAATGACCTGTTTAAAATCTAAATACTTGATAATGCCGCGATAAGCCCATGTTCCTGAAAACTGAGGATCGACTTTTGGAAGTTGATTCGATGCCAATACATGATCACGCACAACAGAATGGATACCATCACAACCAATCACGTAATCAGCTTCAACCACTTCACCATCTTGGAAAGTTAAACGAACACCAGCGCTTGAAGCTTCAACAGATTGTACACGTTTATTGAAATGTGCATTTTGTGAAGGAACGAATGGAATAAGTGCATCTAAAAAATCAGCACGATGCACAGAAGATTGACCGACTTGAGGTGCGATCGAAGCCGATAGGTATTCATCGGTATAGCCATTACGCCATTGGAACCAGATATCTTGATAAGGCGCAGCAACTGTATCCGCAATGGCGTGATATTCTTCACCCAAGCCTAGAAGCTCAATTGCTTTAACAGCATTGGCACCAAATGAAATGCCTGCGCCAATTTCTGAAAACTGTGCTGCTGACTCATATAAATGCACATCAAATTTTTTATTTTTTACTAGGTTGGTCATTAAAGCTAATCCAGCAATACCACCACCAATGAGCGCAATCTTAATTCTTCTTTCCATGATTCAATTCCGAGTTTTTTGCCCTGAATAAGATCATTACTGATTTTTGACTACTTATCCAATTTATATATTTTGGTGAAAACTATTTAAAAAATTGATAGTTTGAAATTCACGTCTATTCCCACTAGTTTTGAAGCTTTATTGATGATCATTGATGTGCGTGATTTAGCAAATTTACTACCTAAATTTTCATGTGCTTACTTGTTTTACAGTGAATCTGTAGGGAAATGCGTTCAGGATGTGATACAACAAAAACATAATGACAACGATGAAAATTGAGTTTAAGTGATGACATTAAAAATGAATAAAACTGCTTTACGTACACTGTGTGCATCGGCTTTGATCATGGGCGTATCGACATTTTCGAAAGCGGGACCCGCTGTAGATCAATTGAGTGATTGTTTGGTCAAGTCGACGACCGCTGCTGATAAAACGACAGTACTACAGTGGACATATTCAGCATTATCTACTCATCCTGATTTAAAAGGCTTTAGTAATGTCAGTGCTGAGCAACGTACGGCATTGGATCAAAAGTTAGCGCAAGTCTTGCAACGTGTGATCGTAGAGCAATGTTCAACACAGACTAAAGCGGTGATTCAAGCTGAGGGTATTCAAGCTGTTGGTGACAGTTTCCAAGCATTGGGTCGTAGTGCAGGCGAAGAAATCATTAAAAACCCTGAAGTGAATAATCAGCTGAAAGGGGTGGTGCGTTATATTGATTTAAATAAATTGGTGACAACATTCCTCACCCCAGATATTTGGAACAAGCTTGGGATCACTCGCTAATCTCTTATTTTAATAAATGGTAATTAAATAAATAAGTTATCGATTGATGAATGTAGGGTGGCGTTACTCAACATCATAATTCAAACTAGAGAAAAGGCAGGATGATATCCTGCCTTTTCACATTGTACGCATAGAAACTATTTAAATAACAGTACGCTTTTACCTTGCGTATGACCCTCTAAAATGTCTCGATAGGCTTGCTGTGCTTCTGTAAAAGGATATTCACGACTGACTGTCCAATTGAAGGTATTATCTGCAACGCCTTCGACCACGTGTTTTAAATTGGAAACATTACGTTTAACCCAGACCGCTTGGATTTTCGCAGATGACAGTTTGCGTCCTGCAATCGTGCCCATAAATCCGCCATTTTTCACTGTTGCCAATGAGGCTTGAGTGGCATCCTCGTTACCTGCCATATCAATCGAAGCATCAAATTGACCTGGATGGACTTGTTTCAGACGCTCAATTAAACCTTCGCCGTACATGACAGGAATCGCACCTAAACTGCGGATATAGTCTTGGTTTTTTGCTGATGCTGTTGCCACAACTGTAATGCCGCGACTCACTGCCAATTGAATGGTGATTGAACCCACACCGCCTGACCCACCGTGTACCAATAAGCTCTGCATTGGACCAATTTCATCTAAAATGGTCATGGCAGTTTGAGCTGCTCCTGCAATCGAGCCTGCAATCGACCAGTCTAAATTTTTAGGTTTTTTAACTAAATTTGCGATAGGCACATCAATCACTGTGGCATGGGTAAATGCTCCACCAGAACCCAGCACTTCGTCACCGACTTTCCATGCACTGTTTTCAGTTACTTCTATGATTACACCTGCAAACTCAGTTCCGAAAGTTTGTGGGAGTTGTGCATGTTTGAATTCACCTGTCATGCGACGTGCATCAATGGGGTTAATCCCTGCGGCTTTGACTTGGATACGTGCCATGTCAGGGTTTAATGGTGGGAGGGTGTAGTCTGTAAATTCAAGGACTTCGGGTTGTCCGTAGCTTTGGGCGTTCAGTATTGTTGATTTCATGATTTGTTTCATTCTTCTTGATGATGAAATCAGTATAGAAGAGTCAAAGTAGGCAAATGAAGATCGAAAAATAGAACAGTGTTTTCTTTATTTTTTTGTTTTACCTCTCCCTTGCGAACTCAAAATATATTTTGAGGATTCTCATCACTTGCGCTTCGATTTAAAAGCAATGCTTTAAATCTTGCTCAAGAGAGGGAGCATCCATTACAAAATTTATGATGGTATTTGATATGCAATGAAAGCTCTTTCTCCTATTGGGAGCTCCTTCTCCTATTGGGAGAAGGCGGGGGGTGAGGGTCTTAGAAGTCCCGCATAAAGAAAGACTTTGAAAGTTGAATACGTCCTAAGTCTTTGAGTTTGGCAATGGAGGATACTTTTTCTGATGGTCAGGTTGAGATGGATGTAATTTTTTAAGATTTTTTTGAAATTATAGTATATTGAATTTTAATTAAATTTATGTTTTTAGGGGTTGTATGGGTAATTGGACGAAGCGGTTGAGGGATTGTTCTATTCATTTAGATAACGCTATTAACAATTATCTAGAGCCCAATTTATTTCGCATAAATTTTAATAATTTTATGCAAACAGCTCGAACCGTAACTTTCTTAATTCAAAAAGAAAAAAACGAATTACAGAAGCAATTTGATTTTGATGGGTGGTATCAACGTTACCAAAGCCAGTGGAAGTCTGACTTAATAATGAGATGGTCAGTCGATACTAGAAATATTATTGAAAAACAGTCAGATATTCCAATTTATTCAAAACTTGAGGTGAAGCTAGCTTTAGGGTATCGCTCCGAAGAAGATATTCATCTGCAAATCCCTCATGATGATTTGGTTTTTTTAGGTGTAAAAGGTCTTCAAAGTTGGGCTAGAAAAAATTTAGATCAACATAATTATAAAGACTCGGCTATATGGATTGGACGCACTTGGAATGAACCAAAATTAGAAAATATGGATTTAGTGAGTGCGATGCAATATGTTTATGCACGACTCTAAGAGTGTTGTACTAACCTAAATGATAAAGTAAGAACAGAGAATAGTATTACTATTAAGAATCCTGATGAAATTTTATATGATTTTAATATTACTCACACGTATGAATATATCGAGCTTACCAGCTTTAAAACACTCTCTTTCAAAACTAAAACATATAAAAAAGAAATTAAGTTAAATCATGAGAAATTTCTAGAGGAAAGACCATTTAAAGGCGGAAAATTAAGTAATGAGCTAAAAGATGAATTTGAAAAAAATTTTTCTAAATTCGATGCTATTTCTAATAAACAAGAGTTACTTGATATTCATGCGGATTTAAATTTACTAAATTTTCGTTGTGATGGTTCAATCCTTCAGTTTGTATCATTTTTTGATGAAAACTTTAAATGTATAAAATATATTCCACATATGCTACCCAATCAGTTAGCCAAATATATATTTTGGAGAAATATTGGTACTGTGGTGAAAGTTTTAAAACCCAAATACATTATTTTTTCTGATGAATATTATGTCCGAGATATACCAAAAAAAATGCAATATTGGCGAAGTACTAATATTCAAGGTGAATACTTAAGTACACGGGTATTATCAAAGCTAGAAGATGATAAATTCGAGTTATTAGAAATTCGTTATAGTATTAACAATGAAAAATTAAGTGAACCTATAAATAAAGAGAGTATAAATCAAATACTTGATATTAATGCTAATAATGAAGCATTTATGTATGTACCTATTTTGAGAGAACTATAAAAAACCCGCTTTAAAGCGGGTTTTTTTTAGATCAGATCAACCAATCAATTTTTTCATCAATTCATTCACTTGAGCAGGGTTGGCTTTACCTTTGGCAGCTTTCATCACTTGACCAACAAGACCGTTAAAGGCTTTCTCTTTACCAGATTTATACTCTTCAACCATCTTCTCGTTAGCAGCAAGTACGTCTTTAATAATTGCTTCAATTGCGCCTATATCAGTTTCCTGTTTCAAGCCTTTTTCAGCGATAATCTCGTCCGCAGTTTTGCCTTCTTCCCACATAAAGCCAAACACTTGTTTCGCAATCTTACCGTTAATGGTGTTGTCTACAATACGCGCGATCATACCGCCAAGTTTCTCAGCAGATACAGGAGAGTCTTGAAGTTCTAAGCCAGCTTTATTCAAAGCACCTGAGAATTCGCCCATTACCCAGTTCGCCGCAATCTTACCTTGTGCAGCACCGCCAGCAGCGTTGACCACAGCCTCATAAAACTCGCTCATTTCACGAGTCAATGTTAAAACGTGCGCATCGTATTCAGTCACACCAAAGTCAGCTACAAAGCGCGCACGACGTGCAGCAGGAAGCTCAGGCATAGTCGCTTTAATCGCTTCAATTTGTTCGTCTGCAATGATCACAGGCAACAAGTCTGGGTCAGGGAAGTAGCGGTAATCGTTCGCTTCTTCTTTAGAACGCATTGAACGCGTTTCCATCTTCACCGGGTCGAACAAACGAGTTTCTTGGTCGATGGTACCGTCCCATTCCAAGATTTCCATTTGACGTTCAATTTCAACATTGATCGCTTGTTCAATGAAACGGAATGAGTTCAAGTTTTTCAATTCACAACGTGTACCGAATGGTTGACCTGGACGGCGTAAAGACACGTTACAGTCGGCGCGGAAAGAGCCTTCTGCCATGTTCCCGTCAGAAATACCTAACCAACGTACAAGCGTGTGAATCGCTTTAATATAGGCAACCGCTTCTTCAACCGAACGCATATCAGGTTCAGATACGATTTCAAGAAGTGGCGTACCTGCACGGTTTAAGTCGATACCTGACATACCTTCAAATTGGTCATGAATCGATTTACCTGCATCTTCCTCAAGGTGCGCACGTGTCACGCCAATGCGTTTAACTGTACCATCTTCAAGTTGGATGTCGATATGACCCAAGCCCACAATCGGGTTGTCCATTTGGCTGATTTGGTAGCCTTTAGGAGAGTCAGGGTAGAAATAGTTTTTACGTGCAAATACAGACGCTTGGTCGATGTAAGCATCGATACCCAAACCAAAGCGAATGGCAAGATCAACCACTTCTTTGTTCAATACAGGCAGTACGCCCGGCATTGCCAAATCAACAAGGCTCGCTTGTGTATTTGGGTCTTGACCAAATTCAGTTGAAGAACCTGAGAAGATTTTAGATTTAGTCGCAAGTTGAGTGTGAATCTCAATACCAATAACGACTTCCCAACCATCAATCAAATTTGACTTAGGTTTTGCATTGTTCTTCGCCATTATGCATTCTCCTCAGCAATTGCAGCGCGTTTGGTGTGCCAATCAGTTGCTTGCTGGTATTGGTGCACCACAGACAACAATTGAGATTCTGACCAGTAGTTACCAATCAACTGTAAGCCAACAGGTAAATTATTTTGATCAAAACCAACAGGCGCGTTAATCGCAGGGAGACCTGCAAGGTTGACCGCGATGGTATAGATATCGCCCAAGTACATTTCAACTGGAGAAAGGTTTGCACCAATCTTATACGCCGTTGTCGGCGCAGCAGGCGCAGCAATCACATCAACAGACTCGAATGCTTTTAAGAAATCTTGTTGGATTAAACGACGTACTTTTTGTGCTTTGACATAGTACGCATCGTAATAACCTGCAGACAGCGCATAAGTACCAATCAAGATACGGCGTTGAACTTCAGCACCAAAACCTTCAGAACGAGAACGTTTGTACAAGTCCATGATGTCTTTTGGATCTTCACAGCGGTAGCCATAACGTACGCCGTCAAAACGTGACAAGTTAGAAGATGCTTCAGCAGGGGCAATCAGGTAATAGGTTGGAACATAAGCTTCAGTCATGTTGAGGTCAATTTCAACAAGCGTTGCGCCCATCTCTTCCAATTTTTTTAGAGATTCTTCAACACGTGCTTTAACGTCAGCAGCCAAACCTTCAACATTAAAGTACTGTTTAGGAATACCAATGCGTAATCCTTTTACAGACGTGCCGTTCAAGTTTGCAACGTAGTCATCAGCATCTTTTTGTACAGATGTTGAATCTTTTGCGTCATGACCTGCCATCACGTTCATAAGGTACGCACAGTCTTCTGCCGAACGTGCCATTGGACCGCCTTGGTCAAGTGATGATGCATAGGCAATCATACCGAAACGTGATACACGACCATAGGTTGGTTTTAAGCCTGTAAGGCCACAGAACGATGCAGGTTGACGGATTGAACCACCTGTATCTGTACCAGTCGCAAACGGTGCAAGGTCAGCTGCTACAGCCGCAGCAGAACCACCTGATGACCCGCCTGGGACACGATCTAAAGCCCAAGGGTTCGCCGTTGCACCGAAGTAAGATGATTCTGATGTAGAACCCATGGCAAATTCGTCCATGTTCACTTTACCTAAAGTCACTAGGCCCGCAGCTTTACCTTTCGCTACAACGGTTGCGTCGTACGGAGAGATAAAGTTGTCTAGCATTTTAGAACCAGCCGTGGTTTTAATGCCTTGCGTACAGAAAATATCTTTATGTGCAATAGGTAAACCAGTCAAAGTGGTCGCTGTACCTGCTTTGATCGCTGCATCAGCTGCATCAGCTTGAGCCAATGCTTGTTCAGCAGTCACAGTGACATATGATTTGACTTGTGCATCAATTTTTTCAATACGGTTTAAATAATGTTGCGTCAATTCACGTGAAGAGAATTTAGCGGTTGCTAAACCATCGATAAGTTCACGAACCGATAAGCGATGTAAATCTGTCATGAGAAAAATTCTTAACTAAAATTTAAATAGGGCAAAACTGAACAATTATTCAATTACACGTGGAACAAGATACAAACCGTCTTGCACAGCTGGTGCAACGGCTTGATAGTCATCACGATGGTTTTGTTCAGACACAGCGTCTTCACGTAATGGCTGTGGATGGTCAAATGGGCTCTTTAATGGCTCAACACCTTCGGTATCAATGCCTTTCAAGGTTTCCATCATACCTAAAATTTTATTCAAACTTTGAGCATATTCAGCAGATTGAGTATCATCCAAAGACAAGCGTGCTAAGTGTGCAATGCTTGAAACGGTTTGTGCATTTAAATCTGCAGATTGCTGAGCATCTGATGCTGACATGCTGTCTCACCTAATCAGTAATAAAAATATTCAAAATATCATGCGTTATAATAAGCGATTGACTTGTCCAAAGCATCACATTTAGTTAAAGTTGCCATCTTACGTCTATATAACGTTGAACTGAGAACGACCCGTGATTCTAAAACGACTAATTGGCTTGTTTTCGCCAGATCTAGCCATAGATTTAGGCACCGCTAATACACTAATTTATGCGCCAGGACGGGGCATTATATTAAATGAACCGACTGTTGTGGCAATTCGTCACAGTGGTTCACAAAAAATAGTTGCCGCTGTTGGCTTGGATGCTAAGCAAATGCTTGGTCGTACCCCTGCGAATATTTCTGCAATTCGTCCAATGAAAGATGGCGTGATTGCGGATTTCGAAGTCACTGAGACCATGTTAAACCAATTTATTGGTAAAGTGCATGAAAAGCGTCTTTTCCCACCAGCGCCGCGTGTTGTGGTGTGTGTGCCATGTAAATCAACTTTGGTTGAGCGTCGTGCGATTCGTGAGGCTGTATTCAATGCAGGCGCACGTGATGTACGTTTAATCGAAGAGCCAATGGCAGCAGCGATTGGTGCAGGCATGCCAGTTGAGCAAGCATGTGGTTCGATGGTCGTAGACGTAGGTGGTGGTACAACTGAAATTGCAATCATTTCATTGCAAGGTTGTGTCTATGCAGACTCATTACGCATTGGTGGTGATGTTTTTGACGAACAAATTATTCATTATGTTCGTAAAGCACACGGTTGCGTCATTGGTGAAACGACAGCTGAAACCATCAAAAAAGAAGTGGGTATGGCACTTCCGGATGAAGATGGCAAAGTGCTAGAAATCGAAGTTCGAGGTCGTAACTTGGCGGAAGGTGTTCCGCGCGCAATTACGGTGACTTCTGATGAAATTACTCAAGCAATCACTGATCCATTGCAAAGCATTGTCTCTGCAGTGAAATCTGCGCTTGAACAAACACCTCCTGAGTTGTCATCAGATATCGCGGAGCGCGGTATTGTATTGACTGGTGGTGGTGCGCTATTACGTAACTTAGACAAGTTATTGTCACAAGAAACAGGTTTGCCAGTAGTAGTTGCTGAAGATCCGCTTTCTTGCGTAACACGTGGTGGTGGTAAAGTCTTAGAACTCTTTGACAACCCGAACCATGACATGCTGTTTGTTGGTTAATTTTCTGTAATTTAATTTAAGGACGAGGCGGTGCAACCGAATCTGTTTTCAAGACAACCGCCATCTTTTCGCTCTTTCATCATTGCAGTCATCGTGTGTTTGTTCGTGTTAATGTTTAATTGGCGTGCTCCACACTTGATTCAACCAGCAAGAGATGTCTTGTACGCGGCATACAATCCCATTTATGCCATTGCAAGTTATCCCGTTTTATCGAAAGAATGGCTCAGTCAACAAACCAAGTCTGAAGCGCAATTGCGTCGTGAGAATACTGCGATGCAGGCAGAGCTGCTTCAGGCTCAGGTTCGCCTTCAAAAACTCTCAGAACTCTCCGCTGAAAATACGCGCTTACGTGGATTATTGGATACGCCTTTGATCATTGACGGTCGTATGGAAATCTCTGAGGTGATCGGCACAGATGCTGATCCATTACGTCATATCATTATCATTAACCGCGGTGCTGCGAGCCAACTGCGTGTCGGGCAAACGGTGTTGGATGATAACGGTATCATGGGGCAGATCATCAATGTTTATCCGCACAGTAGCCGTGTCATGTTATTGTCTGATAAAGAACACTCCCTATCAGTACGTCTTGAAAACTCTGGCATGCGTGCCATTGTGTCAGGCACTGGTGATTTAGGTCGTCTGAAAATGGAATATGTACCGACCAGCGCTAACGTCAAAGTCGGGGACAAGGTGTATAGTTCAGGTTTAGGACAACATTTTCCTGCGGGTTATTTGGTCGGAACAGTGTCCAAAGTTAAGCGTGAAAATACCGGTGAGTTTGCGCAGATAGACGTGAAACCTGCAGCTCAGTTGGCCGGTGGACACCATGTAGTGGTACTGTTCTCAGACTCATTAGCCATGGAGCAACCTCATGCTCAGCGCTAAAAAAATATCATCAGTTAAAACACGTGATCCACTATGGATCATCGTGCTTTCAATCATTATTGGTTCAGTCTTGGTGGTGTATCCGCTGTCTTATTCATTGGCAGGATGGCGACCGCTGATCATGCTGATGATTACGATGTATTGGATCTTGCTTCAACCGACATGGTGTGGTGTTTGGTTTGCTTTTGCAGTCGGATTATTTACCGATTTACTGCTTGATGCACCCCTTGGATTACATGCGTTAAGCTTCGTTTTACTAACATTTAGCATCCGTTGGTTTGTGCGTGAACGCCGTTTAATGACGTTTGGAAATACTTGGGCAATCGCTAGTGTTGCTATATTGGCACATTTGATTTACGTCCTTTTTGCACAAATTATTTCCGATATGCAATTTTCGATAACTCGTCATTGGCAGCCACTAATGAGCAGTATTTTAACTTGGCCCATCTTGTATTATTTGCTTAGAAAATGGCGAATTTAATCCTGGCGTCGAGCTCGCCTCGGCGTAAAGAACTGCTTGCACAGCTTGGACTTAAATTTGATATTTTTAGTCCAGAAATCGATGAGTCTGTACATGATGGTGAGCAAGCACATGATTATGTTCGACGTTTGGCAGAACAAAAAGCTCAGGTTGTTTTAGCACAATTTCCAGATGCGGTGGTCATTGCTGCAGATACAAGCCTCAGTTTAGATGGGCAAATTATTGGCAAACCTGACTCGAAGCAACATGCGTTTGAAATTTGGCAATCCTTGTCAGGACGTCAGCATGAAGTTCTCAGTGGCCTTTGTGTGGCTTCACAACATAAAACAATAAGTACGGTAGTGAGCACAAAGGTTGATTTTCAATCACTCAGTCATCATGATATGGAAGAATATTGGTCAACTGGGGAACCTGTAGGAAAAGCAGGGGCTTACGCAATACAAGGAATCGCCGCAAAGTTTGTTCCTCGTATTGAAGGTAGCTACACCAATGTGGTGGGTTTGCCTTTACATGAAACATCACAGTTACTGAATCAAATATTGAAAAGTGGTTAAGGCACTAAATTAACCTTTTAAAAAATTTTTATAATGTTTTGAGTGTTTTTTATGTCTGACGAGTTGTTGATTAACGTCACCCCAATGGAGTGTCGGGTGGCGTTAGTTGAAAATGGGACGGTCAACGAACTATTTGTTGAACGCAACGCTAAACGTGGTTTAGTCGGGAATATTTATAAAGCCAAAGTTGTACGTGTATTGCCTGGTATGCAAGCGGCATTTGTAGACATTGGCTTATCTCGTACTGCTTTTTTACATATCAATGACATGATTTGGCCTCGTAATCAACCGACGCCAAATGTCTTTGATCTTCTGCAACCAGGTCAGATTCTGACAGTGCAGGTCATGAAAGATATGTTAGGCACGAAAGGTGCGCGTTTAAGTACTGATCTTTCCATTCCTTCTCGCTATTTGGTGATGATGCCTTATGGACATCATACTGGCGTGTCTCAGCGAATCGAATCAGAAGAAGAGCGTGATCGTTTACGTTCGATCATTGAGCGTATTCAAGCTGAACATAAGTTACCCGGTTCTGTCATTGTACGAACTGCAGCAGAGGGGATCGAAGAAGCCGCTATTGCGCAAGATATGGCGTATTTGGCAAAACTTTGGGAATTTATTCAACGTAAACAAAAAAGTGTCGTGGTGCCATCACTTATCTTTGAAGAGCTACCACTTCCTCAACGTATCATCCGTGATCTGGCAAATGAAGATACGGTAAAAATTCAAGTCGATTCAAGAGAAGTGTTTGGCAAGCTACAAGAGTTCGTGGCTGAGTTTGTACCAAATATGGTTGATCGTCTGAAACATTATCCTGGTGAGTGTCCGATATTCGACTTATACAATGTTGAAACAGATATTCAAAAAGCACTGCAAACACGTGTTGCATTAAAGTCTGGTGGTTATCTCATGATTGATCAGACAGAAGCCATGACCACTATTGACGTCAATACAGGCTCATATGTAGGTGGACGCTCTCTTGAGGACACCGTCTTTAAGACCAACATGGAAGCGACACAAGTCATTGTGCGTCAACTCAGACTGCGCAACTTAGGTGGAATTATCATTATTGACTTTATTGATATGCAAGAGGCCTCACACCGTGATGAAGTGCTTAAGCAATTTGAAAAAGTCTTAGAACGTGACCATGCAAAAACTAAAATCACCCAAGTGTCTGAGCTTGGCTTGGTAGAAATGACGCGTAAACGGACGCGTGAATCACTTGAGCATTTGTTATGTGAGTCTTGTCCGACGTGTCAGGGACGTGGTTATGTGAAAAGTGCCGAGACTGTTTGTTACGAAATCTTTCGAGAGATCTTAAGATATGCTCGAGATTTTGAGTCTCAGACTGACTTTACTGTCGTTGCGCATCCATCGGTTGTGGATCGATTATTAACCGTAGAAGCTGCGGCCGTCTCTGATTTAGAGCATTTTGTGAAACGTGTCATTAAGTTCCAAGTCGAAAATTTATACACGCAAGAGCAATACGATATCATTTTGAACTGAAATTGTAACAGAATATCGTTAAACACTTGTTACAACTGAGATTTTACATTCGATCTCGATTTCTCAATACTTAAGAAATCAAATCGAATAGCCAAAGACAGCGATGTTGTCTTAGCAAAGTGAGGTCAAAGTGGGTATGAATTTAACGGAACAATTAGCGGGTAGCCATCGTCAAATTGTGGATTCAAACAAAAGCGCTTGCTTGATGCTCAACGATCAAGGTCAAGAAGTTCGAGTTACACAAGCGATGGTCGTTTCTCTCTGTCAGCAATTAATCAAGCAGTGTCGTAATATTAAAAATTAAGGGGCCTTTTTAAAGCCCCTTAATTTTTTTGTAAATATCGAAATATACAACCTTAAGCTGGTTTTTCATTTGCAATTTCTATATCCGCTACTACTTGTTTCTTTGCTGCACTACGCTTAGTAGCCTTTTTCATAATCTGCGGTTTGTCATCTTCAGGTAGACCCACAATTTTTTCAAATCGTTGAATCTCATCTTCTAAATGGGTCAATAAATTTTGCATCTTAGGCAAAGCATTTCGACATGCGGTTAAACCGACTTCTAATTTATCCATATAACTGGTCATTGTGATATTCAACGCTTGACCATCAAGTACGATAGAAGCAGGGTAAAGTGCGTCCAAACGTGCTCCGTTCCAATATAGCGGCTCTTTAGGTCCTGGTACGTTAGAAATAACGAGGTTAAATGCCTGACGCTTAGGTGCTAAACCAGAGATGATATTTAAACCTGCAGGACCATATACGAAGGCACTATAGTTGAGAATCTGATCTGAAGTCATGCGTTTAAATTTTTGTTTTGCATTCATTACGCTACGACGAATAAGATCGAGTCGTTCTAATGGATCGGCTTTATGTGTCGCTAAGTTCGCCAGAATCATCGTAATACGATTTGACATATCTGAATCATCCGTACGAACGGAGACAGGAACCATAGCGATTAATGGTTTTTCTGGTAAAGCACTTTGACTGATTAAATATTCACGTAAAGCACCGGAACAAATCGCAAGCACAATATCGTTAATGGTCACACCCAGTGATTTTGAAATATGGTTGAGACGCTTAAACTCATATGACTGAGCAGCGAAACGACGCGATGAGCTGACTTTTTGATTCAGAATACTACTTGGGGCTTGGAAACTAGATACATAGTCCGGATTACGTCCCATATCCTTAAAGACAGTTTCAGACAGCACTTTGAATACACCCGGTGTAGACTGCACTTGACCTTTCAAATTAGACAATATTTGTTTTGCACGGCTTACTTTAGGTGTTTTAAGTCGCTTAGCACGCGGACCTTCGACACACCATGGCGGAACGATACTTCTTGCATTTGGATCATGAGAGAGTGATTTTTCAATTAAACGCATGCCTGCAATACCATCGACCATCCCATGATGTATTTTGAAATACATGGCGAAACGATTGCCTTCAATGCCCTCAATGATATGACACATCCATAATGGCTTAGCTCGATCAATTAATGAACTGTGCTCTTGGGAAATGTAGGTGAGTAGCTCACGAATACGACCAGGATGTGGTAGAGCAATATGTCTGAAGTGATGATCAAGATCGAATTCAGTGTCTGTGTCCCAAAACAGTCCGTTTAATTTATTATTAAACGGTGGAATTGGAATAGATTTTGAGTTGCGAATATCTGCCACTAAATCTTGAATAAAGGTTGGTGGCGCATCTTCTGGAATTTCAAATAAAAATAATCCGCCAACATGCATGGGCTGTTGTCTTTTTTCCAAAGATAAGAAAATAAAATCAAGCGGGTGTAATGGGCGCATAGTCTAGGTTTGCCTCACTGCAAATTTCTAAAATTGTTTTTTAGAATTATCAATCCAAGAGATCAGTATAGACGTATTTGTTGGAGGGGGCATAAATTTTTTTAATGAATGGTCAGTACAAAAAAGCCACTTTAAATCAGTGGCTTAAAACTTTGTGAGACAGTTTTTACTTTTTTAAATTACCTGAATGTAAACCACATTCTTTATGCGTTGCTTCTTCCCACCACCAACGACCTTCACGCTCGTGCTGATTTGGAAGTACTGGACGCGTGCATGGTTCACATCCAATTGAAATAAAACCTTTTTCATGCAATGGATTATATGGAATTTCCATCATGCGAATATAATTCCAAACGTCAGCACTCGTCCAATTCGCCAAAGGGTTGTATTTAATGAGTTGTTTACCTTCACCTGAAAAACCTAGATCAGCTTGAATCACTGGAATTTCAGTACGTGTACCCGGACTTTGATCTTTACGTTGACCCGTGATCCAACCATCAAGTGTTGCTAACTTTTTACGAAGAGGTTGAACCTTACGGATACCACAACACTCTTTATGATCATCTTGATAAAAGCTAAACAGTCCTTTTTCGTTGACCAGATTCTGAACAGCTTCAGCTTCCGGGAAACATATTTCAATGTTGATATTATAGTGCTTACGAACAGTCTCTATAAATTGATAAGTTTCTGAATGCAAGCGACCTGTATCTAGACTAAACACGCGAAAAGGTTTACCTAAATTTGCAGCCATATCAATCAATACAACATCTTCAGCACCTGAAAATGAAATGGCAATTTCACCTGTTTGATTTAAAGCTAAGGCTATAATTTCCGAAGGGGATTTATCTTCATACTCTGATGCAAGTGCATCAATTAAATCTATGCTTGGAATGGTAGTCATGAGAATCCTGGCGATATAGGCTTGGAAACAACAAGTCCTATATTAAAATATTTGATGTATATTTTAGTTGAATTCAGAGATTTATCTTATGAAATAAAAATAAATACTTATGAATAAAATAGATTTAAAAAATTACATCGATATTCGGCAATCTTCGGCTATGATATTGCAAATTTTATTAATGCTGAGGGCAGTATCATGGAA
The DNA here is from genome assembly GCF_056779875.1 of Acinetobacter sp. ANC_7634. NCBI lineage: Bacteria > Pseudomonadati > Pseudomonadota > Gammaproteobacteria > Moraxellales > Moraxellaceae > Acinetobacter > Acinetobacter sp. ANC_7634. Next base: position 45,941 of record NZ_JBWYIT010000008.1, on the reverse strand, counting down.
ATCGTTTGTCTAGATCTTGAAGGCGTTTTGGTTCCTGAAATTTGGATTAATTTTGCAAAAAAAACAGGAATTAAAGAGCTTGAAGCAACAACTCGAGATATTCCAGACTACGATGTGCTCATGACTCAGCGTTTAAATATTCTTAAACAGCATCGTTTAGGTTTAAATGACATTCAAGCTGTTATTGCAGATATGGGACCGTTTGAAGGCGCTAAGGAGTTTGTCGAGTGGGTACGTACTCATTTCCAACTCATCATTTTATCAGACACGTTCTATGAATTTGCTCATCCATTGATGAAGCAGTTAGGTTGGCCTACGATTTTCTGTCACAAATTAGAAACTGACGAAAATGGTATGATTACAAATTATAAACTACGTCAACCTGATCAAAAACGTAAAGCAGTGCAAGCTTTACACGGTTTAAATTTCCGTGTAATTGCTGCAGGCGACTCGTATAACGATACTACGATGCTCGGTGAAGCAGATCAAGGTTTCTTATTTGATGCGCCGGATAATGTAATTGCAGAATTCCCACAATTTCCTGCGATTAATGGTTATGCTGCATTGAAAGAAGCGATCCGCAACGCTTCTGTACGTGATATTCCAGCCTAAATTATTACTTTGAAAAAAGGACGCTTTAGCGTCCTTTTTTTATAACAATTGTTAGAATCGATACCCGATTTTCATGCCATAACCTAATGCATAATTGTTGCTGAATTCTCCAACATTTATGCCACCCGTTTGAGCAGTTGCATCGCCTAACCAGAAATATTTAACACCAGCTTGAATAAAGCTTTGCTGTGATGGGTTGAATTGACCACCTAAGCCTACACTCCAATAACCTTCAGTTGGACCTAAAGTGGTTACAGGGTTTCCAGCTCCAGAGTCATAGCCTACAGTTGTGGTTGCTGCCCATTGATCATTAAATTTATGTGCAACACCTAAGGTTGCAGAGTACTGATCATCAGAATACGAAATGAGGTCCTGTCCAACTAATCCAAGTAATTTAGGTGTAACCGTAAATTGATCCCAATGAACCCAACGCAGGTTAGCAAACGCCAAAGTGTTTGTTGCAATTCCAGACTGTAAATCAATATTTACAGATTGTGGAGTAACTGCTTCAGTTACTGCAGCGATCTTATCTAATCTATTAAACTCAGGCTTTTTTAATGCATCGGCGTAAAGTGGAAGGAGCGAGGTTTCATTCGACTGAGCTTTGTGTTTAATCTCAGAGCGATAAGTGATAGATGCTTTTAATGCAATTTTTGGAATTTGGTATGCAGTACCTGCAATCCAGCCGTAAGCTTCTTTTTGGTCTACATGGATGTTATAGCCATTTAAGACTTGGTATGCACTACCTTTCAAATTGATATCAGCTTCAACTGTTTGCCATACTGGACCAGCATAAAAATTCCAATTTTCAGTGGGTTGATAACCAATGAGTGCAGTTAAATTTTGTGTCTTAACTTCAACTGATGTACCACTTAAACTATTGCCAAATGATTGATTTTTAGCATCGTATAATGCATCTGCACCAAAAGGCTGATCGTAAATTAATCCTAAAGAAACTTGGTCAGTAATCTGTAGTTTAAGAGCAGTGTTTACAAAATAATAATCACTGCCCATATCGGTAATTTTTTCGCCTGTTAAATCCTGACCAGTGATTTTATTAATCACTGTGGAAGAACCTTTAACGGTGGGATCTAAAACAGAAATGCCAGCTTCAGCATAATTACCTGATTGGAGAAATGCTGAAATCGACTGACCTGAACGATCTAATCCTGCGGCGTAAATTGAAGTTAATGGGAGCGTAGATAATAAGACTGAGTATGAAAGTACTTTAAATTTCATGATGTTCATCCATGAATGCCATATGGCGAAAAAATTGCATGAAAAATAACATAAATAAAAAAAGAGTAAATACTCGGAAATGATTGAAATATAATCAAATTTATATTGCTTCATCATCAAGTTATGAGATTAAATAATTATGTCCATGTTTTTAAAAAGTATTATTGAGCAAAAAAGGAATTGTAGTTTGAGTCGTTTTCTTATTTTAAATGATGATATAACAGACAATTAATTTATACTTGTATAAAAATAAAAAAAGACCACATGATTGTGGTCTTTTTTTATTGATGAATGATTAGAATTTATAGCCGATTTTAAGACCATAAGCTAAAGCGTCATTGTCTTCAAACTTTCCTGCTGCGCTATGTGCACCTGTCTGAGCATCAGCATCACCTAACCAGAAGTATTTAACACCACCTGCAATAAACGTAGCTGGAGTAGGGCTATATTGAAGACCTAAACCTACATTCCAATAACCTTCTGTTGGTCCAAGTGTCGTTACAGGATTGCCTGCACCTGAATCCCATCCAACTGAAACATTACCAGCCCATTGCTCGTTAAATTTACGACCTACACCTGTTGTTACAGACCATTGATCTTTAGAATAATCAACTAGATTAAATCCATTAGGTTTGCCCAAAGATGGTAATAATCCACCAGCAAGCTCTGATAATTGACCAAATTTATGAGGGCGTATAGAGAAACTTGACCAGTCTACCCAACGGATATTAGCGAAAGCAACCGTGTTAGCCATAATGCCAGATTGTAAATCTAAATTTACAGATTGTGGTGTAGTGATTTTAGTTTCACCAGATGAATTAAGACCTGCTAAAGCTGAACCTGGTAATGCTCCAGAAGCCACTAGTAAAGAACCTAGTGGCGCAATGAGAGGAATACTTTCATTAACATTGACTTTATGATCAATTTCGGAACGATAAGTAATCGATGCTTTAAGCGCAATCTCAGGAATTTGATATGCTGCGCCAGCTAACCATCCAAAGGCATTGTCTTCAGGAATATCAGCATCATAACCATTAAATAAGCTATATGCTGAACCACGAAGTTTTACGTTACCTTTAACTGTTTGATAGACTGCACCACCATAAAAGTTAAAATTTTCTGTAGGTTGGTAGCCTAAAATCAGTGATAAGTTTTGAGTATCAACTTCGACAGATGTGTTTCCAGTTATTTGAGTTCCTAAACCGATTGCAACTGGTAATCCAGTAGACGGATCTGTGATTACAGGTATACCGTTAAAGCTTCCTGTTGGATTAGCAGTCACTACTGGTAATCCATTTGTCAAAGCAGTTCCAGGTAATACACCATCGGCTGGGCTAGCGACAAAATTATTTGTTCCTGTGTATTCAGCATCTGCACCAAAAGGTTGATCATATAAAAGACCCACTGAAATATTATCAGTCGCTTGTATTTTTAAAGCTGCGGTAGGGAAGTAGTAATCACCAGCCATATCTCCAGTATGATTACCCGATAAATCTTTACCAGAGACAGATGGATCTAAAATTGAGATACCTGCTTCAAAGTAATTTCCTGGTTGAAGGAATGATGAAATAGATTGTCCAGAACGATCTAATGCAGCAGCAAAAGTGCCTGATGATGCTAAACCGAATAATACAGCAGCTGATAATTTTGTTAATTTCACTTGAATTTTCCCTGATCTTCTTCAATGAATTATTTTGTATTTTCCAATTGAATTGAGGATTAGTTATCTTAAACTGATCCTAAATCTTATGTTCACAAAATAACACATTAAGAATCAGAGTAAATACTCTAAGGAAATAAATTTATAATTGAATTTTAATTCTGATAAAAATAATAGGAATTTTATTTTTATATAAATTATTGAATTTATGAATTATTTAATTTTGAATGACAGTATCTTATCGTTAATTTATAAATGAACTATACAGTCAGTCAACGGCATTCATGATTAAATAAAAAAGAGCACTTAAGTGCTCTTCAAAAAATGAATAGAGTTTAGAAACGATAACCCATTTTTAGGCCATATGCCCAAGCATTGTTATCTTCAAACTTACCCACTTCACGACCAACAGATCGGCCATCAGCATCTCCTAACCAAAAATATTTTACACCGCCACCGATAAAGGTTGCAGGAGTAGGGCTAAACTGAGCACTCAAACCTAGATTCCAGTAGCCTTCTGTTGGTCCAAGTGCGGTTACTGGATTCCCAGCTCCAGAATCCCAACCTGCGGATAATGCACCGCCCCATTTTTCATTAATCTTACGACCAACGCCAACCGTTGCAGACCATTGATCTTTATCATATTCAATAATATTTTGTCCTTGACCAGTAACAGCTTGTGTTAACAATCTAAATTTATCAATATCAATTTTTAGACCTCCCCATTCAACCCATCGAACATTTGCAAAAGCAACGGTGTTTGCCATGATGCCTGTTTGAAAGTCTAAATTAACTGATTGTGGAGTGCTGATTTTAGTATTCTGAGAAGGTGTATTTAATGCCCCACTCGAATCTAAATTTTTAAGATTAGTTAGTACTTGAGCTACTTGAGGTCCAACTATGCTCTCAACAATAAAACTAGGATAACCAAAATAACTTGAATAAGCGTTTATCAAACCATTGGCATCTTCTGTAGTTTCCAAACTATGGTCAATTTCAGATCTATATGTTAAGGATGCTTTTAACGCTATTTCAGGGATTTGATATGCAACACCAGCTAACCAACCATAACCTTCATCTCTTTTAAAATGAGCCTGATAATTCGCTAAACTAGATAAAGTTAAATTACCTCTCACATCCTGATATACACCACCGCCATAAATATTCAAATTTTCATTAGGTTGCAACCCAACAATAGCTGATATGTTATTTGAATTTACTTTAACCTCTGTTGAAGAGAGAGGAAGTGTACTATCTGGCAGTAATCCTGGAAGTAATCCATCTGTGTAATAGGCTGATGCTCCAAAGGGTTGATCATAGAGTAAGCCGAAAGAGAATTTTTCATTTAATTGCAGTTTTAATGCAGCACTTGGGAAGTAATAATCCTCAGCCATATCACTGATATTTCCAAGTTGGTTTTTACCAGATACATCAGGGTCAATAATGGAGATACCAGCTTCAAAATAGTTATTCGGTTGTAAAAATGCTCCTATCGATTGACCTGAGCGATCCATAGCGGCTGCATAAGCCCCAGAAATCGGTAATAAAGCAAATAATACAGATGCACTGATGGTTTTTAATTTCATGTTATCTATCCTTAGATAATGTGAATTTTTAATTTAATAGAATTTTTTTAGTTATTTCCTTAAGAGCTGATAAATAAACGATTTATGCTAAAATGTTTATTTTTTACTCTACAAACAACATATCATAAAGGTAATGAGATGCAACAAAAATTTGACTGAAATGACATTATTTTTTTTATTTTGGGTCAATTTGTTGATAAGTGTATTAATCTTAGAAAATGGTGCGCCCTGCGGGACTCGAACCCACGCCGGTCACTTAGGAGGCAACTGCTCTATCCAGTTAAGCTAAGGACGCATACTAATCTGATCAAAAAATTTTTGAAAAAAAGTTATTGCTTAGCAATAACTTTTTTAATGCGTCTTACTATTTTCGGTAAAGTAATTTAAATAATACCAACATCAGGATAATCCAGATCGGAATCATGATCACAGCACCGCTTAAGCCCTGAGTCCACATGATGTAAAGCACGACAATAATAAACCCAAGAACCAAATAGTTACTGGCTGGTGACCATAGAGCAGGAAATTTTGAAGTGGTATTTGACAGTTTCATCGCTTGTTTAAATTTCAAGTGAGTCAACGCAATCATCGCCCAGTTAAGTACTAGAGCACCAACAACAATATAAATTAAATTACTTAAAGCATCTTCAGGTGCAAAATAGTTTAATAAAACACATCCGAAAATTAACACCGCTGACAACAATACTGCTGGAACAGGTACACCTTGTTTATTGGTTTTTTCAAAAATTTTAGGGGCATTACCTTGTTTTGCTAAACCAAAAAGCATACGGCTATTCGCGTACATTCCACTGTTATATACCGATAGCGCAGCAGTCAAAATAATAAAGTTGAGCAGGTGAGCAGCCCAATCAATACCCAGTTGACTGAAGATCATTACGAATGGGCTTTTATCTAGACCACCAAGTTGTAGTTGATTCCATGGAACTAAAGAAAGAAGAATTGTAAGCGACCCAACATAGAAAATCAGAATACGGAAAACAACTTGATTAATTGCTTTAGGAATCGTTTTCTCTGGATTTTCAGCCTCAGCTGCCGCCATACCAATCAGTTCAATGCCACCAAAGGCGAACATCAGGAATGCCAACATGAAGAATAAACCTTCGAATCCATGAGGGAAGAAACTACCGTGAGTCCAAAGATTACTGAATGATGCAGTAGAGTCAGATCCTGCTGTAAACAACAAGAATAGACCGAAGACAATCATCGACACGACAGCTGCTACTTTAATAATAGACAGCCAAAACTCTGATTCTCCATAAAATTTAACATTACAGAGGTTAACTAAGGTAATGATAATAAAGAAGAAAAGAACTGATGACCAAGCAGGAATGTGAGGCCACCAATAGTTAATATATTTTGCAACAGCTGTTAATTCGGTCATCGCGACCAAAATATAAAGAATCCAATAGTTCCAACCTGCTAGGAATCCAGGAAACTTACCCCAATATTTATTTGCAAAATGACTAAATGATCCAGCAACAGGTTCATGAACAATCATTTCGCCTAATTGGCGCATAATTAAAAAAGCGATTAAACCACCAATTGCATAACCCAAAATAATAGATGGGCCGGCAGATTGGATCACGTGTGCGGAACCTAAAAATAAGCCTGTACCAATTGCACCACCCATAGCGATTAATTGGATATGACGATTCTTTAAGCCACGCTGAAGTTGTGAAGACTTGTTATTCAAAGTATTCAGCCCGACGATTGAAATAAGTTACAAGATTGTAATAGATCAAATTGCATTAGCCTAGTACGTCAGCGTTCATGAATGTTTTTTATGATTTTAATAAAATAAAATTATTATAGAAAATTGATTTAATTATTTTTTAATCAATCATTTAATTTTATTAGAATTTATTTTTGTGAGAGTGAATTAAATTTAATCTATCGTAATTGATGGAAATTCATACCATAGTGTTAAGTGCTCATGTTCACATAAAAAATCATTTATACTGTGTTGAACTAAAAATCACGATTGATAACAAATATTAAAAGAGAAGGAATGAGCTATGAGTTCAACACCACAAATTAAAATTCCAGCCACTTATATGCGTGGAGGAACGAGTAAAGGTGTTTTCTTTAACTTAAATGATTTACCTAAAGAAGCTCAAGTTCCAGGTAAAGCAAGAGATCAGATCTTATTACGTGTGATAGGAAGCCCTGATCCTTATGGCAAACAAATCGATGGAATGGGTGGTGCTTCATCTAGTACCAGTAAGACAGTCATTCTCTCTAAAAGCGCTCAATCTGATCATGATGTAGATTATCTTTTTGGACAGGTTGCGATTGATCGACCATTTGTCGATTGGAGTGGCAACTGTGGCAATCTTACGGCAGCAGTAGGCTCATTTGCGATTTCAAATGGTCTCGTGAGTGCAGAAAAGATTCCAGAGAATGGGATTTGTACGGTAAAGATTTGGCAGGTCAATATCCAGAAATCGATTATCGCGCATGTCCCAATCACAAATGGTCATGTTCAGGAAACAGGTGATTTCGAGCTTGATGGGGTAACATTTCCAGCTGCAGAGGTGCAAATAGAATTTTTAGATCCCGCAGATGATGGAGAGGATGGGGCTGCAATGTTTCCCACAGGAAATGTGGTTGATGAGCTGGAAGTCCCAGATATTGGTCGCTTTCAGGTGACGCTGATTAATGCGGGTATTCCAACTATTTTTATGTGTGCTTCAGACTTAGGGTATGAAGGAACTGAACTTCAGGATCATATCAATAATGATGTCGAGGCCTTGGTCAAGTTTGAAAAAATTCGTGCTTATGGTGCTGTAAAGATGGGTATTATTCAGCATATTGATGAAGCGGTTCAACGTCAGCATACACCTAAAATTGCATTTGTATCTGCGCCTAAAAATTACATCTCATCTAGCGGAAAAGCAGTACACGCTGATGAGATCGACTTGACGGTTCGTGCTTTATCTATGGGTAAACTACACCATGCCATGATGGGAACCGCAGCTGTAGCGATTGGAACCGCCGCTGCAATTCCTGGAACATTAGTCAATTTAGCCTCAGGTGGTGGTGAAAAAAAATCAGTCAGATTTGGGCATCCTTCTGGAACACTCAGAGTAGGCGCTGAAGCGGAGAAAATTAATGACCAATGGACGGTAAAAAAGGCCATTATGAGTCGCAGTGCTCGAGTACTCATGGAAGGATGGGTGCGAATTCCTGGCGATACGTTTTAAGATGAAAAAACCACTTTCGAGTGGTTTTTTTACGCGCTTAAAATATGTGATAAGTATACTAAATTAGTCTGAAAGCATTACTAACAGTACGATTCACTCATAAATAAATAAGACTATGACAATTTTGACATGTTATATTAAGGAAATAAGTCAACGTGATTATATTCACCGAATTCATAAAATTAAGTTGCTGAATAGCCTTCGCTCCACGAATAATTAAAATGAGAAAGACCAATGAAGAAGGATAATAATTTTGAGCAGGATACGCCCAAGATTGATCAAGAGTTTCTAAACCAAATTCATGCTACAAATAAATTAGATTTGGTATCCGTGATTGCCAAAATCCCTGTGCCTGTGGCGCTAGTTCAGCATGATGGTGTCTTTATTAGTGCAAATCAATTATTTGCTGATATCTATGAGAGTGATGCACTCTATTTACTCGGAAAGAAATTAGGTTTCGTATCAACAACTGTTTACCAATTATTTCAAGATGCGCTGCAATTGTTTCGACATGATTCACGCTTATACAAAATTGAAAATGAGTTCTATTCAAAAGGGCATTTTTTTCAAATTTATTTTAGTGCTTTAAGAGATAAATCATCCTCTTTGGATTGCGTGTTGATCGTATGTGCAGATATAACAAAATTGAAAAGACGTGAACGTGTCTTGATCCAAAATAATAAAAGGTTGTTTGAAGAGCTATATTTGGACCCTGTGACTGGGATGAACAATAAGCTGGCATTTGAACAGTTTTTAAAAGATCGCTTCCTTATTCAAGATCGGAAGAATTATTCTTTTATCAAGTTTGAAGTCGAAAATTTTAAAAAGTTTAATCAGCTCAATAGTTATACCATTGGCGATGAAATTTTGAGTCGTATTGGATCTCTGATTAAAGAGGAGTTGAATCAAGATTTAGCAGAAGTCTATCGTTTGAATTCTGCAAGTTTTATCTTGGTGATTCAAGAATCGACTCCTTGGAAAATTCTCACCATTGCTGAACGGCTAAAACAAACATTGGTCCGTGAAAAAATTTATTTCGATCCTCAAGAGGATGAGGTACTCACGTGTGCGATTGGGATTTTTCATCCTAATTGCCAGAAAATGTACTCAGAAAAGCAAATATTAGAAACCTTAGATCGTGCTGTTGACATTGCACATGTATTGGGTCGAAACTCGATTCATGTGTTAGATGAATAGTCACTCTTCATTTAAACTATCACTAAATAAAACAAATCAGCATTGTGTTTTGTAGCAATCACAATTGGTTGTAGAATAAGGACAATTTTATATATACCGACATGAAACGGTATAACTTGAGGTTCAAAGACGGCAGTGACAGTACATATCTCTGTGAATAGTGAAGTATTACAACGTGCTCAACAGCAAATCCAACAGGATTTGAAAATTGCCCTAGATGCATTTTTCATTCCAGAGCCATTGAAAAGTGCTGTAAATCATGCAGTCATGTTAGGTGGAAAAAGGGTTCGTCCAGCTTTAGCGTATGCAACAGCAGAATTAAGTGAAGATCATAAAAATTTTGCTGCTGTGCGACGTGCAGCAGTTGCAGTCGAGTTAATTCATTGCTATTCACTTGCTCATGACGACTTACCATGTATGGATAATGATTTGTTGCGTCGTGGTCAACCAACTTGCCATGTTGCATATGGTGAAGATACAGCACTACTTGCAGGAGATATCTTGCAGTCGATGGCATTTGAGGTTTTAGGAAGTCGCCTTTTTGATACACAAGTCACTGTAGATCCTTCTATTGTGTTGAAGCAAATGCAGATATTGGCGACATCATCTTCTAAGATGGTTTGTGGTCAAGTCCTAGATTTGCAAGCGGAAGGCAAGAAAATTGATCAGGAAGCATTGGAAAATATTCATCGTAATAAAACTGGTGCACTGATTCAGGCCGCAATCATGATGTCAGCAGTGACAGTGATGGACGGTGTAGATGCAGGAATACCGAAATTGCGTGAATTTGGTCAGGCATTAGGTTTAGCATTTCAAGTACAAGATGATATTTTAGATATAGTTTCGGATACTGAAACGCTTGGAAAGACCGCTGGAAAAGATGAACTTGTAGAAAAATCAACATACCCAGCTTTATTGGGCTTAGATGCTGCAAAAGAATATGCAAATAAGCTTCATCAGCAAGCCATTAGTGCTTTAGATTATTTTGGTGATTCGGCATCTGAACTTAAGCAGATTTCAGCTTTTTTACTTGCTCGAAAAAGTTAAAAAAAAAGAGGACTGAAAGTCCTCTTTTTCATTTGTTATTTTGTCGCTTTATATAATCGGTCTGCTTCGTCAAATCGGTCAGTAACATCTGAGGTCGGTTGCTTACCTAATAAACTCACAACAATGATTGCGATGAGGGAGCAAATAAAGCCAGGAATGATTTCATAGATTCCAGTATCAGCCCAAATATTTTTCCATACAATAACGGTCACTGCACCAATGATCATCCCCGCCAAAGCGCCATTTAATGTCATGCGTTTCCAGAATAAAGACAGAATAATGAGCGGGCCAAATGCTGCTCCAAAGCCTGCCCAAGCGTAGGCAACTAGACCAAGTACTTTAGATTCAGGGTTTGACGCTAAAACAATCGCAAGTAAAGCAATCAGTAGCACCATCAAGCGACCCACCCAAACCAGTTCTTTTTGAGAAGCAGTTTTACGGATGAAAGATTTATAAAAATCTTCGGTTAAAGTGCTTGAACAAACAAGAAGTTGACAACTCAATGTACTCATTACCGCAGCCAAAATGGCAGCTAATACAATGCCGGCGATCCATGGGTTAAATAGAACTTTCGTTAACTCCATAAATACAGTTTCAGGGTTAGCATTCACAATATTAGCGAACTGTGGATTTTGCTGAAAATAAGCAATACCGACATATCCAGCAGCCACTGCACCACCAAGGCACAGAATCATCCAAGTCATACCAATACGACGAGCATTAGGAATCGATTTAACTGAATCAGCAGCCATAAAACGTACGAGAATATGAGGTTGTCCGAAATAGCCTAAACCCCAAGCCAGTAATGAAATAATTGCGACGGTACTTAAGTTACCCATTAAACTGCTTGCTTCTGGTCGCGCTGCTTCAAGTGCTAGATTCACTTGAGATAAATCGGAAAAAGTCAGTAAAGCCACGATGGGGGTAAGCAATAAGGCAAAAATCATTAATCCCGCTTGGATGGTGTCTGTCCAAGAAACAGCTAAGAACCCACCAATAAAAACGTAACTGATCGTTGCAATTGCACTAATCCAAAGGGCAGTGCTGTAAGAAAGATCAAACATACTTTCAAATAATCGAGCGCCTGCCACCATGCCTGAAGCACAATAAATGGCAAAGAAGATTAAAATGACAAATGCAGAAACGATTCGTAGAATTTTTTTCTGATCATTAAAACGATTGGAAAAGTAATCTGGGAGTGTAAGGGCATTGTGTTGAACTTCAGTATGAACTCTGAGACGTCCTGCCACTAACAGCCAGTTGAGCCATGCACCAATAATTAAACCAATTGCAATCCACATTTCTGATAGACCGGAAAGATAAATAGCACCTGGCAAACCCATAAGTAACCAGCCACTCATGTCAGAAGCACCAGCTGAAAGGGCTGTTACAAAACTTCCCAAGCGTCGTCCACCCAAAATATAATCTGAAAAGTTCGTGGTCGCTCGATACGCGATTAAACCAATCACGACCATGGCGACAATATAGAACAAGAAAGTGATTAAGGTGGGATCAAAGGTGCTCATACAATTTCCATGATGCAGTTAGACGATAGATTGTTTTCATGCAATCTTTCAGGATGCGAAATTTAACCATAAATTTAAAATAAATGCTGAAGAATTGAATCTTGAGTCATATCAATAACAAAGGCAGCCGAAGCTGCCTTTTTAAATTTTGAAGAGTGTTTGAGCGATTTAAGGATTATTACGACCCATTACCCCACGAATCGTATTCATGATGTCAGCAGGCAATACCACAGTTTTAGCATTATTAGATTTAGCCATATCCTGCATTGCTTTTACATATTGTTCACCAAGTAGATAAGCGACAGGGATCTCTTTGTCGCCTACAGCATTGGTAACCATATTAATGGCTTTTTCTGAAGCTTCAGCGAGTACAACTTGAGCCTCAGCATCGCGACGTGATGCTTCAAGACGACCTTCAGCTTCAAGAATCGCAGCTTGTTTTTCACCATCAGCACGTGTCACTGTCGCACGACGCTGACGTTCAGCTGCGGCTTGGGCTTCCATTGCGGATTGCATTGTACCTGATGGTTGAATATCTTGGATTTCAACCGTTTTAAGCGTAATTCCCCAATCTGAAATATCATCAGAAATTGCTGCTTTTAGCTTCGCTTTAATGTGATCACGTGAAGATAAAGCATCATCCAAGTCCATTTCACCTACGATTGAACGTAAAGAAGTTTGGACAAGGTTTTGGATTGCCCAAGTATAGTTTTCGATACCGTAGACTGCTTTTTCTGGTGTAGTAATGTTGATATAGGCAACAGCGTTCATTAAAAGAACTGCGTTATCTCTTGTAATCACTTCCTGAGATGGAATATCGAGAACGATATCTTTTGTCGTGACTTTATATGCGACTTCATCAACATAAGGAATCACAAAGTTTAGACCTGGACTTAAGGTTGTATGGTATTTACCCAGACGTTGTACGATCCATTTATAGCCTTGAGGAACAATACGAACCCCTTTAAAAATAGTGATCCCGACGAATGCCAAAAATGCGATGGCAATAATTGAACCAGACATTTCTACTCCTTTAAGAATTATTGTTTATAACGGTGAGTTGAGGTTACTGTGCGCTTGAACGACCAGCTCATTACCTAAAATATCTGTAACTCTGACACGATCACCGACCTGAACAGGGTTCAGTGTTCTGCAATTCCATTCGTCAGAGCCGAGAACTGGAAGCTGAAACCGAACTTTGACTAATTCAGGTTCATGACCAATTTGAATCACCATCCCAACTTGTCCGATTGTCGCTTCACGTGAGAGCCCCGCTTTAGTCTTATCAACGGAAAGTGGTTTAATAAATTTAAACCAAATCACCGTACATGAAATCGATAGGACAACCCATAAAATAATTTGAGCTGGAAGCCCCATAGAAGGAAATAGCCACACCAGTATGCTAATAATGACTGCAGCTATACCAAACCACAGTGCAGCAAAGGCCGGTAAAATGAGCTCAGACAGGATGAGCAAAATACCTAATACAAACCAATGCCAAGGTTCAATCAATAAGTCCATACATCTACTCTAATCGTTATCTTGTTATAGACGAAAACATCTATATCAAGATAACAGACTAGGGCAGAGAAGCCTATAAAAAATGCTTAAAAGCGAGCTGTTGGTGCAGGTTTGAAAGCAGCAGGAGATTTTTTGAAATTGGCAATTGCGGTATCTATTGATTTAATTTTCAGTTGCGCTGCTTTCTCACCTTCAAGTATTGCCTCATTGCTGGCTTTCAAATCCAAAGTTCCTAAATGGCCAACTTTTGGCTGAATCACGACTGTAGCTGCATTGAGTTCAGTATTGATACTTTGTTGACCCATAATATTAATCGTTTGATCCAACAGTCCCCACATGCTCATCGGCTTATTGCCTGCAGGGCGTGCAGAAATATCAACTGCTATCACAATATCTGCACCCATATTTTTGGCAGTTTGAACTGGAATTGGACTCACGAGTCCACCATCAACATATTTGGTTTTGCCAATCGTTGTTGGAACAAAGACGTTAGGGATACTACATGACGCTCTTACGGCTTGACCTGTATTACCTTTGACGAAATCAGCGCGTTTACCATTATCTAAACGTGTGGCAACTGCAGCAAATCGAATCGGGAATTGTTCAATCGGTTTGTTCCCAACCTGTCGATTGACATAATCTTGGAGCTTTTGACCGAGGACCACACCCTGTCGATTTAAAGTTAAATCACGAATATCGGACTCTTTCAGCTGAAGTGCAATTTGCTGTAGTTGATAGGGAGATTTGCCTGAAGCATAAATACTACCGACAAAACTTCCAGCACTTGTACCCGTAACAATTTTGGGTTTTATACCATGAGATTCTAAAACCTTTAATACACCAATATGCGCAAAACCTTTTGCACCACCACCGCCTAGAGCAATGGCGATCACTGGCTCGCGTGCTTGAATTTGAGTGGATTGTGTAGGATTTTTTACAGTAGAGTTACAGCCTGATAGCGCCAATAAACTCAGGCCAATGAAGCTGATTTTGGGAAGATTGAGGAGCAATGACATAGACATTAATCTGCTAAAAAGTGTCAAAATTTTAGGCATATCTCAACAGATTGCTGTCTATTTTTCTAGCATTTTTACAAAAGTTCTTTAAAGGGTAATGCTAAACGACTTATATTTTTAGGAGAAATTTTTCCACGATAATATTCTAATATTTTGTGCAGATCAGATTCATAGTCTCCCGTCATTTCAAGGCTTCCTAAACATCGTATGACTTTATGATCATAGTCAAATGCAAACATTACCACTGGTATATTTGCACCTAAGGCAATGTGATAAAAACCGCTGCGAATCTTTTTAGCACTTTTTCGTGTACCTTCAGGTGCCATTGCCACCCAAATTTTATCTCGTTCATGAATAGCTTGAACAATTTGTTGAGTCAAGCCTTGGGGGGTATCGCGTTTTACCGGAATCACCCCGATCCATTTGAGTAAGTGTTTGAGTGGAGATTTGAACAGACTATCTTTTCCAAAGATTGTGACTTCAATACCAATGCCAAGCATCGCGAGAAAGGCATACAGTCCATCATAATTTGATGTATGCGGGGACACAATTGCGACAGCTTTGGGAAAATTTGGAAATTCTCCTTCAAAAGACCAGCCTTGTCGAAGATAAAGCTGTTTGAACGCTGCTCGACTCAACGTTGAACCGCGTTGAGGAACTTGTGATGGTAATTTTGGAAATCTATTGTTCATTGTGCGTTGTATAATTGCTTATTAAACTTATTATAAAGACCTTGTGTATGAGATACATTGGCAGAATAAGAATCAAGTGACAAGGACATCTCAATACGGATTGATTAAGAAAACATCAGTTGCAGGACACCTCTTTCATGTCACCAAATACCAAAATGTATGTGCTTTTATTTTCACTCTATTGGGCGCAAGGATTGCCAGTAGGATTTATGACACATGCTTTGCCCGTGATTCTGCGTGCTGAAGGTGTTTCCTTAACGCATATTGGTGGATTTGGATTGCTGATGGCTCCGTGGGCACTCAAAGTTTTATGGGCTCCATTGGTTGATCGCCATCATTTGTTCAATCAAGGGCGTTACCGCAGTTGGATTATACCCACTCAGTTACTCACAATGATTACGCTGGTTATCTTTTCATTTATCCCCATTCAATCACTGAATCAACCTCAATATCTCTTTGGATTTTTCGTGGCACTGTTGATAATGAACAGTATCGGAGCGACTCAAGATATAGCAACTGATGGCTTAGCTGTGAATATTCTAAAAGGCGAACAACAGCATCTAGGCAATATGTTCCAAGTGATTGGTTCAAGATTGGGCTTTATTGTGGGAGGCGGTGCGATATTGTGGGTATTAGATGCATTGACATGGCAAACCACTTTTTTATGCTTGGCTGTTTTGGTGGCATTTAATACGCTACCCGTATTATTGTATCGTGAGCCTCAACATGATTCACAAAGTATCAATAATCATCAAGATGATGATTCATCATCTAAAACTCAAAGTTTCGTGAAAGCTTTAAGTCATTACTTAAAATATTTTTTTCAAAATCGAGAACTCAGACTTTGGTTTTTTGTATTGTGTAGCATTAAAGTGACGGATGGATTGTCTGGACCCATTCTTAAACCATTGTTGGTCGATTTAGGACTATCTAAGACGCAAATTGGTGTCAATGTGACCATGCTTGGAGCATTTGCTGCTTTGATCGGAGCAGGTATTGCAGGTTGGCTACTTAGGTTTTATTCGCGTCAAAGTGCTTTAATTACTTTTTCACTGCTTAAATTATTGAGTCTCATTGGATTTGCATGGTTATCGCATTATGAGGCGCGACCTTCTGAATTGAACGTCGTGTGGATCTATATCATCAATGCTTTAGAAGATATGTTCGCTGCGATGTTATTGGTGATTATTCTAACCATGGTGATGCAATACAGTCGGAAAGAATTTGCAGGAACAGATTTTACTTTCCAAGTCGCATTGATGGCTTCCATTGCGGGAGCACTGTATACCGTGAGTGGCATATTAGGCGATTGGCTCGGTTATACCTCATATCTCATTTTGATCTGTATATTAGGATTATTTTTGTTCATACCGATTTTAGTATGGAGTCGGTATACAGCTCAAAACAAACATCAATGGAATTAGTCTGTAATCTATCTTTTATTCATTTTCATGCTTAGGATGAAATAAAAATGAATAATCGAGATTACGGAGAGTTGATAGCATGGGCAAATGAATACACTCCTCTAAGCACTATGAAAATTCAAGCTGTTATTTTTGATTTGGACAATACACTGACACACCGAGATTTAAGTGTTCAAACTTTTAGTCGGGCATTATTTAATACTTATAAACAGCAAATTGATCAATCTGCCTCGTCTGCGCAAGCTGAGATTCTCGAAACGATTCGATATATTGATCATGGTGGCTATCCCATCCGAGAAAGAATGACTGCACCTACCATTGGTGGTTCAGTCGCTCATGCATTACTCAAGCAGTTGAAATGGAAAAAAGCACCAGAATTAGATGAATTAAGTGACTATTGGTTTAATCAATTTGGACTAAACGCAGTCATGATGCCAAATGCTATTCAGACGCTTGATCAGCTTAGAAGCGAAGGATTTAAGTTGGCAATCATTTCGAATGGAGGACATTTTACTCGACACAAAATTATCGAAGGTCTAGGAATCGCGCATTATTTTGATGTGATCATGAGTTCTGAGAAGGCAGGTGTGTCAAAGCCTCAAGCAGAAATATTTCATATGACTTGTCAACAATTAGGAATTGCACCTGACCATTGTCTTTATGTTGGTGATCATCCAGTGAATGATTATTGGGGTGCTACTCAGGCTGGATTAGATGGACTATATTTGGCGGGGTTTCACCAATCCTTAGCTGAACATCAACCGCCGTTAAATAAAACAATTCAGACTTTGCCTGAAATTTTAGCGTATAAAAAACAAGTCAATGCATGATGTAAATGATGAATTTTTGAGACGATCAGCTTGATGCAGTGTAATATAAAATGATCAGTTCAAAATGCATGCAATAAACCACTGTGGTTGATTGAGCGTATTAGGGCTGAGCGATCTGCACTCGATTAGGCTCATCATTTATGTACAGCATTGTTTTATCCTTAGTGCCGCTGATAGGGCTCATATTAATTGGATATTTTCTTAAACAGAAATCGTATTTAACAGACGAGTTTTGGGCGGGTGCAGAGAAACTTAACTATTTTGTGTTTTTTCCTGCCATGCTTTTTGGTAATTTGGCTCAAGCTGATATTCATATGGAGATGGTGAGTAAAATTTTAGTCATTTTACTCGTGGTCTTTCCAATTGCTTGTGCAGTTTTATATATTTTAAAAAGAATTTTTCAGACCCCAACACGAAGATTTGGAGTCTATGTTCAAAGTAATGTACGTTTTAATACCTATATTGGTTTAGCAGTTGTTGCTTCGCTTTTTCCAGCAGAAGGCATGACGATTTTTGCATTACTGTTGGCGATCAGTATTCCTGTTGTGAATATCATCTCGGTATTGGCACTGACCGATCATGAAAATATGAATTTTCGCGCAGTGATTATATCGTTACTCAAAAATCCTTTAATTTTAGGTTGTCTGGTTGGGGTGCTCTACAATGTATCCGGGCTGCCATTATGGAAGGGTGCAGAGTCATTAATTTACCAACTTGCGATATGTAGCTTACCTATGGGACTAATGTGTGTCGGTGCTGCATTGCAATTTGTGGCTCTTAAAAAAGAATCATTTCCGCTAATGATCAACACGCTATCGCGTTTATGTTTAATGCCGATTTTGGCTTGGTTGGTCTGTAAAATGCTGGGCTTCAATGCTTTAGAGACGCAAATCTTTATTTTATATTTTGCATTACCAACGGCTTCAGCTGCTTATATTCTGACAAAAGTATTGGGTGGTGACAGTCAATTAATGGCTGGCGTAATTAGTCTGCAAATTATCGGTGCTGCAATCACACTACCCATCGTTCTGACTTTAATATTGCACTAAAACTCAGAAGTATAATTCCAAATATTTAGAATCATTTGAAAGCTTATCGATTCAATTTGAATTAGATTATGTATTTGTGTTGAATTATGAGAAAATGCAAGATTAAGTTGAATTGAAGTACTCCCATGACACACCACAATGCTGAATCTTTAAGTGATATCGAAATTTTAGATATTTTGCAGTCAATGAAATCTGACGAACTTAATGTTGAGGCGAATAAACTGATTCGAAGTGGTGGTAAAGAGGGGCGTCAGGAAGCACATAAAAAAGCCTTGGTTGCATTACATCAATCTTTTGAAGAAAAGTTTGTTGAAGCAGTGACACTTGCGCTAGGCTTAAATGAAGCACAAGCAAAAAAAATTAAATATAAAAAAGACAGAATTCGTATTCTTAAAGCGCGTGGTATTGATTATCTTGAGATTGATGGTGCTGAAACAGCACAAGTTTTATCGCAGGTTGCACAGGCGATTACACGTGAAGAAGCAATCGTAACGCATGATCTACACAATATTTTTCCATTTTGGAAAGAAGGCTGGCCAATGGTTCAGTTAGATAATGCGTATGCTATTTTAGCTGAAGACATTAATATTCATTATCAAGCAACTTTAGATATACTTTTAGAAATCTATGGTCGTTAATACTTTATTATTTAAGTTAAACAAAAAATTGAAAACGTAGTTCAGTGAATCAACTGGCTGAAAACCGATTTAAGTAACAGACTTAAATCGGTTTTTTCTTTTACCATCAACCATGGTGTTGTTCTACTCGGACATTGCACTGGGATACTTTTTTAATCTGCCCGCTGTATTAGGATTCTTTATCGGAATTGCTGCAGATACTATGACCCCCTATGACAGTTATACAACCATACTTATTGCTTTGTATTCAGTTTTGCTTTGTCTTGGTGCTGACTTTTCAAGTGCTATTGCTCATGATGATCATGGTGTATTTTGGATTAGTAAATATTAAGACCTTCTAAAATAGACCTTAAAATTTAGTTTTTTATTGCCATGTCTGTAATGCTCCTAAATATTCTATCAATGGTGATGAACGGGCCAATGATGTATCTATCATTTGAAATTGAACAGTTATTTTCGATAAAAATAGTCGACTAGATTATCATAAATAATGTTAAATAAATCACAAAATAATTAAAAAACGTTAGTTGTTTGTCATTAATACTACATATTTCATCCTGTATATTAAAAAAATGCTTAACAAAAGTTAGGTGTATTTAACATAAATTCTTTATAACGAGGTTTTAATCATGAGCTTAGTTGAATTAAAGCAAGAAGAAATCAATGAAGTATCTGGTGCTGGAACATTGATTGGTGACTCAATCATCCACGGTGTGAACTTATTCAATCAAACACTTAATTCAAAACTGATTTCATCAGTTGGTGTTGTATTTAGTGCAGTAGGTTTAGGGCTAGTACACCAAGCTGCTGATACTACTGGTTTAGTGGCATCAAAAACATTAATTGGTCTAGGTCGTGCACTTGGTGGCGATGTAGATGAAACTCCAAACCATTACGAAAAAGAAAAGGCAGAAGGTCAATATAAACTTCTTCCGACTTTGAATGGCGTTCGTGCTTGGCTCTCATAAGTTTTAAATAAAGTGTTAAAGGCAGACTGGTCATGAGTACTGGTCTGCTTTCAGTAACAGAAATAATAAAGCTAAAACTTTTGGTGGCTATAACAATGCAAAACTCATCAGAACAAATAGATCACGATAAAAGAAACTTTCTAAAAACAATGGGTAGCTTAGCTGCTGTTGGTGCTGTTTCAGCATGGTTCCCAACACAAAAGGCAGAAGCTTGGTTTTTTCCTTTACAAGAAAGATTGGTAAATTTCCCAACTGAAATCTCAATTTTTAAACAGGAATATGAAAATTGGTCTGGGGAATCTCGTTATGAAAATGCATGGACAGCATCACCCAGTAATCAAGAACAAGTTTTAAAAGCGATTAATTGGGCTTATCAAAATGGTTATAAAGTCAGAGCCAAAGGGATGTCACATAATTGGTCACCTTTATTGTTGGATGATCAAGACAAGATTACTAAAATTTTATTGATTGATATGCCAACGCATATCAACAAAGTCAGTATTGATGCAAACGGTATTGTGACTGCCGAAGCAGGCATTCAAATGGAAGCATTGTTAACCGCAATGGAATACCGTAATCGTGGATTTGTGGCAGTGCCAGCACCTGGAGATTTAACTTTGGGTGGTGTGTTGGCCATCGACGGTCATGGCACAGGTGTACCTGCCGTAGGGGAAATAAAACAAGAAGGTCAAACTTATGGTTCGATCAGTAATTTAGTGGTATCGATCACTGCTGCTGTTTTCGACCAACGAGAAGGTCGATACGTTGCAAAAACCTTCCTGCGAAATGATCCTGAAATTCGTGCATTTTTAGTCCATATAGGTCGTGCATTTATTTTATCTGCACAATTACAAACGTCAAAAAATCAATATATTCGTTGTGAAAGCTATACCGACATTCATATCAATGAGCTATTTGCTCAAGATAAGCATGCTGGACGTACCTTCTCACATTTCCTGGATAAATCTGGTCGTGCAGAAGCAATTTGGTTTCCATTCACCGATTATCCTTGGTTAAAAGTTTGGACTGTTACTCCGTATCGTCCTTTGACTGCTCGACAGACAGTCAAACCATTCAATTATTGGTTCTCAGATAATTTAATCAAACCTATTACAGATTTAATTCATAAAATCATCGTCAATAAAAGTACTTATCTCACGCCAACCTTCGGTTTTACTCAGTATGAAATCTCTAAACTAGGTTTAAATGGTACGCCATTATCTGGAATCACGACGATTTTGACTGGTGGTTTGGCTTCTACTCAAACTTATGATTTATGGGGAACGTCAAAAAACGTTTTACTGTATGTCAAACCAACAACTTTGCGTGTTACTGCAAATGGCTATGCTGTCATTACCAGTCGTGCAAACGTTCAACGGGTTATTGCTGATTTTTGTGATTATTACGGCATTAAGATGAAGCAATATCAAAAAATGGGTCGTTTCCCAATGAATGGACCTGTTGAAATTCGAGTTACGGGCTTGGATCATCCAGAAGATTCAATTGTTCACGGCGCTCAAACAGCAGCATTATCAGCCATTAAACCTTGTCCTGATCATCCCGAATGGGACTGTGCCGTTTGGTTTGATATTTTAACCTTGCCAGGTACGCCATTCTCAGCGCAATTTTACACAGAAGTTGAGGAGTGGATGTCACAACGTTATCAAGGTGATTCTTTGATGCGACCAGAATGGTCTAAAGGGTGGGGCTATACCAATCAAAAAGCTTGGGATAGTTCAACTTATATCGATTACGAAATTCCACGCGTCCATGCTCAGGGTCAATCTAATCATTTAACTATTCAGTCGAGTAGTCATATTTTAAAGCAATATGATCCTCATGCTTTGTTCACAGCACCTTTAGTCAATCGAGTTTTGAAATAAAACAAGATGAACGCTTCGTTTTTAATCTATTGAAATCAGTATCCAACTGAGTTTATTCAAAGCAGATTTAGCTGAGCGAAGTGTGGGATAGAACAGGAGACAACACAGATCATGACTATTTTATTGAAAACTTTTGGTTTATGTTTGTCTCTTTTAAGCACGCTGTTGAAATGCAGTCAACTTGATGAAAATTCAATATAAAAACCCGTACTTGAAAAATTAATTACAAATATATATGACAAATAAGCTGTTTAGAGACAAAGCGATTGATGCACAAAAGTCAAAGTGGATTGGTGAAGTCATTTTGATTCGACCATTTTCATTTACGGTACTCACGATTGTTGTCGCCATTTTTACTGTTTTATTAGTGAGTTTTATTTTTTTTGGAAGCTATACGAAGAGGACGAGTGTTAAAGGATTATTGATTCCTAATACGGGTTTAATCCGAGTTTATAGTGCCGAAGGCGGCACAGTTAGTGAAAAATTCGTCAAAGAAGGTCAGTTAGTGGAGAAAGGGACACCATTAATTGCATTAAAAATGACGCGTTATAATAGTACAGGTAACTATAATGAGTCTGTACAACAACAAATTGAGTTAAAAAAACAAAGTTTAGATACTGAAAAAAATAAACTAAAAGACTTACATTTAAATAGTGTTCAACAATTAAATGCAGAAATTCAATCTATACGTTTAGATTTAATAAAATTAGATGGCTTAATTGCCGAGCAACGCCAACGTCTAGCACTTGCACAAGAAAATGCACATCGTTATCGAGATTTAAAAGATAAAGAATATATTTCGATTGAAGAATATCAACTGAAGCAAGATAACTATATCAGCCTAAAAGTTGCTTTACAGAGCTATGAGCGAGAAAAAAATACTAAACAAGCTGAATTAGAAAATAAATTATTGGCTCAGCAAGGACTAGCATCGAAGTTGGAAAGTGAGCTGACTTCGGTCGATCGTCAATTAGCTTCGAATCAGCAAGAATTTTTAGAAAATAAAGCGCGGGATAGTTTGCTATTACAAGCCAATGCGACAGGAAAAATAGCATCGATTAATGCAGAGGTTGGTCAGTTTATTTCTCCTAATATTCCTGTTATGAATATTGTTCCGACGCCTTCTTATTTAGAAGCACATCTTTTTGTACCCAGTTCAGCAATTGGATTTATAAGGACTGGTCAAACCGTAAAACTTCGTTTTCAAGCCTATCCTTACCAAAAATTTGGTCAAGGTGAAGGTGTGATTCATTCAATCTCAGCGACGACGATGAACCCACAAGAACTGACCAATTTAGGCGAGTTAAGTCAGGGTGTAACACTTAACCAAAGTGAACCTGTGTATTTAGTCAAAGTCAAATTAAAACAACAGTTTGTAAAAGCCTATGGTGAAAGTAAGCCTCTTAAAGTGGGCATGGCCTTTGATGCAGATATCATGCAAGAAAAAAGAAAACTATATGAATGGGTACTCGAACCGTTATATAGCATCACTGGCAAGATATAAGAAGAAATAACATGCAGATATTAGACAAAATTTCTCTTGGATTTGGACGGAAAATTCCAACCATTTTACAGACGGAAGCGACAGAATGTGGATTAGCCTGTATTGCGATGATTGCGCATTATTATGGCTATGAGTCTGATTTATTAACGTTAAGACGTCGTTTTTCAGTTTCTCAAAAGGGTTCAAATCTCAATCAGCTGATCAAAATTAGTAATCAGTTGAAAATGGTTACACGCCCATTAAAGCTGGATTTAGAAGATTTGGATCAGCTTAAAACCCCGTGTATTTTACATTGGGATTTCAACCACTTTGTGGTAT
Source organism: Acinetobacter sp. ANC_7634 (assembly GCF_056779875.1). Classification (NCBI taxonomy): domain Bacteria; kingdom Pseudomonadati; phylum Pseudomonadota; class Gammaproteobacteria; order Moraxellales; family Moraxellaceae; genus Acinetobacter; species Acinetobacter sp. ANC_7634. Next base: position 22,007 of record NZ_JBWYIT010000008.1, on the reverse strand, counting down.
TGCAAGAAGTCAGTGCCAATAAAGTCACGATTTTAGATCCAGCATTTGGTAAACGTGTACTGACACTCAATGAGGTGTCTGAACATTTTACGGGTGTTGCATTAGAGCTTTGGCCAGATACTGAATTTGAAAAAAAAGAAGATAAAAATCAGATTCAGCTTAAAGGTCTAATCGGTCATGTTCGTGGTTTATGGAAATCTCTCGGGCAAATTTTAATCTTGGCCTTAGCCTTAGAAGTTTTTTCATTAATTAGCCCATTTTTTATGCAATGGGTGATCGACCATGTGATCGTATCTGCAGATCGGGATCTCTTAACGATACTGGCTATTGGGTTTGGCATGTTGATGTTGCTTCAGCAGTTTATCGGGCTACTTCGTTCTTGGATCATGATGTATATGAGCACACATTTAAGTGTGCAGTGGCAAGCCAACGTCTTTAATCACATGATTAATGTTCCTGTCTCTTATTTTGAAAGACGATCACTCGGTGACATTGTTTCGCGATTTGGATCAATTGGTAACATTCAAACCACGCTCACCACAACGTTCTTAGCTGCGATTCTTGATGGATTAATGACAGTATTTACGTTGATTTTAATGTTTGTATACAGTCCGAAGTTAGCTTGGATTGCAATTTTTACCATGGGCTTATACGCCTTAATCCGATGGATTTGGTATGCACCTTTGAAGCGAGCGACTGAAGCGCAAATTATTCATGCAGCGAAGCAAAGCAGCCATTTTATGGAAACTGTGCGTGGAGCTAAAACCATAAAACTGTTCCAGCGACAAGATGTTCGCCGTTCGACTTGGTTAAACCTTATGGTCAATCAAGTCAATGCTGGATTAACGACCCAAAAGTTAGGTTTAGGATTCTCATTGGCGAATGGAGTCTTATTTGGGATTCAGAACATTCTAATTATTTGGTTAGGTGCCACATTGGTATTGGAGGGTAATTTTACAGTTGGTGTGCTGATGGCATTTATGGCGTATAAAGGCCAATTTGATAGTCGGGTTGCAGGACTAATCGATAAGTTTATCGAAGTTAAAATGCTTCAAATTGATGTAGAGCGTTTATCCGATATTGTGTTAACAGAACAAGAAAAATTATACGGTGATGCTGAAATCACAAATGTAGATCAGGTTGAGAATGCAATTGAAGTCGAAAATCTGCACTTTAAATATTCAGAAAATGATCCTTATGTACTCAAGGGGATTAGTTTTAAGATTCCCCAAAATCAATCTGTCGCCATTGTCGGGGCAACAGGTTGCGGTAAGACCACACTGCTACATGTTCTGTTAGGCGTATTTAAACAGAATGAAGGTGAAGTCAAAATCATGGGGCGTGACTTTGAACAATTAGGATTAAACGCTGTGCGAGATCAAGTCGCGACAGTGTTACAAGATGACATTCTATTTGCTGGTTCAATCGCAGAAAACATTTGCTTTTTTGATTCAAATCCAGATATGCAATGGGTACAACAATGTGCAGCCTATGCTGCAATTCATGATGACATTAGCCGTATGCCAATGGGATATCAAACCTTAGTGGGGGATATTGGTAATATGTTGTCAGGAGGACAAAAACAAAGAATTTTATTGGCTCGTGCTATCTATAAAAAACCAAAGATTTTATTTATGGATGAGGCGACCAGTAGTTTAGACGTATTAAAAGAACAAGAGGTCAATGCAAATCTCAAGCATTTGAATATTACCAAATTGATTATTGCACATCGTCCAGAAACGATTTCATCTGCTGAGCGGATTATCGCTTTACAAGATGGCGTGATTGTCCGTGATATGTTGACCAAGGATTTGCAACCTAAATGAAAATTACATACATCGCTTTCATTGTTGTTGCAGGGTCTCTATTCGGACATAGTTCGTTGGCTTATGCAGAGAGTTGGTTGTCAAAACTGACTCCAAATCTAAAAAAACAGCGCGAGACTTTATGGTTTGATGAGCTCACGGCTCAGCGTAAAGCCCGTGAGAATGAGACAAAACGTAAGCAAATAGAACAACAACTCAATCAAAGTGTGTCACTTGATCTTCAAAATCAGAAAATGTTAAGTCAACCTCAACATTGTTTATCTCAAAATAATCTCAAGAATGAACAGCAAATAGAACTGATTGATGCCATTGAACGTGCAGTTTGTCGTAATCCTGAGACTAAAAGTGCTTGGGTACAAACGCGTATTCAAGCTGCTCAGCTTAAAATCTCCAAAGCAAATTATTATCCTCAAGTGAATAGCACCTTGAATTACGATTGGTCACGTGATGATAATCAAGTAAAAGATCGTCCTGTTTTGAGTTATGACACTGACCTACGCCGTTACGGACTTGGAATAAGAGCCAATTGGCTACTTTATGATTTTGGTAGTCGATTTTATCAAGCAGAAGAAGCCGAAAAATTATTAGCGATGTCTTTGGCACAGCATGATGTTGCTTTGCAAAATATGATCATCAAAACGATTTCGACTTATTATCAAATTATTCAGGCTGAGTTAAAGTTAAATAATATTAATGAGTTGGTTGTACTTGCAGAAAAAAACTATGAAATTGCAAATGCTCGATATCGTGCGGGTGTTGGCATCAAATCAGATGCATTACAAATGTCCGCAAATTTGGCGAAAGCAAAGTCAGATCAAACTAAATTTTTAGGTGATTTAAAAATAGCAAAAGGACTTTTAGCATCATTAATGGGTGTGCCTGCATACCAAAATTTCAAAATTAATAATCAATTAAAAATTCCAAAAGAGCTAGATCTTAAACCGATTGAAATCCTCATTCAGGATGCTGAAAAAATGCATCCAAAGTTTAAAGCTGCACAGTATGATTCACTCGCAGCTGAAAATAAAATTAAGGAAATACAGCGGTCTAGATATCCATCTGTAAGTTTTAACGGCATTTATGATCATCAAAAACAAACGAGTGACAGTTATGGAAGTGATCGCCAATCTCTACAAGCAGGTGTGCAAGTCAATTTCCCATTGTTTGATGGTTATAATCGAAAAAATCAAATTGTCGTTGCTCAAGAAAACTTAAAATTAAAGCAATTAGAGCAAGAAAGATTGAAGCTTGAAATTAATGCTGAAATCTGGAAAAGCTATAATGAGCTAAATGCAATCCATGACAATATTAAGGCGCTAACGATATTGAATCAAAGTGCTTCAGAAGCCTATGAAGTCGCCCAAGGACGTTATAAAGCGGGTGTAGGAAATTTACTCGAAGTGCTTAATGCTCAGAATGTGTTGAGTGAAGCAAAAATGAATTATTCCACCTTGTTGACAGAGTTTTTAGTGGTGAGGTATCAACTTCTATCTAACATGGGGAACTTGAATATTTGGAATGAGACTCAAGCTCAATAAGTCTTTATAAATAAGAGATTGGAGTGATCAAAAAATCACTCCGAAACTCGAGATACGATTAAATAGCAGAATAGAATGGGAACATCCCAAATATTAATCCACTTGCAAGCATCACTAAGCACGTAATAATCGCCCATTTAATGGTAAATTTTTGGTGTTGACCAAACTCAATCCCAGCAAGCCCGCAGAGTAAAAAGGTAGATGGAACTAAGGGTGAGAGCAGATGAACGGGTTGACCAACAATCGATGCACGAGCCATTTCCACAGGAGAGATGCCATAATGTGCTGCAGCTTCAGATAAGATGGGCAGAACACCATAGTAAAAAGCATCATTTGACATAAAGAACGTTAAAGGCATGCTTAAAACGGCTGTGATTGGTGCCAAATATGGACCCATACTATCTGGAATAATCGCTACTAACTCTTTTGACATGGCATCGACCATACCCGTGCCAGTGAGTAAACCTGTAAAAATACCAGCGGCAAAAATAATACCAACGACATTTAAAGCACTACCAGCATGATGAGCGACTAAGCTTTTTTGCATATCAATATCACGATAGTTCACGACTAAAGCAATACACAATGCAATCATAAATAAAATAGGCATAGGCAAAATACCCATGACTAGGCTGGCCATCAGTGCAAGAGTTAATAATCCATTAAACCATCTCAAATGCGCTCGATTTGCCTCTGGGTTTGATGAAATTTGAATATTGTCGCCATGGCTAATATCCAATTCCATGATGCCTAATCTTTTTCGCTCCATTCGGCCATACATGGTTCCTAAAAAGTACAACCAAGCAATGGCGAACAGCATCGGTAAAATCATAGGAACAAACACATCGCTAGGATCTACATGGAGTGCACTTGCCGCACGTGCAGTAGGTCCACCCCATGGCGTTAAATTCATGATTCCACTGGCTAACATCATGAGACAGGCCATAATTAAAGGGCTCATGCCTAATCGCTTGTAAAGCGGTAACATGGCAGCAACACAAATCATATAAGTGGTAGAGCCATCACCATCTAAAGACACGATCAATGTTAAGGTAATCGTACCTAATACTACTTTGAGGGGATCACCTTTTACCAATCTGAGAATAAATTTCACTGATGGATCGAATAAACCCGTATCAATCATGATGGCAAAATACAAGATAGCAAATAGCAACATGACGCCGGTAGGTGCTAACTTTTTAACACCATCTAACATCATTTCACCAAGTTCATTAAGTTGAATATGGTTCAAACTATCTACAAAAAAACCTAATCCATATGCAATTAGCGCAAAAAGAACGGGAATAAGCGTGAGTGCGACGAGGGGAGTCATACGTCTAGACATAATGAGGTACATAAAGCACAAAATCATGCCCAAACCAAGCAAGGTCAACATGGATCTATCCTTAGATTAGCGTTTTAATCAATATTGTTTCTATTACAGTATTTGTTATCTTCGAAAACGCCGACCATCTTAGAGAAATTTATGATTAAACTAAATATTGTTTAGAAAATATTAAAATAACCATAATTTTTATAAAAAATAGTAGTTAAAATTCATAAGTTTAAGATTTATATTTTGTGATTGGAGACATTAAAAATGATTTTTAAGTGTGATAGTTGTAATAAAAATTGAGTATAAATTCTAATTTTAATAATTTTTGAAGGCGAAAAATCTCAAGTTTAATTAGATAAACTGAATAAAAAATCCACCTGAGTGGTGGATAGTGTCTTATTCAACAGTTGATTCTAATTCTGCTTTTTCATCAAGTAATCTGGTCACGAGTAGTTGGTCAATTTTAAAATGGTCAACATCGACCACCTCAAATTTATAACCATTAAATACTACACTATCAGCAGGACGTGGAATCTTACGAAGTTTAAACATCATAAACCCAGCTAAAGTTTCATAGTTTTCATCATCAGGCATTTCATCAATTTCTAATGCATGCTTGACATCTTCAATAGGTGTACTGCCTTCAATCAGCCAAGAATGATCATCCCGCTTGATAATTTGAAGATCTTCATCCGTTGGCGTAACCCAGTCACCCATCACGGTAATCATAATATCAGATAGGGTAATAACACCAACCACCAAGGCATATTCATTGATGACTACGGCAAACTTTTCTTTACTAGATCTGAAGCGATCAAGTAATTCTGATAGTGTAAGTGTATCTGGAATCGTTAATACATTACGGATAGTGGATTCATTCAACTGATTAAATTTTTGATTATTTAAAATACGAATCAAGATATCTTTAGCATCAACATAGCCAATCACTTGATCAATATTTTCATTGCAGACTAAATATTTTGAATAGGGAAATTCAGCCAGTTTTTGACGAATACTTTCTTCTGATTCATTGATGGTAAAGAAAACCACGTTTTCACGTGTAGTCATACTCGAAGGAACATTTCGCTCTTCAAGCTCAAATACATTTTCAATAAAGTGATGTTCTTGTTTTTGTAAGACACCTGCTTGTGCCCCTGCATCCATTACCGCAGAAATATCATCAAAGGTGATATTATCATCACGAGTAGTATTTACTTTGAATAAACGGAATAATAGGTTGGCAATTGCATTGATAAACCAAGCTAATGGACGACAAACAGTAATGAATACCTGAATAGGATTAATTAAAGAGACAGCGATTTTTTCAGGTGCAATCATTGCCAATCGTTTAGGCATAAGATCAGCAAATAAAATAAACAGTGATGTCACTAAAGTAAATGACAATGCAAAACCAATTGATTGTGACCAAGGACCATCATAGAAACGATCGACCAAAATCACAAAATAAGGTCTAAATGCAGCTTCACCTAAAATCCCCCCCAAAATTGCAATAGCATTTAAGCCGATTTGAGAGGCAGCAAAGAAATCAGCTGAATTCTCTTGAAGCGTAAGCACTTTTTGTGCACGATCATCACCAGACTCAGCCAAAATTTTCAGTTTCACTTTACGTGATCCTGCAAGTGCGATTTCACTTAATGATAAGAATCCAGCTCCAGCAATCAAAATCATAATGATCACGAAATTCTGAAAGAGGCTCACACGAACACCTTTGTTTTTAAATTATTTATGAGGAAAGTTTTATCACAAAAAACATAGAGGTAGTGAATTTTTACACTACCTCAATATCATAGTTATTGAGTAAAAAATTTTAAAGTATTGATTTAAATCAGCTCTACTCAATCAAAATTGTGAGAAGTGGGTATTGTTATTTGAAAGAAATTCACGATTTTCTTCCTCAGTCATTTGACGAGCAACATATAAAATCAACTGACGTAACCAACGATGAGCAGGATGATGATGTAATAGAGGGCACCACGCCATTTTGAGTTCAAATTCAGGAATGTAAAATGGAGGGTCTTTGAGCATCAAGTTTTGACTTTTAGCTTGTAGGCGAGCGATTTTCGTCGGTAATGTCGCAATGAGATCGACATTAGACGCTAATAAACCTGGCATTTGATAATGACGTGTAAATACCGAAATTTTGCGTTTTTGACCAATACGCTCTAAAGCTTGATCAATCCAACCTAAACCGGCTTGTTTCTCTGGGTTAACACCAAATCCTACACCCATCCCAGTTTTAGAAACCCAGATATGTTGCGCATCTAGATAACTTTTAAGATTCAAATTATTTACGGCAGGATGCTTATTATTCAGTAAGCAAGAAAAGCTGTCACGCCACACCAGAACCTGATGAAAACTTTGTGGTATTTCGTTGAAACGGTTGATGGCAAGATCAACTTTACCTTGTTCCATATCACGATAAGATACATCACTCGGTGTTAGAAAATCTAAAACAACATTTGGTGCTTCTGAACGCAGAGCCTTAACTAAGCGAGGCACAAGTGTAGCTTCAGCATAATCTGAAGTCATGATGCGGAAAACACGATTTGACGTATAAGGTCTAAATTCTGTTCGTGGTTCTAAGATCATAGATAGATCAGAAAGAGCATCACGAATACGAGGCTGTAGTTCTAAAGCCCTTTCTGTAGGAGTCATTCCTTCAGAAGAGCGAATTAAAAGCGGATCATTAAATAAGTTACGAAGACGACGTAAAATATTACTCATTGCAGGCTGAGTAACACCCAATTGTTCTGCTGCACGTGTAACATTCTTCTCTCGCAAAAGAACATCTAAGTAAATTAAGAGATTGAGATCAACCCGCTCAAGATTCATAAAAAAAATACCGAAAATAAATTTTTGAAATCGTGGGGAATTATGCCATAAGCGCTTAGGTTTGTGTGTTTTTATGCTGATTTTTTCAGCAGAATTTAACATATATTCATCAAATTTACGTTTTTTTTGTCATAAGACAGACCCTATACATTTATTTAAGAAATAGGGCTTTAGTTGTTTTTGAAATTACCATGCTATGTTCTAAATTGTCTTTAGGTTTATCTCAATTTAAATGCTTTATTGGTAATTCCATCAATATGGTTCACAGTTTAAAAAATATTCATTTAAAACTAACAGTTTAATAACGATGCTCTGTCAGAAAAGTCAATTGAAGGTTAAAATATAAAGATGTTTGAAGAAAAATTAAACGTAATTGTGAGCTTGATACTTAAGTCTAATGAATAAGAATCACTCAAATTGTGTTAAAAGTGTACAAATATTTATTTTATAAATTTTATTAAAATCAATAGTTTATTGAATGGTATTTCATTTATATTACGACTTTAATCTACATATTTTTTAAATAAATACTGAGAATTAAACGAAAATATTGGATTAATTTCTAGAGTCAATCTAAGCTAAGTCTATAGCAACGAAGCGCTCTAAATCTGAACAATTAATACCGAGTGGATTTAGTCCTTCGATTGATAAATCCTAAAATTATATACAGGGTAAAATATCATGACTACATACCAAACAGCGATTGATGCAATCCGCGAATTAAAAGCAAAATTCGGCAACACTTGGGCAGACATCAGTCCTGAAGATGCTGCACGTATGCAACTTCAAAACCGTTTCAAAACTGGTTTAGATATTGCGAAATACACAGCTGCGATTATGCGTCGTGATATGGCTGCTTATGATGCTGATTCTAGCAAATATACTCAATCTTTGGGTTGCTGGCATGGTTTCATCGCACAACAAAAAATGATTGCGAACAAAAAATACTTCGGCACTACTGAACGCCGTTACATCTACCTTTCTGGTTGGATGGTTGCTGCACTTCGTTCTGAGTTTGGTCCACTTCCTGACCAATCTATGCACGAAAAAACTTCAGTTCCTGCATTGATCGAAGAAATCTACACATTCTTACGTCAAGCAGACGCAAAAGAATTAAACGACTTATTCCGTGCACTTAAAAAAGCGCAAGAAGCGGGTGATACTGCTAAAGCTGCTGAAATCACTTCACAAATCGACAACTTCCAAACTCACGTTGTGCCAATTATTGCCGACATCGATGCTGGTTTCGGTAACGAAGAAGCAACTTACTTACTTGCGAAGAAAATGATCGAAGCGGGTGCATGTGCACTTCAAATCGAAAACCAAGTTTCTGACGCGAAACAATGTGGTCACCAAGCAGGTAAAGTAACTGTTCCACACGAAGACTTCATTGCGAAAATCCATGCACTTCGCTATGCATTCTTAGAAATGGGTCTTGACGACGGTATCATCGTTGCACGTACTGACTCTGAAGGCGCTGACTTGACTCAAAAAATCCCAGTGGTTAAAGAGCCAGGCGATATCGCTTCTCAATACATCAGCTACTTAGACACTACTGAAATTGATATTTCAGAAGCGCAAGAAGACGAAATCCTAATCAAACGTGATGGTAAATTACACCGTCCTAAGCGTTTAGCTTCTGGTCTATATCAATTCCGTGAAGGTACTCAAATTGACCGTGTTGTACTTGACTGTGTAACAAGTTTACAGAACGGGGCTGACCTTCTTTGGATCGAAACTGCAACGCCAAACGTTGAAGAAATCGCTCACATGGTGAACCGTGTACGTGAAATTGTGCCAAATGCAAAACTTGTTTATAACAACTCACCATCATTCAACTGGACGTTAAACTTCCGTCAACAAGCTTACGACCGTTGGGTTGCTGAAGGTAAAGACGTATCTGCTTACGACCGTGCTAAGTTAATGAGCGCTGAGTATGACAATACTGAATTAGCTGCTGATGCTGATGCGAAGATCCGTACGTTCCAAGCTGATGCTTCTCGTGAAGCAGGTGTATTCCATCACTTGATTACACTTCCGACTTACCACACTGCTGCGCTTTCTACACATGAGCTTGCAGAAGGTTACTTCGGTTCTGAAGGTATGTTGGCTTATGTTGCTGGTGTACAACGTAAAGAAATCCGTGGTGGTATCGCTTGTGTTAAACATCAAGCAATGGCTGGTTCAGACATCGGTGATGACCATAAAGAAATCTTCGCTGGCGACAACGCGCTTAAAGCGGGTGACGATGCGAAAAATACAATGAACCAATTCTCTGCATAAGCATTGAACTAATTCAAAAAAACCCTGCGTAAGCAGGGTTTTTTTATTGTTAATGAAATTATTTAACTAAATACATGAGCCAATTTAATTGATGTATAGATAGAAAAACAGCGGTAGTAAAACCTAATACATATTTTGAATAAAAGTAATGCCAAAGCTGTTACAATCCCGAAAATTTACATTTGTATATTTATATGTTTGAAAAATTTGCTGAACAGAGTTTAAATGCATTAGGTTGGGAAATTGATAACCATTGGCCCTTAGATTTAGACCAATGTGTCATGATTGCTGCACCACACACCAGTAACTGGGATGCTTTATACGCGCGATTAGCGCTCAAAGCTTTAGGTGTAAATGTCAGAATTACAATTAAAGACAGCTATATGAAGTTTCCATTTGGTCCTTTTGTCCGGGCTATGGGAGGGATCGGAATTAATCGCCGACCGAAGAAAGAGGGAGAGGAAAGACCAAGCATGGTGCAATTAATGGCAGATCTTTTTAAAGATCATCCAAAATTGGTCATGTTGGTGACGCCAGAGGGAACAAGGTCAAAACAAGAAAAATGGAAAACGGGTTTTTACCATGTAGCAATTACAGCGAATGTCCCAATCGCTTTAGCATATATGGATTACAGTCAAAAAAAATGCGGTGTAGGTAAAATTATTTATCCTACTGGAGATATAGAAGTGGATATGGCAGAAATTATGGAATTTTATTCAAAGATTTCAGCTAAATTCCCCGAAAAATTTAGTGTTGACCAACGATATTCACACAACAGTTAATATATGGAGAAGGCAGAACAATCTGCCTTTTTTAATACAAGAAAATTGCGTTTAGGGTTAAAATAAAGCCTGAAAAAAACAATAAAGTTAAGACAATCGATTTAAATTTTTGCTCAGATATTTGATAAAAAATTTTTGCACCAATGATCGTAGGTAGGCTAACTGCAAAGATCAAAATCCACAAATAAGACAAGTGATTCACGTTAATGGTCTGGTTAAATAAATAGATGATCAAAGTAAACAGTTGGATGGCAAAATTAAAATGTCGAAGAATGTTGCGTTGCTCATGTTTAGGAAGTTGTTTAAGCATCACCCAAGCCGAGGGAATTGCACCACAGAATCCACCGAGCCCACCTAAAATTCCACCCAAAAAACCAATCAAGCCGTCCATCCTGAGTCTGGTATCTTTTAAACAATGTAGTTGCGGATTAAAGAACATGAGTGGGCACCAAATTAATAAAAATATCCCAAGTAGTAATTTGAACGTGTCTGCATTGATATAATGAAGCAAAAAAGTACCCAAAGGTACTCCAATTAAGCCAGCGATAATATAGACCCAAACGATAGAAGGCTTTATAAAGGTTGTTGGTTCTTTATACATTGAAATGATATGACACCATAGTGATGCACAAACGACCAAGGGGGCGGTGATCTGAGGCGGTAGAATCCATACCCAAAAAGACATCGCAATAAGAGCGAAGGCAAAACCTGTGAGTCCTTGAATAAATCCAGCAAAAATTGCGCCTAGAATAAAGATACATAATGTCATAAGGTGACTGCATCAATTGCTAAAGCAGGAGTAAAAGAAAAATGCATGAGATCGTCGGATAAGGAAAACTGATCAATCCTAAAATAATATTTGTTATCTTAAAAATAATAAGAACAGCAATAGCTAGCAGTAAAGCGAATAAAAGCCCTGAAAATCAGGGCTTTTATTATTAATTGGAGTTAGGTTTTAGGTTTTGTGTTAGACCGTTGATGTCCCCACCCTGAATACCAAGTTCACTCATTAAGCTGTCAATAAGAGGTGCTTGCGAACGATATCTAAGTGCGCTATTCACCACTTGATCTGAAAGTGCAACGGATTGTGATTGATCTGCTTGATCAGCTGAAGTTGTGGCGCCAGTAATGCCACCAAGACCATTCACTTGTAATATCTTGATATCATCAATATTTTCCATTGGTTTAACACTTTCACGGATGATTTCAGGCAAATACTTCAAAAGTGCCAAACGAATTTGCATCTCAACTTGTTCACTTGACAAAATATTATTTGCTTCATTGACTGCGCGTGTCCCTTCAGCATCGACTTGGTATTGTTTTTCTAAAGCTTGAGCCAAAAGAATTTTAGCATCAGCTTCACCTTTAGCTTTCAAGCGGACTTTTTCAGCTTCTGCTTCAGCCGCAGTACGAACAGCTTCAGCCTCATCTACAGCAGCTTGTTTTGATGCCTCGGCAGCCACAGTAATTGAAATAGCATCAGTTTCTGCAGCCTGTTTTGCAGCAACAAGTTCAACCGCTTTAATACGCTCAGCTCGCTGTGTTTCACGAACAGTCACAACTTCTTCCTCAGCTTTCACTGCTTGCGCACGAGCTTGGTCAGCAAGTGCTTTGGCTTCAGATTCAGCACGAGATTTCTCGGCAATCGCGATTGCGCGATCTTGTTCCGCAAGTTCAATGGTTTTCTTTTGTTCTACTTGCGCTTGTTCAATAATTTGTGCTTTTTGAATATTTTGATTTTCGACATCACGTGCAGCTGAAATACGTTTTAATTCAATTTCACGTTCTGCAGCGATTTGGGCTTCTTCTGCCTCACGCTTTTTGGCAGCTTCTTGTGTTGCAATTTCAGCAAGTTGTTCAGCTTTTCGAATCGAAATTTCACGCTCTTGTTGCATCTTTGCGTATTCTTCTTCACGCAGGATTTGAAGGCGTGCTTGTTCAGCCTCTAAATTTTTCGCTTTAATGGCTAAGTCAGCATCTTGTTCAATATCGTTACGTTTTTTTCGACGATCTTCAATAGTTTCTGTTAATTTTGTTAAACCTTCTGCATCAAATGCATTTTGTGGATTAAAAAATTTAAAGCTGGTCTGATCAAGACCTGTTAAAGATACAGTTTCGAGTTCTAAACCATTTTTGAACAGATCTTCTGAAACAACTTGTTGAACTTTCTGAACGAAGTCGACACGTTTTTCATGTAACTCTTCCATAGCCATTTCTGCTGCTACTGCACGCAGGGAATCTACAAATTTACCTTCAACCAAATCTTTTAATTCATTTGGTGACATGGTTTTTTGACCCAAAGTTTGTGCCGCGGTAGCAATCGATTCAGCTGTTGGCTTAACACGAACATAGAACTCAGCCATCACATCTACACGCATTCGATCACGCGTAATCAAGGCTTGATCAGCTGCACGTTTAACTTCTAAGCGAAGGGTATTCATATTGACAGGAATGACTTCATGTAAAACAGGGAGTACAATTGCACCGCCCCCTAATATAACTTTTTCCCCACCAAAACCAGTTCTGACAAATGAAACTTCCTTGCTAGAGCGTTTATATAGTCTTGCAATAATGGTTCCGATTACAACCAGCGCAATGAGAATAAGTCCTGCAATTATAATAATTTGATAAAAATTTGAACTAAACATTTTTTTCTCTAAGTTGATTTATTGTGAAATTGCTTGAAAGCCTTTGAGACTACGTTGTGTAAGTAAGACTTGCTGACCTTGTACGAATATTTCGTCAGCTTCAGGTTCGACTAAAATGTAATGTGTTTGACCAAAGCGATCTTTGAGTTTTGCTTGCGCAGGATAGTGCAGTCGAGCAGTGCCTAAAATGATTTCTGCTCGAAGTCCAATTAGATCGTCGCTATGAATTGCTGTGGTTTCATCTTTAGGGATGATCTGTGCTATCCATCTTGAGAATAGACGTACGAATGGCATACAGACCACAAGAACCAGTGAAGTAATGAGCCAGACTGTTAAAAATGATCCAAATACATGATGGATGATAGATTGGGCTAAGAAGCCAACAATTGAAAAGGTCGTGAGAAAGATGATCAGCCAAATTAATACAGGAATACGTCCAAGATAAAGCCAATCTAAAAATTGAATCCAAATACTAGATTGATGGTCAACGATCATTTCAGGAGAAGAATCTAATGAACTAGGTAGAAATTGCTCTAAAAATCCTTGACTACTGAGACCTGTTATTAATAGAAAGACTTCAAGAATGCCTATAAAAAACATCAAGCAGATACTAATACTGAAGAATAGGTTCGACGGATGTATAAACATGTCCCACATGGGTAGTCTCTTATAGATATTAGAATTTTTATCAAATTTTAATCAAAATAATAAAATAAAGTGACGTAATTATCAATTATATAATATTGATTTCATTTTGAATGGATTCAACATAAAAAAATACGCAGTGATTGGGGTGATCACTGCGCAGAACAACGAATCTGCTTACACAGTTTCGGTTAAGGAGAAATGTTATGAATTTTGGGGGTATTCATAACAGTAATTAAATGATATTCAATTTCATTTAGCAACTCATTGGTAGTCGGGTTAAAACGTGTAAGATTACGTTAATAAGTTTGATTGAAGGTTAATTTTAAATAGGCTAATAAATAGCCATAAAAAAAGCCGCAATGTGATGCGGCTTTAAGTGTGCTTATTTTTTAGGGATTAAAATTTAAAAACACCTAATCCAGCTTTAACTTCATCTAATGTTGCTTGCGTAATATCACGACATTTGTCAGTACCAGTTTTTAAGATATCCATAATATAATCAGGATCCTTAGCAAGCTCCATACGACGTTCACGAATAGGCGTGATCAACTCTTTTAGAACACCTTCAAGGCGTTTTTTGACTGTACCATCACCTAAACCACCACGACGATAGTGATCTTTAAGCTCTGCTACTTCTTCTGGATTTGGATCGAAAGCATCTAAATAAGTAAATACAACATTACCTTCCACCTGACCTGGATCTTCAATACGAAGATGATTAGGATCTGTATACATTGCATTTACCGCTTTTTTAATGTCTTTATCAGAAGCATCTAAGACAATTGTATTGCCCAATGATTTAGACATTTTAGCTTTACCATCAAATCCTGGTAATCGACCTACATTCGATAGCAGTGCCTTACATTCAGGCAAAAGCTCTTGACCAATCTGACGATTTAAACGACGAACAATTTCATTTGTTTGTTCAATCATTGGAATTTGGTCTTCACCCACGGGCACAATCGATGCTTTAAAAGCAGTGATATCAGCTGCTTGAGCAACTGGATAGCATAAGAATCCAGCTGGGATGTCACGCTCGAACCCACGCATTTGTATTTCAGACTTAATCGTAGGATTTCGTTCTAGTCTTGAAACTGTGACAAAGTTTAAATAAAGCATGGTCAGCTCATTCAAAGCTGGCAAGCTTGATTGAACGCAAATTGTTGTTTTTGTCGGGTCGATCCCAACAGCAAGATAGTCAGTTGCAACTTCAATAATATTACGTCTAACTTTTTCGAAGTTATCAGCATTGTCTGTAAAAGCTTGTGCATCAGCCAATAATAGATGTTGGTGATGGGAATCTTGCAAACCTACTCGTGAACGTAAAGAACCGACAAAGTGGCCTAAATGAAGTTGTCCAGTTGGACGGTCACCTGTCAAAATAACAGGGCGATTATCTTGATTACTCATTTTCTATACCAAAGTCATCAACACTAGGGCTGAATTTTTAAAATTTCGCAATATTGTACGGCATTATTTTTTTTTATGTCAGCATAAAGCATCGAAAGAATCGAATAAAAAACACCTTATTTGAGATAGTATTAATAATGTTGATACAGAATAAATTGAAATAGAAGAATAAAATTCCAAAAAACAAAGAAGGATAACAATAATGGCAAATAGTTTATTAGTGCTATTAGATGATATAGCCACCATTCTTGATGATGTTGCGCTGATGAGTAAAATGGCTGCAAAAAAAACGGCCGGTGTATTGGGTGATGACTTAGCACTCAATGCTCAACAAGTTAGTGGTGTGAAAGCCGACCGTGAATTGCCTGTCGTTTGGTCTGTTGCAAAAGGCTCATTTGTTAATAAATTAATTTTGGTTCCATTAGCATTATTAATTAGTGTGATTGCACCTTGGCTTATAAATCCATTATTGATGTTAGGTGGATTATTTTTATGTTATGAAGGTGTAGAAAAAGTAATTCACTCATTACACCATAAAAAAGCTAAAACATCTGAACAGGCCGAAAAAGAACTCGAAAACTTAAATGTAGATCTAGCAACTTTTGAGAAAGATAAAATCAAAGGCGCGATACGAACAGATTTTATTTTATCTGCTGAAATTATCGTGATTTCATTGGGTACAGTTGCAGCAGCTACTTTTGGAATTAAGGTTGCAGTCTTGTCAGTCATCGCAATTTTAATGACGATTGGTGTTTATGGTTTGGTTGCTATGATTGTTAAAATTGATGATTTGGGATTTTATCTCGTCAAACAAACGTCTGCATTGAAACAAAGAATTGGTCAGGGCTTACTTGCTTTTGCGCCTAAACTTATGAAGACACTAACCATTGTAGGAACAATCGCGATGTTCTTGGTTGGTGGCGGTATTATTAATCATACCATTCCATTATTTCATCACTTTACTGAAGATTCTGTCGATTATATTGAACATATTCCAAATGTCGGCAGTATCATCGGTGCTTTAACACCGACGCTCTTAAACTTTGTCATAGGTTTTATTGCAGGACTTATTGTTTTGGTCGTTGTTTCAGGAATACAAAAACTATGGAACGCTAGAAAAGTTTAGAGTTTGATGAAACAACGTATTATATGAAGTTATATGATTAAAAAAGGGCTGAGATTATGCGTTGGAAAGGCCGGAGAGTAAGTAGTAATTTAGAAGATCGCCGTGGAGGTGGTGGGGCTAAAGCTGGTGGAATTAGTATTCTCGGTTTAGTTGTTGCATTTGTTGCTTGGAAATTTTTTGGGGTTGATCCACAACAAGCCTATCAGGCAACTAAACAAGTGACTTCTAATAATCAGCAACAAGCGATAGGGATTGAAAACCCAACACCCGAGCAACAAGAAACAGCGGCATTTGTTGGTACAGTACTTGCTGATACTGAAGATACATGGACCACCATTTTTCAAAAACAGGGAATGCAATACCAAGCACCGAAACTTGTGATGTTTAGTGGTGTAGTCAATTCAGGCTGTGGTACAGCCCAGTCAGCGATGGGGCCATTTTATTGTCCTGCAGACCAAAAAATCTATATTGATACTGATTTTTTTAAAGATATGCGTCAGCAAATGGGTATATCGGGTGAACGAAATCAATCGGAATTATCTACACAAAATGCTGCTGGTGACTTTGCACAAGCTTATGTGATTGCGCATGAAGTCGGACATCATATTCAAAATCTTTTAGGTATTTCAACTCAAGTCCAACAAGCTAGACAACGAGCTACTGAAGCTCAAGGGAACCAATTATCAGTCCGATTGGAATTGCAAGCTGATTGTCTAGCTGGTGTGTGGGCAAAAGATACACATCAACGAACTCAATTCTTGGAGCAAGGAGATGTTGAAGAGGCAATGGATGCGGCGCATAAGATCGGAGATGATTATCTGCAAAAAAAGGCGAGAGGACATGTGGTTCCTGATAGCTTTACCCACGGTACAAGCCAACAAAGAATGTATTGGTTCGATCGTGGCATGAAAACAGGTGATGTGAACCAATGTGATACATTCAATACCTCAATCTAAATCTACCAAGCAGAATCGATTGATTTTTTTGCAAAGTTAATACATGTAGCCTGCTAATGGAATAATTTATTAGGAAGGCTACACATCTTTAAAAAAAAGGGATTGCGAGTAAACATTCTTTATATAAAATAAATAAATGGCTATAGTTTTTTCATTTAAAATTTAAATGATCTCATTTAAATAAAACATATCATAGAGTGCAAAATGGGCAACTTTTTTTTTCTCCAAGTATTTACAGTGGTTTTTGCCCTCTCAATTGCCACCACCATATTCAATAAACGAATTCTAGGTTTTCCGCAAGCGATAGGGGTGCCAATTGTTTCAGCAATTTTTGTCTTTATTCTGCAATGGGCTGCCAATTTATTAGGGGATAATCGTTTTATCACCATTAATTTGGCAAATATTGAAGAAGCAGTTCGTCATATTGATTTTTATGATTTTCTCGTAAATGGTGTTATTTGCTTCATTCTTACATCGTCGGCATTGAAATTTAAAGTGTCTGATCTAAAAGTGTATTGGAAGCCAATTAGTATTCTTGCCACTATTGCTTTGGTTTTGTGTGCAGCATTGTTTGGTGGATTATTATTTGGATTTCAATATTTGATTGGTAACCCTGTACCAATACTCGTACTTTTATTACTCGGTTCTGCTTTAGGGGCTACAGATCCAATCGGAATCAAAGGGGTACTCAGTTCTGTACGTGCACCACATCATCTAATGGTGAAATTGGAGGGTGAATCACTGTTCAATGATGCAATGTGTATCGCTGTATTTATGACATTGTTGAATGTGCTTGAAGGCGAGCATTTTAGTCTGTTGCTGACACTACAAACACTCCTTTATGAAATTGTGGTAGCTGTAATTATTGGTTTGGTATTTGGTTGGGGGATTTTACGATTGCTTCGCGGGAAGCATGAAATGGAATCATTAATCCTAACGACAGCTTTACTGGCTTGTGGTTCATATTTGGTCGCTTTATTTGCTCATGCATCAGCACCAATCGCATGTGTGATTGGTGGACTTATTGTTGGTAATAAATGGAAAGAAATTTTACAAAATCGTGAAATCCAAGAAGTAAATCACTTTTGGCATACAGTTGAAGGTATCATTAATTCTTTTTTATTTACTTTAATTGGTTTAGAGCTGTTTATTCTTGATCTTAATGCCAGCATGATACTTGGCGGTATTATCGCATTTGTAATTTTACATATTTCACGTTTTGCTGCGAACTTTCTGGCTTTTGCATTCTTCCCATCGTTTCGTAAGAAAAGCTATAACGGTAGCCTAGCAATTTTATCATGGGGGGGAGTAAGAGGGGGGATTTCATTGGCTCTAATTCTTGCGGTTGCTAATGTCCCAGAGTTAAGGCAATACAGTAGTATCTTGATTGGTTATACTTTTATTGTTGTTTTATTATCGGGCGTAGTATGTGGTTTAGGTTTGCCAGCAGTCATGAATGCTTTCTATTACAACCCTAATGAGGAAAAAGAGGGCTTAAAGGGACTATATCAGCGATTATGTAATAAGCTTAATCGTAAAGGATTTAAATATATTGTTGGTGAAGATAGTAAAGGTAATGAGATTATTACGATTTATAATCCTGAAGTGATATTAGATCGGACTTCTGATGATGGTGTGGCAATCGTCCATCATCCCGCTAAAGCTGAAGAGGTGAAAAAATTAGAAAATCCAGAAAATTTCTAAAAAATTATATTTAATTGAAGCAAGCATGATAGTGCTTGCTCTTTTTTTTTATGAATTAAGCATGATCAATGCAGAAGATAACAGTGATATTGTTTAAATATTTTATTCAGTTACGCAGAATTTTATCAATGAAATATAAAATTAAAATGTGAAAATTACATCATATTTAAAGTAAAATTTATTTCTTAACTTACTAAAAAGTAAGTATTAATTTTCAATATAAAATGAAAAGTATACTAGTTTACTAACATTAAAATGTTAGGTGAACAAGTTACCGTATGTAGTTAAACTAAATATAGCAGAAATTATGATAAGTAAGCCTTTGAAATTTGGTGACCTGAAATATCCTAAAAGTAAGTAAAAATATTAATTCTTATTTCATAAGTAAGTGTAAATAAAAGACATATTTTGAGTGTAGATGAGCGGTTACAAAAAGCTGATAAAAGACGAAAAATCTATTCGCATAAAATCTTAAAAATGTGATATAAATCTCACTTATAGATAATAGTGTCTATCTTTTTGTATCTTAGATGTAGAAAGATCGATAAAAATAAAATTTATAAGTGAGAATTTACCATGGCTAATATCTCCGTAATATCTAAAGAGAGTCATCAGGTATTAGAGAATGTCAACTCTAGTCAAGTGGGGCTTAACGAAAACTCTGTAGTTGTCGTTCAAGTATCTAAAGATGATGTAGCTTCAATCACTCGTGATAATAATAATGCTCTAATCAATTTGCGTAATGGTGAAGTGATTGTGATTGAAAACTATTTCAATCCTTCATTTGCTGATAACAGCCTCGTATTCCAAGATGAAAGTGGTCAACTTTATTGGGTTAAATTTACCAATGAAGATGGCTCAATTGCAGAAACAATTCTGTATTACCCAATCGAAGAAATCGAACCTCTTCTTTATTCCGATGATTTTATCGGTGGTATTCTCCCTTGGTTAATTGGTGCTGGTGCAGCTGGTGCAATTGCAGCAGTCGCAGATAATGGTTCTGACTCTAATCCTACGCCTCAGCCAAAGCCAAGTGCATTATTAAATGCACCAATCGTCATTGATGATGTGCCAGAGCATATCGGTGAAGTTGCTGATGGTGGTGTAACAAATGATGCTCGTCCAGAAATCAAAGGTTCTGGAGCTCAACCTGGTGCAATCATCAAAATCTATAATGGCGATGAACTAATTGGTGAGACGGTTGCATTGTCTAATGGTGATTGGAGTTTTACACCTGATCAAGATTTAAAAGATGGTATCTATGAGCTTTCTGTCACACAAACTGTAAGTGGTCAAGAAAGTGATAAATCACCGATTAAGACAATCACGCTTGATACTGTCCCACCATCAGACATCACTATTGATGAAATTGGAAATAAGGGTGAAACAAACTCAGAAACACCTAAATTATCAGGTGAAGGTGAGCCAGAATCTAATGTTGAAATAGAAATTAAAGATAAAGATGGGAACGTGGTTGATAAAGAAACTGTTCCTGTTGATAAAGATGGTAAATGGGAATATACACCTGAGAAAAACCTTGATGAAGGTAAATACGAAGTTATCGTAACGCCTATTGATAAATCAGGAAATAAAGGTGAAGAAGAAAAACAAGAATTCAATGTTGACTTAACTCCTCCAGACATAGACATCGATCCAATCCCTACTGATCCTGAACCTGAGGGTTGGGATACAGCAACGAATCAATCAACTTTTGCAATCGCTGCAATCGCAAATACTCTTTCGGAATCGGAGAATAATCCAGTGACTACAACTAAAAATCAAACTCCTACATTTACGGGAACCACTAAAGATAGTGAGAGCGTAAAAGTAGTGATTCGCGATAGTTCAGGTAAGATTATCGCAGAAGGTCCTGCTACAGTGACCAACGGTAAATGGCAGTTTAAATCACCTGTAACATTAGCTGAAGGTGACTATAAACTAGAAGCAACAGCATATGACGCGGCTGGTAATAGTAAAGTCGCTACTTCAAGCTTTACTGTGGATATTACTCCACCTAAAGTAACGATTGAAGAGTTACCACTTACGAACATTGATGCGCCTACCTTTAAAGGTAAAACTGAAGATGGTGCAACACAAGTACGTGTTGAAATCAAGGATGCGGCTGGCAAGGTTGTTCAATCTGCAGTTGTGAATGTTGCAGCCGATGGTAGCTGGACATATAAGCCATCTAAAGCGTTACCAGATGGTACATATAGTGTCGAGGCTTCAGCTCGTGATGCGGTAGGAAATGTAAGTCAACCTGCTAAAACTACGGTTGAAGTTGATACAATCGATCCGGAAATTACAATCGATCCTCTAGAAGATACTAGTGATACAACTCCTGAAATTAATGGTAAGACTGAACCAGGCGCAACAGTAAAAGTTGAAATCTTAGACAAAGATGGCAACCCTGTAGCAACAGGTGATGCGACTGTAGATCCTGAAGGTAACTGGTCGTATACACCGACTGAAGCACTACCAGAAGGTGAATATACAGTTAAAGCTGAAGCGAAAGATAAAGCTGGTAACGTTGGTGAAGCGACATCTAATGGCTCATTTAAAGTTGATACAACTGCACCATCTGATACCGATGTAACGATTGATCCAATTGCGGATACAAACGATACAACACCAGAAATCACAGGTACAACTGAACCAGGAACAACAGTAAATGTCGTTGTTAAAGACAAAGACGGTCAAGTTGTTGCAGAAGGTCCAGCGACAGTTACAGGTGATACATGGACATATACACCATCAGTTGAATTGGCAGATGGCGAATATGACGTAGTTGCAAAAGCGACAGATAAAGCAGGTAACACAGGTGAATCTCAGCCAGAGAGCTTCGAGGTTGACACAGTAGCACCTGAATTAACCATCGATGAGCTTAAGCCAACAAA
>NZ_JBWYIT010000007.1:0-167784 GCF_056779875.1 Acinetobacter sp. ANC_7634 | reverse complement strand
CTTTAGCTTCTTTAGCTTCTTTAGCTTCTTTAGCTTCTTTAGCTTCTTTAGCTTCTTTAGCTTCTTTAGCTTCTTTAGCTTCTTTAGCTTCAGTGTTCGCGACCTGTTCTTGAGATGGAACCGCATCCATCATTTTTTCATCAGCTTCTTGTGCAAAAACATTGGTACTCATTAGTACATTTAACACAACGATCGAAGCGAAGGATTTGCTTGTAGTTATGTCTTTCATATTTTTAAGAAACAAACTCATACCCCATCTGCTCAATATTTTCATTTTGGCAAATCATAGCATTAATAAAAGATTAGAGCTGAATAACGAGATTTAATTCATTCGACCTGTATGCATATAAACGTTTAAATCCACCATAAACTAAACCCGAGTTCTACATCCTGTAAAACTCGGGTCGATGAGGTTGTGCTTTTCAAAAATCATATTATTGTTTTATTGGCTTTCCTTTCCTACATCATCTCCATGATGATTTTCCGTCGGCGTCGTCTTCCATATTGGGATCATTCCATTCCCACTCCCTGTGCCGATAAGCTTAGATTACGCTTAAGCTCGCTTCGTGACTATGGGTCAACAGACACATTCATTGTAAGCAATTTCTTACACGCATCCATTCACACTTGTTTGCCATCTTTATAATCTTGCGCAATTTCATCTGTCACTTGTTTCTCTTCTTTCTCAGCTTTCGCAATACCTTCTTGAATCGCCTCCTGAGCCTCTTGCTCATCAGCATCCGTCTGTTCTAATTCTTGCTGTACTTGCTCAAATTGTCGTCCAGTTTGTAAAACAACGTACACAGGAAAGTGATCCGAACCAATATGCGGTAATCGCTCCATTTTCACCAAAGCAAAATCAGTGCTGTGGAATACATGATCGAGTGACCATCGTAATAGCGGATAGTCCGCATGGAAGGTATTGACATAATGACGTCCAACACGCGGGTCTAACAAACCACTGATACGTTGAAATAGTCGTGTGGTACGAGACCATGCCACATCGTTTAGATCTCCCATGACAATGCAACTTTCATCCAAGTCTTTAATTTGATCACCGACAATCAACAATTCAGCATCACGTAATGTAGAGTCTTTGGCTTCAGTTGGACTCGGCGGTTTGGGATGTAAACAATATAATTGAACTGGCTGTCCAGAACGTAATTTCACTGTGGTATGAATAGAAGGAATCTCATTACTCAGTATGAATTTGACTTCGGTATCACTCAATTCCAACTTACTGTAGAGATGCATTCCATAGAGATTATCTAAAGGTACTGGAACACGATAAGGATAATCCGCTTCGATGACTGAAAGTTCATTCTGCCAGGTTTGGTCTGTTTCAAGCGTCAATACGATATCGGGTTGATGCTGATGAATCTGTTCAATCAAACGATGATATTCTGTATTTGGTGTTAAAACATTCGACACAATTAAAGAGATTTGCTTTGATGGATCAAGTTGATCTGGTTGGACCTGTTTCACCTGTTTTTTCCAAATTAAGGTATAAGGCAAAACCATCTTCAATTGATATGCTAATGCAGCAATTAATCCAACAAATATGACTTGGCGTCTTAAATCCCATTCCCCATCCCAAATCAACAGGAGGATAAATGCGATAAAGCCTAGGGCTAAAATTTGTAGTCTTGGAAAATCGGCACCTCGAAACCACCACTCATCACGCGGAATCAAAGACCAAAAACTTAACCAAATCACAACAACAGCCAGTATCTCAATCCATAGCATAGCGCTTCTCTTTATATATTCTTAATTTTTCGATGATTCATAAATTTATATTAGTTTTGCATGTAACATAAACAAGATATATTGCACAATATATTTGCTGTTTTGATTGTGTACCACTTGCAGTTATACACTCTTTTGATACACTCGAACCCCCTTTTTTATTTTAACGCACCGAGGCAAAGTGACATGAAAGTAGGTCTGGTCGGTTGGCGCGGGATGGTTGGTTCCGTCCTTATGCAACGTATGGTTGAAGAGAATGATTTCGCTCATTTTGAGCCATTCTACTTCTCTACCAGTAATGCAGGTGGTGAAGCCCCTGCGTTTGGTGGTAAAACTGCCCCAGCACTTATGGATGCGACAGACATTAATAGTCTGAAGCAAATGGATGTCATTATTACCTGCCAAGGTGGTGATTATACCACTGAAGTTTTCCCTAAGTTGAAAGCTGATGGTTGGAATGGTTACTGGATTGACGCTGCATCTACATTGCGTATGGACGATGAAGCAATCATCGTATTAGATCCAGTCAACATGAATGTGATCAAAGACGGTTTGGTAAAAGGTACGAAAACATTTGTAGGCGGTAACTGTACTGTTTCATTGATGTTAATGGGTCTTGGTGGTCTGTTCCAAAACAATCTTGTTGAATGGGCGACTTCAATGACTTACCAAGCTGCTTCTGGTGCGGGTGCGCAAAACATGCGTGAACTCATCACAGGTATGGGCTATTTGTATAACAATACAAAAGATCTATTAGACGATCCACGTTCTCCAATTTTAGATATCGACTCTAAAATTGCTGAATTACAACGTGGTGAAGGATTCCCTTCAGCAAACTTCGGTGTACCTTTAGCAGGTTCTTTAATTCCTTATATCGACAAACAGCTTGAAAGCGGTCAATCGAAAGAGGAATGGAAAGGTCAAGTTGAAACCAATAAGATTCTTGGTAATTCACAAATTGTACCTATTGATGGTCACTGTGTACGTATTGGTGCAATGCGCTGTCACTCACAAGCATTGACTTTAAAACTTCGTAAAGATGTTCCTTTAAATGAAATTGAAGACATCATTGCAAGTGCAAATGACTGGTCTAAAGTTGTGCCGAACACACGTGAAGCATCAATGACTGATCTTACACCTGTTGCAGTAACAGGCACGCTTACTGTTCCAGTAGGTCGTTTACGTAAACTTAATATGGGTAAAGAGTATTTAGGCGCGTTCACTGTTGGTGACCAATTACTTTGGGGTGCTGCTGAACCTTTACGCCGTATGCTACGCATCTTGATTGACTATAAAAATGCTTAATTTTTAATAGTCACTTCAATAAAAAGCCGGTCTGATTAGATCGGCTTTTTTTATGCAATTTGAATTGATTAGAGCTTGGAGTGCTATTTGAAAGGAAATATTATGACATCTATACAAAAAACAGTTAAATTACAATCTCATCACTTCTTATTTCGAACATCTTGATCGATGCATAATGATGAACTGAGAATATAAAAAATCGAGATTAAAAACAGTCCAATATTTCGAGCACTCAGGTATTAGATTTGCAATAAATTCATTGAATTCAATGAAGGGGAAAAATTATGTTGTATGTCATTCCATTTGTCGTCTTGCTGTTAATCGCACTGGTGCTCAAAAAACGTGAGGATAAACAAAAAAATGGTGACACAGGATCAACAAAATCTAAAAAAAATGTGAGTGTAAAACGCGCTAAGAAAAGCCCTAAAACTCGCTCCACCCCACAACAAGCCTATTCACAGCACGGTCATGGCGCACCACAAGACTTAAGTGCCGAACCAGTGGCTGATGAACTTAAAGCCAGCATTGAATACTTAATTCAATCAGAAAGCTATATGTCAGCCGAAGCAAAAATCAATCAAGCATTGAATCGTGATCCTAGACAACATGAGCTTTACTCGTATTTGATTGATATTCACATCCTACAGAATGATGAATTTGCTTTAAAACAATTAAGTAATTATTTACGCTCCACTGGATTACATTACATTGCGGATGAAGCTGAAGACAAACTTAAAGCTGCAAAAGAAGCGGAACAGAATAAAGAAATTGCGAAAGAATCACGGGATATATCGAACACCGAGAATCAGCCTCGTCATGCTGCACAGTTTCATAGCACCAGTTTTATAACTGAAATCCCTGCAGTGCAATCAGAACAAGCCTTTGATCATCTCATCAAATCACAGGATGAACAACATAGCACTCAGGAAAGCACACCCACTGAAACAAATGAGACCACAGAGCAATCTTCTCTTCCTTCTCAAAGCTCAACATTTGTGTTTGAAACAGAACAATACCCACATCCCTTACAAGCCAAAGAGAAGAAAAGCACTCCTGAGGAAGAAACTGAGCATGTCTCTGCTGAACCTACTGCTCATTTTGTATTTAGCTCAGAACAGCTCGATTTAGCAGAAGAGTTTACGCTCAATAAAACCAATGAAGAAATCATTGACCAGCTCCCTTCTGATCAGGCTGAAAATCAGCAGGCAACTGAACAACAGACTCCATCGCAAAACGAGCATTTTGAACTCGATTTTTTTATGGAAGATACACCGCAACCAACCTCACAACACCCATTCGAGCAAGATGATGAGAAGACTCCTGCATCAAAAGAGCAAACACCTTTAGAATTTATAACGACAGATTTAACTTTCGAGCCAAATGCTCAAACACAGACTGAATCTGAAACAACCAATCAATCGACTGAAGATCGCGCACCCTTAGAGTTTGATTTAGATTTCTCCAGTTTTCAGTCTGAAAATAAATCACAAACAGCATCAGTGCACTCAACTGATGCTGAGAACCTTGCTTCAGAAAATGAGTCCATCCAAAATCTCGACTTCACACTTGATTTAAGTCAAGAATGGGTTGAAAAAACAGATCTCTCTCATTCAGCACTGAGCTCTTCTCCATTAGAAAAAAATCCACAAGAACTGAATATTGAAATAGATCCATTGGAATTTAGCTTTTCAGATCAGTCGGAACAGCCTCATTCTCAAACAACATCTAAGGATGAACTCACTTTTGATCTTTCAGATGATTTTAACTTTGATGCTGAAATATCTAGCTCAGCAAAAGTTCCAGAACAAAGCGTGAATGATCAAAATTTAGATTTTGTAACTTTCGACTTTGAGGAAAATCTTGATTCAAAATCTACAATAGAAAGCTCAATTGAACCGATAAACGAGTTTAATTTTGACCTCAATTCATCAGATGAAAATGTAGAAGTGCAACAGAATCATTCGCATGAAACATCTGCGATAAAAATGAATCCGAATCGTCCTGATGATCCTCTTGTACAACGTTTTCCTGAATTACTCAACGTTGATGAAATTCAACTTAACTTAGATTTAGCGGATCAATACATTAAATTTGGCGCGTTTGATGAAGCAGAAAAATTAATTACGGAATATGAATCGCATTACAATGATGAACAAAAAATGCGTGCAGCAAAACTCCGAGAGAGCATGGAATCTGATTCCAATTAATCTTAATATGAAGCAGTCTAATTAGGCTGCTTTTTTATGAGTTCAAAAATAGCTTTAATCTATATGGGTGGTACATTTGGTTGCGTTGGTGAACCTTTAGCGCCTATGCCTGCTGCCGATTTTTTTCCGCAATTAAAAGAAATTTTGCCCGTTCAAAATCAAATCGAGCTTGTCCAGGCTCATGAGATTAAAGACAGTAGTGCATGTATGGCGCGTGATTGGTTGCTGTTAATCCAACAAATTCAACAATTACAAGCTAAACAATTTCAAAATTTTATTGTCATTCATGGTACCGATACCATGAGTTATGCTGCGGCTATTCTTTCTCGATTTCTCCATGATACGTGTCGAGTCATTATCACAGGTAGCCAATTTCCTCTGCTCAATCATGCAGCGACATCTTTGCATCCATCGAGCGATGCTTTAGATAATCTGAATCATGCCATCCAATATATGGAAAATGTGTCTGATGGTGTTTACTTATGCTTTAACCATCAAATTTTTCATGCCAGAACTGCAGTCAAGACTCATCGCACGGCACTAAATGCATTTTGTGGTGAAGCATTTACAAATGTCATCAAGCCCATATCAAGTTCTTTTGTCGACATTACTGAGCAACATATTGAACGCTCGACACAACTCAATATTGCGAATCTGAGTCTTCGCCCCATTGAAATCAAATTATTCAATCAGCATTTAACGCGTTTTATCGACAACTCGCCTCATGTACTCATACTTCAAGCATATGGAACCGGTAATTTAGCAATTAATGCGGATACCACAGATATTTTGAAGCAGCTTCGTGCCTTAGGCTGCCATATTGTATTAAGTAGTCAGGTCATGTTTGGAGAATTAGATCAACGCTATGCAATTAGCAGTTGGATTAAAGCATCTGATATTTTGATCGACGATACACTCAGTGATGCCGATCTTTATGCCAAAATTCTAAAAATGTATTTACAATACCCCTCCACAGATCAATGGTTACAGCATTGGTATGATTCATCAAATTAGAGGTTCAAATGCCACGTTTTGCAATCGGAATTGAGTTTAGTGGCGTTCGTTATCGAGGTTGGCAAACACAGCAACCAGGCGTGCCGAGCGTACAAGAAACCATGGAAAAAGTGTTGAGCAAAATTGCTGATGAACCCATCATTTTGCATGGTGCGGGTCGAACAGATGCAGGTGTTCATGCCACAAATATGGTGGCTCACTTTGACACAAATGCAATACGTCCAATTCGTGGCTGGCTTATGGGAGCTAACAGTACACTCCCGAAAGATATTGCCATCCAGTGGATTCAAGAAATGGGCAGTGATTTTCATGCACGCTTTAAAGCGCAGGCTCGCCGTTATCGTTATGTCGTTTATAACAGACCCATGCGTCCTGCCTTACTCCACAAACAAGTAACGCATGCTTATTACCCACTTGATGTGGATAAAATGATTGCTGCAGCCTCAAAATTTGAGGGTACTCATAACTTTGAAAGCTTTAGAGCTGCTGCGTGTCAATCCAACCAGCCTGTACGCCATGTGAGCCATTGCAAACTCATCAAACACGGTGCTTACCTCGTTCTAGACATCCAAGCAGATGGTTTTTTACACCACATGGTTCGCAATATTATGGGCTGTTTACTAGAAATTGGTCAGGGGATGTACGACATTGACCATATCGATGAAATATTCGCAGCAGAAGACCGTAAAGCAGCAGGAATCACAGCACCACCTGACGGCCTTTACTTTATCCAAGCACACTATCCTGAAGAGTTTAACTTGCCTAAAGTGCCGCTAGGCCCTCATTGGTTAAACATGCCTGAATAATTTTTTATTTTGAATTGAAAAAAATCCCTTCATAAGAAGGGATTTTTTTAGCGCTGTTTACGCTTACGATATTCAACAGGTGTCTCATTGGTCCATCGTTTAAAGGCACGATAGAACGTACTTGGTTCTGAGAAACCCGTCAGATAGACAATTCTCTCTACGCTTTCATTGGTGTTTGCCAAAAGTTTTTTAGCTAAACGACAACGATAGTCAGATAAAATTTGCTGGAAGCTTGTATTGGCTTCACTGAGCTGTGTTCTCAAACGACGTGGGGTGATATTCAACTGAGCTGCCACAGTTTCTAGCGTTGTTTCTCCACTCTCAAGTGTAGAACCAATGGCACGGCGCACCTCACCCACTAAATCGTATCGAGCCAACTCCTGTAATTTTTCAATCGCCAACTGCTCATGCAGTTGAAGTAATTCTGGCTCGGCTTGCCAAAGCACATAATCTAAAATTGCAGGATCAAAATAAAGTCGCGTTTCTTTTTGGCCTAAACTTACCGGGCACTCATATACACGGAAATACTCATCGTCTGAAGCACCCTCGCTAAAGTTAAAATCGATATATATAGGTTGAAATCGACCTTCAGTAATAAATTTGAAGAATCTTAAAATGCCTGAAATCGCGCACTCAGAAAAATGACGATTGACTAGGTTTTCAGAGAAAGGTTGTTCACCATTGGTTAGGTAGCAACGATCATCTTCAATAACTAATTTGGCATGAAATGCATCACTGATTAGACGTTGATACGCTAAAGCCCTTTTCAGGCCTTCGCCAAAATTTTCAGATGAAATAAAAAGATGTTCAATCACTTGACCACGATAAAGTGGTAAATGCTCACCTAAATGTAGACCAATGTCTGGATCTTTACTGACTTCTTCGGCAGCAACCCAGAAAGCGTACTGCGCGCTTAAAGGCGTACGCGCATTTTGATCTACTTGATTTAAGGCTACACCCGCTTTTGTTAAAATTTCTTCTGTGGGCAATCCAGCACGACGAATTGCTTGATAACCTAATCGTAGAACAACCGAAGCATCAGTTAGCTGACTCACGCAGTGCCCTTCCTTGTATGTTATTAATATTTACTTAAAACTTATGAATTAGATTACAGTCGATTGACCAAACTGACAACATAGTTAAGCATTTTTTTGTTTAAAAATTTTATTTGTTTGTTCGACAAGTTTGACCATAGAAACGCCGACTGAACTTGGTTTAACCTTGTTTTTTTCTAAAATTTTGCCTATAATTTGCGCCTTTCCAATTTGATCATCAGGTAGGCTATGGCCAATAAAGAGGAACTTATCGAGTTCGAAGGCGTTGTCACCGAAACGCTTCCTAATACTATGTTCCGTGTACGTTTAGAAAACGGTCACGAAGTAATTGCACACATTTCTGGTAAAATGCGTAAACACTATATTCGTATTTTGACTGGTGACAGTGTTAAAGTTGAAATGACACCTTATGACTTATCTAAGGGTCGCATTACTTACCGTGCACGCTAAGTGTTAGTAAGCGAAAAGCCACATTGAGTGGCTTTTTTTGTTTTTGTACTTTTATTTTATGAATCGCATAGAAAGTTCATTCAGCTAAATCAATCGCCTGTCTTTGTGATAAGAGACAAATTCAGATATATAGAATAATTAAACTCACTATTTATTCATTTACTATCCAATCATATATACCAACAAAGCCCATTTGCACATTCAATCTAAAAAATCGTCGTACTGCCCCACTATTTCGTGCACTAAATAAATTGTGTTTTTTGCCCATCTGCATATTTACACTTTTCCTGTTTACGGCATGCCAAACAGCAAATTTTCAGAACAAAAAAATATGAATACTTATGTTTCACAATTTGTAGGACAAGATATCCAACATATCCGAGAAACTACCGAGTTGAATTCTTTTAACATTAAGCTGAAGCCCAATCTTGAGATTCGAGATGATCGATCCATTTTCACCTTTGAACGTATAGTCAACACCTCGATTCCAATGGGAAATTCGATGAGAGATGAAAATAGTTTTATGATTCCTGTATGGACAGCTTCAGCAAGTCAGTCATACGGTAACGTAATGACTTGCTCAAGTGTTTTTAGCTTAAAAAAACAATATCGCTTTCAAAAGCTCGGCAATAAAAAACGCAGCTCATAGGCTGCGTTTTGAATGAATCAACTGAAATTAGTTAAGCGCTGCAACAACTGCTTCACCCATTTCAACTGTCCCGACCTTCTTCATGCCTTCAGACATAATGTCAGCTGTACGTAAACCTTGGTCTAAAACATTCCCTACTGCATCTTCAATCGCTTTTGCTGCAGCTTCTTGACGGAACGTATATCGAAGCATCATTGCAACAGATAAAATTGTTGCCAATGGGTTTGCGATATTTTGACCTGCGATATCTGGTGCTGAACCATGACAAGGCTCATACATCCCTTTACCATTTTCATCTAAAGAAGCTGATGGCAACATACCGATTGAACCAGTCAACATCGCTGCTTCATCAGACAAGATATCACCGAACAAGTTACCTGTTACGATCACATCAAATTGTTTAGGTGCACGAACCAATTGCATTGCTGCATTATCGACATACATATGTGACAAGTTAATGTCAGCATACTGTTCAGCATGTAACTGAGTTACTGTTTGTTTCCAAAGCTCAGTGACTTCAAGAACATTCGCTTTATCAACTGAACACACTTTACCACCGCGTAGTTTCGCCATTTCAAACGCCACTTTAGCAATACGTTTGATTTCTGACTCTGCATATACGTCGGTATTAAAGCCTTGCTTCTCACCATTCTCTAATTCACGAATACCCCGTGGTTGACCAAAGTAAATACCACCAGTTAATTCACGGACAATTAAAATATCTAAGCCTGAAACAATTTCAGGTTTCAAACTTGAAGCATCTGCCAATTGAGGATACAAGATCGCTGGACGCAAGTTAGCGAAAAGGTTAAGTTCACTACGTAATTTTAATAAACCACGCTCAGGACGAATTGAGCGCTCAATTGTATCCCACTTCGGACCACCCACAGCACCTAACAAAATCGCATCTGCTTTTTTTGCTTGTTCAGAGGTAACTTCTGGATAAGGTGAACCATGCGCATCAATTGCAGCGCCACCCAATAAACCTTGTTCCCATGTTAAATCTAGATTAAATTTTTCATTGACACGGGTGAGGACCTGTTCAGCTGCTTTTACAATTTCAGGACCAATGCCGTCACCAGCTAAAATCAAGATTTGTTTAGACATGAGATTTTCCATTTGTAAAGTTAGTATGAACTAACGTGTTTTTAAATTTTTTTGTTCCACAAACTCACCTAGTCCATTGAGAACATTATAGGGTTTGCAGAAACGGCGAATAGTTTGTTGCTCTTGCAACAAGTCAACACATAATGGCTCTGGTGCAGAAGCATCAAGTAAACTTTTCTTCCCACTGCTTCGATCTCTAAACATTACAAATCGGTAATCTTTTTTTGCTTCGAAGCGATGGATGACATTAATAGTTTCTGCTTTTTCCTCTGAAATCGGATAAAAGCGAACCACCACTTCATGCAGTCCAGCAGGAACTGAAAGATATAAGGCTTGCGGATCTTTCAAAGAGCCAGCATTTAATCGCACAATACCTTGCTTGATCGCACGCTGATCTAATCTTCGAGATTGAGCATCAACAATGGGATGCTCATCAAATCTTTCAAACTCACAATTCAGCGTTCCTGAGCAATAAATCAAAGCATGATTTCTGGTTTCAGGCGTTTCTTTAATCTTTTTCAGTTGTAATCGGTCTACGGTCTGACAAGCGGATAAAACGGCGACAGACAATCCGAAAAACGCATAGCGTAATAAAACTTTTGCCTTCATTTGTGCCCAACCTCACCAAACGGCGCAAAACTAAAAGAATAATTTTGCACCGATATTAGCAAGACTTGAATCAGAGCACTATAGCTTTAAGTATCAGTTACGCTTTGATTTCTTGGAATACCCATGGGCGAACAGCTTTAGTTCTTTCCTCATAAGCACGAATATCTTCTGCCGCTTGTAACGTTAAACCAATATCATCTAAACCATTCAACAAACAGTGCTTTCTGAATGGATCAACTTCAAATTTAAATGCTTCACCAGATGGTGTACGCACTTCTTGTGCTTCAAGATCAATCGTTAACTGATAACCTTCTTGAGCTGCACACTCTTTGAATAATTGATCCACAATCTCTTCAGACAAGATCACTGGTAACATGCCATTTTTAAAGCTGTTGTTGTAGAAAATGTCTGCATAGCTTGGTGCGATTACGGTACGGAAACCATATTCTTCTAAAGCCCATGGCGCGTGTTCACGGCTTGAACCACAACCAAAGTTGGCACGTGAAATCAAGATTGAAGCACCTTGATAACGTGGTTTGTTCAATTCGAAATCTGGATTCAAAGGACGCTTTGAGTTGTCTTGACCCAAGTAGCCTTCATCTAAATAACGTAACTCATCAAACAAATTCGCGCCGAAACCTGTACGCTTAATTGATTTCAAGAACTGTTTTGGAATAATTAAATCTGTATCGACATTGGCACGGTCTAAAGGTGCAACGATACCTTGTTCAACGGTATATTTTTTCATGTTGTTTGCTCCTCTTAGAATGAACGTACATCAACAAAGTGACCTGCAATTGCCGCTGCTGCTGCCATCGCTGGGCTCACTAAATGCGTACGACCACCATTACCTTGACGACCTTCGAAGTTACGGTTTGATGTTGATGCACAGTGCTCACCCGGTTGTAATTTGTCTGCATTCATTGCTAAACACATTGAGCAACCTGGCTCACGCCATTCAAAACCAGCTTCTATTAAGATTTTATCCAAACCTTCAGCTTCTGCTTGTGCTTTGACTAAGCCAGAACCCGGAACAACCATCGCTTGCTTAATCGTGCTTGCAACTTTTTTGCCTTTTGCAACTTCAGCTGCCGCACGGATATCTTCAATACGAGAGTTGGTGCAAGAACCGATAAATACGCGATCCAATTTAATATCAGACAATGCTTGACCCGCGGTTAAGCCCATATATTGATAAGCACGTGTCCAGTCGTTACGTTGCACGTCATCTTTGGCTTGTTCTAAAGTCGGTACTGCTTGAGAAACAGGAATCACCATCTCAGGAGATGTACCCCAAGACACTTGTGGTTCAATCTCTTCACCTTGTAATACAACCACTGTATCAAAGTGTGCACCCTCATCAGAATGTAAAGTATTCCAATAAGCTACAGCTTGATCCCACTGCTCGCCTTTCGGTGCATATGGACGACCTTTTACGTATTCAATGGTTTTTTCATCAACAGCCACCATACCGACACGGGCACCGCCTTCAATCGCCATGTTACATACCGTCATACGACCTTCGATCGACATATCACGGAAAACTTGACCACCAAATTCGATGGCATGACCTGTACCACCAGCTGTACCGATTTTACCAATAATCGCTAAAACCACATCTTTTGGTGTTACGCCTTGACCTAATTTGCCGTCAACACGTACCAACATGTTTTTCATTTTCTTTTGAACTAAACATTGCGTTGCCAATACATGTTCAACTTCTGATGTCCCAATACCGTGTGCCAAGCAACCAAACGCACCATGCGTCGCTGTATGAGAGTCACCACAAACAACCGTCATACCCGGTAAAGTTAAACCTTGCTCAGGTCCAACAACGTGTGCGATCCCTTGACGGACATCGTTGATATCAAACTGTGCAACATTAAATGTTTTACAGTTATCATCTAAAGTTTGCACTTGGATACGTGAAGTATCATCTTCGATCCCCGCAATCCCTTCAGAACGCTCTTTCGTAGACGTTGGTACGTTATGGTCAGGAGTTGCCACGTTTGCACTTAAACGCCAAGGTTTACGTCCTGCAAGTTGTAAGCCTTCAAAAGCTTGTGGAGAAGTCACTTCATGCAACAAGTGACGGTCGATATAAAGTAAAGAAGAACCATCATCGCGTTGTTTAACTAAATGATCGTCCCACAATTTATCGTACAACGTTTTTTTTGTTTGAGTTTCTGCTTTTTGGGTTTCGCCTGCCATGTCGATTTGCTCCACTGGACTGGGTAATTCTGTCATTAATTACGATTATAACGGCCTATTCACATAAATCTAATTTATCATTTTTATTAGTTTAAAAACTTTTTAGAATCAATTTAAACACAAAAACCATCTATAAAAACGATTAATTTAAAAATAATATTCGCTTTTACAGATTAAATAAGAATACTTATCATTTAAACATCTCCAAGATCACCACCAACTGAGGATGTTCACATGGCACATATTCAAAAATTTGTTGAAGA
Organism: Acinetobacter sp. ANC_7634; assembly: GCF_056779875.1. Classification (NCBI taxonomy): domain Bacteria; kingdom Pseudomonadati; phylum Pseudomonadota; class Gammaproteobacteria; order Moraxellales; family Moraxellaceae; genus Acinetobacter; species Acinetobacter sp. ANC_7634. The sequence continues at coordinate 154,362 of NZ_JBWYIT010000007.1, read as the reverse complement.
TAATCAACGCATGTTCAAAAAAACATTAAGCTACTACATTATGCACATTACGGTAGCCATGATTGTAGGCTACCTTGTCACAGGCAGCATTTGGATGGCAATTACTTTGAGTTTACTTGAGCCTACTGTACAAGCCGTGGCTTATTTCATTCACGAACGCGTGTGGGAGAAAAAAACGATACAACAGGAAGAAAATATCGTCGCATAGTTTCACCTGTGATCCTCCTCATCTAAGCCGCACTATGCGGCTTTTTTTGCAACAGTTTATGAAGAATTACTTCGCAATAGATATAAATTTATTTTATAATTAAATAATATTTTCATAACCGAGTTTAAATTATGAATCTTGCTGCCTTTGAAGCTTTTATAAAAGTCATGGAAACGGGTTCGATTTCTATGGCAGCTGATCAACTATTTATCACTCAGCCCGCTGTTACCAAACGTATTCATAGTTTAGAAGATTATTTTGGTGTCAAATTATTTGAATCTGCTGGCCGAGGTGTACAAGCCACCCATGCGGCTCATTCCCTGCTTCCAAAAGTTAAAAATTGGTTAAATGAACTAGGTGATATTCATCACACCTTAAGCCACGACCAAAATCAGATTAAAGGAAAGCTTAAAGTTGGTACCAGCCATCACATTGGATTACATCATTTACCGCAACATTTAAAAAGGTATGTTCAGCAATATCCTGATGTGACATTAGATGTGCATTTTGTAGATTCAGAACAAGCTCATGAAAAAGTGTTAGCTGGTGATCTTGAACTGGCATTCTTAACCTTACCCCCTGTCCTAGATGAACGTTTAAAATATGTTCCTTTATGGAGTGATCCTTTGGTTTTCGTTGCTGCAGTTTTTCATCCATTGGCAAATATGAAAAATTTAAGCCTTGAAGATCTCATGCAGTATCCAAGTTTATTACCTGCAGCTCAAACATATACAGCGCAGATCACCCTTGCAGAATTTGAAAAAAATGGATTAAAACCTAAAGTGTCCATGAGCAATAATCCGCTTGAATCCATTCGCATGTTGGCTTCTATTGGGTTAGGTTGGTCTGTCTTGCCAAGTACTTTAGTCAATCAAGACCTGGTCAGACTGGATATTAATTTAGAAATGCAGCGTCAATTGGGTATGGTTTGGCATCCGGGACGCACCCAATCTAAGGCAGCCAAAGCATTGGTTGATTTAATGAAATAATTTCAGCACTCGATATTTAAAAGTCATCTAATCAGATGACTTTTTACTTTTTAAGACAAGTGAGCTACTTAAGCTTTTTTCTTCAATGAATCTTCATGTAAAGACTCATTGAGCTGATCGATAATTAATGCCCATGAACCATCTGAACATAATTTTTCTTTCAAAAATTGACGTTGACCTACAGACCAAAAACTTGCTTCAGTCAAAAAGGTTTCAGCTTCTAACTGATGTGTTTCAATAAATTCTGCAATAGCTTCCTCGCTAGAATCCAATCCTAATTGCTCAAATAAGTTGGTCATTCTTGGCTCTGCATTTATCATCGTATATTCCTTATGATTTTGATTAATTTTAAGTTAGTTGTTTGCGCATAAGGTATCACTAAGGGATGAAAGCGTCTGTAAATTTATGCTGAATTTCATCTCAAGTTATTTCAATGCTGATCAATGAAAAAAAGCCATTGATACAATGGCTTTAGCAATGATTTAATTTTGAGAATAAAACTGTCTTAAATGGACCAGTCTTGGATATCCCAACCCTGCTCTTTAGCCAATCCTTCAAGACGATCATCTGGATTGACTGCAATCGCATGATCCGCATATTCCAATAAGAATCGATCGTTAATGGAGTCTGAATATGCCCATGATTCAGTAACGTCTCGTCCCTCGAGCCATTGATCTAATCGTGCCAATTTACCTTTTTGATAACACGGAATATTAATGACTTTACCCGTATATTTACCATCAACCACTTCTGCATTGGTTGCAATAATTTCTGTAATACCAAATTCACGAAAAATAGGTGCAGTAATAAAATCTGATGTTGCGGTAATTCCTACTAATTGATGCCCAGCATCTTGATGACGTTGAATCGCTTTATAACCTTCAGGACGCATTTGAGGTCGAATCACTTTTTGCATAAAAAGCTGATGTAAGTCGGTCAAATACTCATTGTCATGTTGCGTTAAAAATTCAAATACAAATTCGTTGTAGGCAATTGGATCAAGTTGTCCTGCTTTGTAGTCTTCATAAAATTTGTCATTCATGGCGCGATGTCGAACTGGATCAACCAAGCCTTCATTGACTAAAAACTCGCCCCAAGAATGGTCAGAGTCGGTATTTAACAAGGTGTGATCTAAATCAAACAACGCCAATTTCATGAAATTACTCGTTCAAACTGAAATTTAAGAAAAAAAATGTAAATCTATCTCCGCTAGTCGATAGAAATTCGTTAAGATCATAGCAATTTTAAAACATTATTACTTTGAACTTTTCGAGTTGGGCATAGAGAGTGGATGCCCCCGAACCCAAAGTCAACGAATTTAATAAATTTTAGGTGCCAAATGATCGACTCAGAAGGTTTCCGACCGAATGTCGGGATCATTTTGGCAAATGATATTGGACAAGTTTTATGGGCAAAACGCATTGGTCACAATGCTTGGCAATTTCCTCAAGGAGGCATCCAATTTGGTGAAACTCCAGAACAGGCACTTTTCAGGGAACTCCGTGAAGAAGTCGGGTTATTGCCGGAGCACGTCCAAATAATTGCTCAGACCGAAGGTTGGTTACATTATCGTTTGCCACTTCGCTACATCAGATCAGATTCTGATCCTGTGTGTATCGGACAAAAGCAAAAATGGTTTTTATTGAAATTAGTCGCGTCAACGAATCATATTCAGTTGAACTTAAATGATCCGCCAGAGTTTGATCAATGGCAATGGGTCAGCTATTGGTATCCACTAGGCCAAGTGGTGAACTTCAAAAAAGATGTTTACCGTCGTGCCATGTTGGAATTGTGTATGCATCTGCCATAGCATGATTTATATTAAACATTGAATTTAAATGTTTGATTTTTATTTCGACTATTTGAATAATCACCATAATTACATCCCTTTAAGAGGAGCACCGCTACATGTCGAACATGCAATTAGACTCTTTACGGCGCATTGTCCAAGAAATCAATGCGTCTGTCAGTTTGCATGATTCGTTAGAAATTATGGTCAACCAAATTTCTGAAGCAATGCATGTAGATGTGTGCTCTATTTATTTACTTGATGAACGTAACCAACGTTACGTTCTGATGGCTTCCAAAGGCTTAAATGCTGAATCTATTGGCAATGTCTCACTGCAGCTGGGTGAGGGTTTGGTCGGACTCGTTGGGCAACGCGAGGAAATCGTCAATATCGAGAATGCGTTTAAGCATGAGCGTTTCGCGTATTTCCCAGAAACGGGTGAAGAGATTTATAACTCTTTCCTTGGCGTTCCTGTCATGTATCGTCGAAAAGTCATGGGTGTTCTCGTGGTTCAAAATACTGAACCACAAGACTTTAGCGAAGCTGCTGAATCGTTTTTAGTCACACTTTGTGCGCAACTTTCTGGCGTTATCGCGCATGCGCATGCAGTTGGAAATATTGATGTTTTCCGTAAGCCAAATAATTCTCCAACCTATAAAACATTTCAAGGATCATCAGGTGCAGGTGGTATTGCATTAGGTCGTGCACTTATTCTTTATCCACCCGCAGATTTAGGTTCAGTACCTGACCGCGAAGCTGAAGATATTAGTGAAGAGCTTGAATTACTTGATCATGCGGTTGATTCAGTTCGCCAAGAAATTCAATCACTTGATGAAAAAATGCAAGATTCTTTGATGTCTGAGGAACGTGCATTATTTAGCGTATTCTTGAGAATGTTGGATGAGAATGCCCTGCCTGCTGAAATCAAAGAGTTAATCCGTGATGGTCACTGGGCTCAAGGTGCAGTTAAACACGTTATAGATCGTCATGTGGCAATCTTTGCACAAATGGAAGACGATTATTTACGAGAACGTGTTGCAGACCTAAAAGACCTTGGGCGACGTATTTTAGCAGCACTTCAAGAAGATGATTTAAGTCACCGAGAACTGAGTAATGACAGTATCATCGTGGGTGAGGAAATCAGTACGGCAGCATTGGTTGAACTACCTGTCGATAAGATTGCAGCGATTGTGACGTCTGAAGGGGCTGCCAATTCACATATGGTGATTGTGGCACGTGCTTTGGGTATCCCGACAGTCGTTGGGGTCACCGAGCTTCCAGTAACCACACTTGATGATGTGGAAATGATTGTTGATGCCTATCAAGGACGTGTATTTATCAATCCACCACGCCGTTTACGTCAACGTTATCGTGACATCCAAAAAGAAGAAGAACAAATTGCCAAAGATCTTAAACAGTATGAAACCAAAGATGCCATCACTCCTGATGGTGTTGCAGTACGCTTATTTGTGAATACAGGTTTAATGATTGATGTCGTGCGTGGTGTACAACGTGGTGCCAAAGGTGTCGGACTCTATCGTTCAGAAATTCCATTTATGTTGCGTGATCGTTTCCCGGGTGAAGAAGAGCAACGGGCGATTTACCGTCAACAACTTAGTCACTTTGCCAATAAACCAGTCGTGATGCGTACTTTGGATATTGGTGCAGATAAAGATTTACCTTATTTCGAAATAGAAGAAGAAAACTCAGCATTAGGATGGAGAGGGATTCGTTTTACCTTGGATCATCCTGAGATTTTCTCTTCACAAATTCGTGCGATGTTAAAAGCCAGTGTTGGTTTGAATAATTTGCATATTTTGCTGCCAATGATCACCAGCGTCAGTGAAGTAGAAGAAGCGCTTTATATTATTGAGCGTGACTTAGCTGCGGTTCAGGAAGAAGAACAAGTTAAAATTAATCGTCCTAAAATTGGCATCATGGTGGAAGTACCTAGTGTTTTACTTCAAATTGGTGAGTTTGCAGAATTAGTTGATTTCTTCTCTGTGGGTTCGAATGATTTAATCCAATATTTGTTGGCAGTCGACCGTAATAACCCACGTGTATCGAGTGTTTATTCTCACTTCCATCCCTCAGTGCTTCGAGCATTGCAACGCTTAGTTCAAGAGTGTCATAAATATGACAAACCTGTCAGTATTTGTGGTGAAATGGCTGGCGATCCACTCTCAGCAATTTTACTGATGGCAATGGGCTTTAATACGCTTTCAATGAGTTCGAGCAATATTCTCAGAGTCCGTAAAGCAATTTGTCATGTTCCAATGGTAGATGCGCAAACACTTTTGGATGAAGTGGTGAAAATGAGTAATCCACTCATTGTGAAAAGTTGGATGGAGTATTATTTCCGTCATCATGGTTTAGCGGATATGGTGAAATCGAATCGTATTGTAAATGCCTAATATGAATCCCCGTTTAAGCAGAGATACAGCTGAGTAACAAACATGATCAATTGGCTTTTTTTATCTTCATGTCGATCGTAGCGATCTCGGTAATTCTATTTCATTTATATATTAGTAAATTAAAAAGTAGTTCAACACCTAACAAACCTATTTCAAATCATACGCTAGGTCATGGCTCAACGATGAATTCTGAACACCAAATGAGCGAATTATCATCACATGTTGATATAGATTGCGGTGGAAGTATCGGTGGAGCAGACTAACCTTCACGTGTTTAGGCATATAAAAAAAGGGAGATAATCATTCGAATATCTCCCTTTTTTATGCTTGCTGTAGCCACGTTTTGCATCTTTCTTTCGATCGACAAACACTCGGCTTTTGTTGACTTCATGCATATGTTTTGCCACAAAGTTGTGAATCACAACCTCTGGCAACGCTTTTTTCTTTGCCATTTTTTAATCGCCTTCAGTTTACCCATCCTTCAGATGGGAAAGCGATATTACGCTTTTTTGTATATTTTACAAGCAAATTGATAATGGTTTTTTCAATGACCTACATCGAAGGTATACAATGTTTCAAATTAGCTCTGCCATTTTTCTATGTTAAATTGATCAATAACTCGAGCACCCGAAGGTGCTCTTACACAGCATAGAAAGGACTAAATCATCATTATTCCGGTAGAAGACTAAATGTACCTCGATGATGATTAAATTTTCCATCTGGCATTGCGATATTTTGGTAAACGATCTTTTGCTTTTGATCGATGACTAATACAACATTTTCTTTAGTCCCATCATCTGTCCAATACACCATAAACTGCTCAGGTCCAACCTGTGTGGCTACATATTCAATATTGGCAGATGTATTTTGTCCTGATGCGATATTTAAAAGACCTTGGTCTTTGAATTCAAGATGCCGCGTTTGACCATTGATGTTTAACACCAAAGTCTGTCCAATAGCGAAGAATGGTTTGTTCAATGCTTGTTGTAAACCGATGTCCTTGATTACACCTTTGACGCCCTGTATTTTGCCTTTAAGATGAATTGTTCCATCATTCCCAGCAATGTTGGTGTAAACGACATCTCGATTATAATCTTGAATATGAACGACATTATCTCCTGATTTATCCTCATGCCAATAAACCATAAAAATATTTTTAGCAATTTCAACAGGTGTGTATTTTACCGCTTCAGAAAGATCTGGCCCAACTGCGCCACCGGCACCTGTAAAAGTTAGGTTCTGATGGTCTTTGACATCAAGATCAAATTTCAAACTCGTAAAATCGACTTGTATTTTTTGTCCTATTGGCGGATAAGGAGATGCGACTTTCCAATCGGTTTCTTTGGCAAATACTTGTGCAGACATTTTTAGCACTTCTTCACTCGACTCAAGATCTGGATACTTTGCTTTCATATATCCAAAAATCCCCTCCGAGCTTTGATTTTCAGTAACTGCTGTTTTAAAGTTCGTTAAATACCCTTTAATCCAATCCAATGGCTTAGGTGAAAAGTCACTTTTTACATAATGACCTGGGATCACTTTTTTAGGATTTAAACTCAGTATTTTATCAATTTGCTTCTTCCAAAGATCGATCCCTTGCACACCATTGGTATCGGCCATCCACAAATGCTCACCATAAGCGACCGAAATACCACCCAATGCCGTTTTTAAACTTGGAATCCATAAGAAACCATGTGCGGAATCTTCTGGATCAAGTTGGACTTGAATCTTTTGCCCATCTAATTCCATATATCCTGAATTTAAGGCTTCAGGAATAATAATCTTTTCAGGAGCATCGCCTTTTGCTAATTGTGGCTGCCAAACTGATAACTTATCTTCTTTAGAGGCTTGTATCAAATAAGCTGTCTGCGCGGTTGAAACAACCTTAGCATTTGGAAATGCTTTTAAAATTTCATTGGTTCCAAAATAATAGTCAGGATCACTATGGGAAATATAAATATATTTTAAATTTTTACCTGATTTCTTAATCAGATTTACTACGTCTTTAGCGTATTGATTCTGAAATTGAGCATCGACCAAAATAGCATCTTTTTTTCCTGAAATTAAAGTTGATGCAACGGCAAAAACAGCATCCTCTCCAGGAGTATAAGTCTGCAAAGTGAGTGGAGATGGATTTGATGAATCTTTTGGACTTTTATCATTAGAATCATTACAGCCACTTAAAGCAATGGTGGTCACAAATAAACTAGTGATTAGGAGTTTTGTCATATCAGCCTCATGAGATAAATTTATCTATGGTTCTTATTGATCTTTATTTTTTAAATAAGCTTTAAAGCAAAAGTGCCATATTCCCCCTCGTCATACTGCGGATGTGGCAGTGTAACAAGGCGAATTAACAGCTTATTGAGGCAGAAGAAGGATGAGAAGTACTTACGGTTTAGTAAGTAAAAAAATCGAATTTCCAGTTAAAATATTAGACTGATTTGCAACAATAAATTCCACGATAAAAAATGTTAACTTTAGTATCTTGAACTTTGAATACCTGTTAATACAGACAATACTCACTGAACAGCCATCTCTAATTTTTTCTTATTCATGGGCTAAAGCTTCAATTGGTTTTAAGTTTGCAGCACGTTTAGCGGGCATATAACCAAAGATCAAACCAACCAGCGTTGAAAATAGCAGTGCGATAATAGCAACTGACCATGAAAATACCATCTTATAATCTGAGCTAATCGCATTAAAAATAAAACTGGCGATCAAGGCGATCGCAACACCAATTACGCCACCAATTAAACATAAAACTGCAGATTCAATCAAAAACTGAGCCTGCACATCACTTTGGCGAGCACCAACTGCTATTCGTAAGCCAATTTCCTTAATTCGCTCGGTCACAGAAACGAGCATGATATTCATCACACCAACGCCACCTACGACCAATGAAATAAAGGCTACTGCAGAAATAAAGAAAGTCATCGTTCCTAAATATTTTTCAAAGGACTTCATAGACTCATCACTGTTATATATATCAAAATCCTCCACACCATGACGAGCAATCAATAGTTGCCTCACTTTCTTTTCGGCTTTCACTGAGTCAGTATTTTGATGTAGTACCGCAGTCAGCAGATTGACATTATCACTACTTGAAATTTGTGACATCAATACATTATAAGGCATCCAAATTTGTGAAGAACCTGAGCTATATTGAGGTTCAGCGATTCCAACAACTTCATAAGAACGCTTATTAAATAACACTGTTTTACCTAAAGCTAATTTTTGCTGTCCAAATAACTTTTCAGCAGCTTGCTTATCAATCACTACGATTTGGGAACGCTGTTCAACATCGCTCTGTGTAAAAAAGCGACCATATTGAACTTTCATGTTTCTAATTTTTAAATAAAAACCATCTGCACCTGTTGCACTCACATCAATATTACGATTTTGATAAATCATGTTCCCACTTAAACTGACATGTGGAGAAACATGGATAATTTCTTTCATCTCATTGAGTGCATTTAAATCATCCATATTTAAACGGCTGGCAGATGCAGCTAAAGCTGTTCCACCTGGATAAATCTCAAGTGTTGCTGTTTTCAATCCCCCCCAATCATTCAAAAATTTTTCTTTTGCTCCATTACCAATCGCAATGACAATGGTGACTGAGCAAATGCCAATAATAATCCCTAGCATGGTCAAAAATGACCTTAAACGATTGGCGAAAATTGAGTGCAAAGACATTTTCATCGCTTCATACACTTGGGAAACAAAGCTGAATTTCATGTCCGCATGAAAAACTTTTGATGGAGAAACTTGCCCTAAAGATTTACGCTGCGTATCCGAAAGAATGCGTCCATCTTTAATTTCAATGACACGATCTGCACGTTCTGCAATACTTTTATCATGAGTAACTAAAATAATCGTATGCCCTTGACGGTGTAGATCTTCCAAAATTTGCAAGACCATTTCACCACTTTCAGAATCCAAAGCGCCTGTGGGTTCATCGGCTAAAATAACCTCACCACCATTCATAAGCGCGCGGGCAATACTGACTCGTTGCTGCTGTCCACCCGACATTTCATTGGGTTTATTGTCACTCTTATCAGCTAAACCGAGCTGAGCTAAAAGTTGCAGTGCTCGATCTGCACGGTTTTCTGCATTCAAATTTGAATAAATCGCGGGCAAGGCGACATTCTCTAAAGCAGATAAAGCATTCAATAAATTATAGCGTTGGAACACAAACCCAAAACTTTTTAAACGTAACGATGAAAGCTCATCATTACTCAATAAGGAAATATCTTGTCCACGAAACAGAAACTGTCCTGAAGAGGCTTGATCCAAACATCCAAGTAAATTCATTAAAGTAGACTTACCTGAACCTGATTGCCCAATAATCGAAATAAACTCACCCTGTTCAATACTGAGACTGACATCTTTTAGGATGTGTTGTTGATTATTTTCTGGACCTACAAATTTATTTATTTTTTTTAGTTCAATCAAACTCATTAAGTATCGCCTGATGTATTCGCACTATCGTCAGGTGCCTCTGCCAAAATTTTTTCACCCAACTTTAAACCAGACTTGATTTCAATATCATTTGAGTCAGAAATTCCAGTCACGATTTTTCTTGGTTGAGGTTTTGTATCAGGTTGATAGAGGTAAACAATGGCATCTGATCCATATCCAATCACCGTTGTTTTCGGAATTTTCAGCACATTCTTTTTTTGATTTACAATAATGTCATTTTGGGTTGTCATACCGATACTGAGTTTACGCTCAGGGTTGTCCACCAACATTCTTGCATAGTAGAACACTGCTGCATTCGCATTTTCATTTTTATCGTCGTAAGTTCCTTTGGTCAGGGTCGTTAAAGCAGGATCAATACTTTGAATCACACCATCTAATTTCACATTGGGGTCTGCCAAGGTGCTAAATTTAACTGGCATGTTTTCTTTTAATTTAGTGTAGTCACCTTCTGCGACCTGCATTCGGATTTCCATCTTATTCAAGTTGGCGATCGTCGCGATCAAAGGTGTCGTTTGTGCAAAGTTAATGGTTTGACCAGCTTCAACAGGCATGGAAACCACGGTACCCGTCAATGGAGAGCGAATCTGTGTGTAGCCCAATTCAGTTTGTGCTGTATTCACATTAATCTGTAATTGTTTCAGCCGATATTCATTTGACTCAACATCTGCAATCGCTTGTTTAAGCTGATTATTCGCCTGTTCGAGCTCTTCACGAGAGCCTGCTTCAGCTTTGTATAAGGTTAATTTACGCTGATAGTTTTGTTTTAAAGTTTGTAAAGCGACACGTTTCGCTGCCAAGTCTGCCTTCGCAGCTTCAAGTTCGGCTTTACTGGTATTGAGCTTGTCCAACTGTGTTGTCGAGTCAATTTCAGCGATTAATTGGCCTTTTTTTACATCCTGTCCTAACTTGATATACAGCTTTTGAATTTGACCTGAGACTTGCGCACCCACGGAGACAATATCAGATGCATAAATTTCACCTGTGGCTTTAACAATCTGCGTTAGATCACCTTGAGTGACTTCAACGGTCTGCGGTTCTGGCTGCTTTTTTTGTGACTGAATATAGAAATAAACAGAAAGAGCTAAAGCAACCAATACCACTAAGACCAAAAAATACTTTAATTTTTTTGATTTTTTTTGCATGTGCATAATGACGAATAATCTTTATTGAGGAGATAACTTTTGATCAACATGTTTTATTCACTTTAATATGATCAAAATTTAAAAATTTTTAATGACACGATTCTAGTGAATTCTATTTTTTCACACTGTCGTACTTATTTATTTTTATGTATCGATAACAGCCAACCGCATCTATGTGTTGGCTGTCTATCAGAAAAGGGTTTTGGAAAATAATTAAGCGGCAAATGCTCGATTTAAAATTGAGGTCACATCTACTTGTTTAGGATCAAGCATCCCCACCACCTGACCATGAAATTTTTGATACCGCGTCGCAATAAAAGCATTGGCAATAAAATCTGGCGCATAACGTTTCAGCAATACTGCTTGAGAGAGCACAACCAAACGACTGACTAAGCTTCTCCCCATAAATTGTAAATCATCAGGTTCCTGATGAAATAATCTAAACAGTCCCTGCAACTCTTCATTAAGTATTTTGTCTTGACTTGCAGTAGATACTAAATCTTTAAATAAATGCTCGATTGATTCAGGATCACGTGAAATAGCACGAAGCACATCGAGACACATGACATTACCTGACCCTTCCCAAATAGTGTTCACAGGTGCTTCTTTAAAGAGACGAGCCATGATGCCATGTTCAACGTAGCCATTGCCACCGAAAACTTCCATCATTTCACCAGTCATCTCTACTGCTCTTTTACAGATCCAAAATTTTGCTGCTGGTGTCATGATACGTTTCCATGCCAAACAAAGTTCGCTGTCATGTTCATAACAATGAGCCAAATGAAAACTCAACTGCACTGCCGCTTCAGTTTCTAAAGCAAGATCTGTGAGCACAGACCGCATTAATGGCTGCTCAATGAGTCTCTTACCAAATGCTTGACGTTGACGAGTATAGGCAATGCTTTGTACTAGGGCCTGACGCATAATGCCACTTGAACCTACCGCACACGTTAATCGGGTATAATTCGCCATTTCAATAATCGTTGGAATGCCGCGTCCAGCCTCCCCCATCATAATGCCCCAAGCTTCTTTAAATTCGACCTCAGAGCTGGAATTGCTGCGATTTCCAACCTTCTCTTTGAGCCGTTGAATATGAATCGCATTTTTTGTGCCATCTTCCAACCAACGCGGAACAAAGAAACACGCCAATCCATCATGCTCAGTTTTAGCAACAACCAAATGTGCATCGCACATAGGTGCTGAAAAAAACCATTTATGCCCAGTTAGTAAATAAGCTTGTCCTCTTCCAGACTGCCCAACTGGAACAGCTGTCGTTTCATTAGCACGCACATCAGAACCACCCTGCTTTTCAGTCATGCCCATTCCAATCCAAATCGATTTTTTCTGAGCAATTGGTAAATCACGTTCATCATATTCAGTGGATAAAAGTTTATCTCCTAGCTTTTTCCACAGCTCAGGTTCTTTTTGAATCAATGGAATGCTGCCCAAGGTCATTGAATTTGGACATAAGTTTCCACACTCCACTTGACCACTGAGGAAGAATTTTGCTGCCCAATCCACCCAACCAGATTCTTGAGTAAAATTTAGAAAAGGATGTGCATGAACCGCATATTTACGATTTAACGCCATCCATTTGTGCCATGAAGGATGAAATTCAACAAAATCTGCCCGCCTGCCTCGAGCATCAAAACTATGTAAAATAGGAGGATGTTTATTGGAAAGATCAGCATGGTGATAAAAGCTTTCACAACCTACGACTGCGCCAAACTCACTTAAATGGACTGAGTTTCTACTGCCATAACGCTGTAAGATTTCTTGTAAGATTGGATCTGTTGTATATAGATTGTAATCTTGAAGCTCATCAAATTGATTATGTATTTGATGTGTCATCCATGCCGACATAAACGCACCCTCTTTGGAATTTTTATCTATAACTTCATTATTTATATTATCGAGTATAGCTTTTGAAAGTAGATTATCTAGTGCAAATGATGACCTAAATTGTCATTAAATTTTTATTAACGTCTTAATATGATCTCAGTATTGTGTTCTGCTATTGTTGCATCATCTTTCTATATTTTGCTGGTGGCATACCCTTACAGCGCTTGAATGCTCTAGAAAAAACAGATACTTCTGCATAACCCAACCGTTCAGAAATTTGATCTATTGTGAGATCAGTACCCAGCAATAAATCATCTGCCAAATCCTCACGTAAATTTTTAACCAATTGGTGAAACGTAATCCCTTCATTGGCTAAATTGCGCTGAATGGTACGAATATTGACAGCTAAAGCTTTCGATATATCTTCAATCGTCGGCATTTGGGATGCATTTTTTAATAAAAACTCACGTATTTTTTTACTATAGTCCCCTAAGCTTTTTCGGCGTCGAAATACATGCTCACACTCTTTTTGATAACGCATAAAAGTGAAGTCATCAGCTTGACGCAATGGGGTAAGCAACAATTCAGATTGAATCGTGATTCGACTTTGTGGTTTATCATAAAAAATAGGATAGCCTGTTAAGCCTTCTATCTGGTTTGCATAGCAAGGCTTGGTCATCGCTAAATCTATCTGAAAGGGTAATTGAGCACCAAGAATATCATTTTGAAGTGTGATGATCGTGGCAATATCTCTTTCTAAAATAAATAATTGCATATCAACACTTAGATCATGATGGAATAAATTCAAATGAGTAAATTCACCATCTTCTTGCAAGGCCACATCAGAAAAAATTGCGCCTAATTTCAGATAACGTATCGCAATCAACAACGCTTCTCTGACATTGGCACTACTTAAAATTGCAAATCCCCAAGCCCCTAATGTGGTGGTGTGATGTCGAAGCCCAGCTTCCAGCGCAATGGGATGTTCATCAGAGATTAGATTCAGAATATTTCTAATGATCTGTAATTCATTTCGCTCTTGGATTTCAAAATTTTCTCGATAAAGATCCTGTTTCGTCAGTTGTGTATTTTCTAGGCATTGCTCAAAAGTAATACCGTAGTTTTCAGCAACATGACATAGTACCCGAGCTGTATTCGCTTCCCTTAAAAACTTCCATGAATTAAGCATCATTATTCGCGTTTTTATTTGTCATCTAATGTCAAATTTAACTGTTTAATTATCATTCTACAAGTGAATTCAATCTCTTATATTCATAAAAAAAGAAAATGGAATTTTTTATGAACATGTATACCAATCTTGCTGAGGAACAGCAAAGCCTGGTCAATGAACTCACGGCGTTATATCAAAAAACCAAAGCCGAGATGAACGACCAAGATATTGATCATATTCGAAATGTTGCTGCATATTCAAAGGCTATAAAATTACGCAGTGATCAACTTATTCGTGAATGTGTAAGTTTAGAGTCTTGGGGACGGGGCATTATTCTGGGTTGTTTACACACCCTACTCGAATTTTCAGAGCTCGGTCATAACATCATGCACGGAAGTTATGATCACCTCCCCCAAGCAACCGAGTTTCACTCAGAACGCTGGGTATGGGACTTTGTGACTGATCCTCGTGAATGGCGCGTCATGCATCATCAAAATCATCATCCATTTACCAACATCGTTGGCAAAGATCATGATTTAGGGTATTCCTTTTTAAGAAGCTTGGCAGGTCAAAGCTGGTATGGGCATCACAGTGTTCAATTGCTGATTTACAGTGCGCTGATGATCACTCCATCCTACTATTTCACACTCTATACAGCCACATCAGCAGCACGTACAGAAGGTCGAAAAATCCTTTCCAAAGAAACCTTTACTCAATCACTTCGTCTCATAAAAGCTCATGCTCAAAAACAGTTTATTGAAGCACCAGTCGCTGCAAAATGGTCAAAAAAATTACCTGTTTTTATCGGAAATTATCTTACAACAACGATAGGCTATGGTTTTTTACTTCATATCCTCTTCTTAGAACATCACGCTGAAAATTTGGAGCTTTATTCAGATCCTGGACCTGATGAGACGCAAGAAGAATATTTCATACGACAGATTAAAAGTACCACCAATTTTATCCCATATGCACCGCTGGATCAGTTTCTCAAAAAAATCCTTGATGATGAGGTCCCGTATCCAAATCCACCTCCATTTGAAATCTTTTATGGCGGATTAGATACACATCTTGAGCATCATTTATTTCCAGATTTAGCATGTAATCGTCAAAGACAAATCAAAGCTGTAGTACGTAGTATTTGTGAAAAATATCATTTGCCTTATCACAATTCACCCATGGAAAAGCTGATTCCAGCGATACCGCTCAGCCTCATTAAAAGAACTCTACCTTTTGGTAATCAAGAAAAAAATAACCCTTTCAAATTACTCATTCGACCAAAAGAATTATTAAAACGTATCAAACGAGGAATTCAATATCAGCCACCCTCAACCATGACATATTTACACAAGCCACAGTTCTATAATGCGTCGACAAAAGTTATACAAGTCGAAATACAGCTTAATGGTCAAGTCAAAACACTCAAAATGAGCAAGCCTCAAGGCTGGGAACATTTAAAATGGCAGGCAGGTGCATTTATTTCATTAAGCTTTGAAATAAATGGGCAAACTTATATTCGTCAATACAGCTTATTGCATGAAAGCCAAAGCGCAGATGGCTATTTTGAAATAGCAGTGAAACGTACACCTGCGGGCATCGTTTCTCACTATATTCATGATCATGTTCCTGTAAATACAGAGGTGACGATTGTAAGTCCACCACAATCTACACCTGATTTTGTTTTAGACGCCCTCCCGCCGAAGTTAATCTTTATCGCAGCAGGAGTCGGTATTACACCAATTTTAAGTATGTTAAGAAAATATCAGCGTATCGAAAGTAAAGCTGAAGCTCATTTGTTTTACTTTAACCACGATGAAAACTCTATTTTGTTTGAAAATGAGATTCGTCAAATCGCGGGGCATTCGAATTTGAATGTTCACTTCATCTGCTCCAAAGTTCAGAACGAGTCGACATCTGATTTACGACAAGGACGTTTTAGTCTTGAAATTTTCCAACCTTATATTCGAGATTTTAAATGCCAACACGTATATGCCTGCGCCCCTCAAGCATTAATCGATTCTGCTCGCCAACAACTTATTCAAGCAGGCGTTAAAGCAGCAGCATTTCACACAGAAAATTTTAAACCTGCTCCTCTCAGTTTTGAGTCTGATGGTGTTACACGTCGAGTGATTTTCAAAAAAAGTAATAAAAGTATCGATATTGAAGGGAATGTCACTTTACTTGAAGCCGCGCGTTGGGCTGGACTAAAACTGCCAAGCGGTTGTCGACAAGGTTTATGCAAAGCCTGTGTATGCACTAAATTGGAAGGTCAAACTCAATTAGAAGTTAATTCATCCACTATTCAACATCGCATTACCCTATGCAACACTGTGGCTCGCTCACCAATCATTGTGCTTGATGTTTAACAAAGATTCTTAAGTTAATCGCCGTCATGAAGTAATCATGCAATGCTTCATGACAGTAAGATTCAAACACTTAAACAACCAAACTTATGATTCATATCCAAAAATTACACAACCAAAACCTTACTGTAAATCATCGTTAAATCCTTTTAACTTGAACCAAATATTCTATTGGTGAATATTCAAATAAACCCTTAATTTATATGAGGGTAATTGGAATTTTATTTACAAATTAAACACTCCAATTGAACGCATCATGATTTATGATGAATTTGTAAACTCAATAAAACACACATTCTTGTCACAATGTTGCTTTAGAATGATCGAACAAAACGGTTCATGTCTCTGATATTGGAGGCGCTAGAACTTATAAAAGTGAATGCTCAGCCAACCATCAAGAAAGGCATATATTATAAATGGAGAATGAATATGAGCGATGACTCAAAAAAATGTCCTGTCACCCACTTAACAACTGATGCTGGTGCTCCTGTAGTAGACAACCAAAACAGTATGACAGCAGGTGCACGTGGTCCTTTACTTGCACAAGATTTATGGCTGAATGAAAAATTAGGCAACTTCGTTCGTGAAGTGATTCCTGAGCGTCGTATGCACGCGAAAGGTTCTGGGGCATTTGGTACCTTCACTGTTACCCATGATATTACGCAATATACTCGCGCTAAATTATTCTCTGAAATCGGTAAAAAAACCGATATTTTTGTGCGCTTCTCTACAGTTGCTGGCGAACGTGGTGCAGCAGATGCTGAACGTGATATCCGCGGTTTCGCAATGAAATTCTACACTGAAGAAGGTAACTGGGATTTAGTAGGTAATAACACTCCAGTTTTCTTCTTACGTGATGCGCGTAAGTTCCCTGACTTAAACAAAGCAGTTAAACGCGATCCTAAAACCAACAAACGTAGTGCAACCAACAACTGGGATTTCTGGACTTTACTTCCAGAAGCATTACATCAAGTGACGATTGTCATGTCAGACCGCGGTATCCCAGATGGTTACCGTCACATGCATGGTTTTGGTAGCCATACCTTCAGTTTTATCAATGCCAACAACGAACGCTTCTGGGTTAAATTCCATATGCGCACGCAACAAGGCATTAAGAATTTAACTGATGCAGAAGCTGAAGCGATTATTGCGAAAGATCGCGAAAGCTCTCAAACTGACTTATTTGATGCGATTGAACGTGGTGATTTCCCGAAATGGAAAATGTACGTCCAAATCATGCCTGAGCTAGATGCAGAGAAAGTTCCATATCACCCATTTGACTTAACCAAAGTATGGCCTAAAGGGGACTATCCTTTGATCGAAGTCGGTGAATTCGAACTTAATCGTAACCCTGAAAACTACTTCCAAGACGTAGAACAAGCTGCCTTTGCCCCAAGTAACTTAGTGCCAGGCATCAGCTTCTCACCTGACCGTATGCTTCAAGCACGTCTGTTCAACTATGCAGATGCTGCACGCTACCGTGTTGGTGTTAACCATTATCAAATTCCAGTGAATGCACCACGTTGCCCTGTTCACTCAAACCGTCGCGATGGTCAAGGTCGTACTGATGGTAACTATGGTGCTTTGCCACACTATGAACCAAATAGTTTCAGCCAATGGCAGGAACAGCCACAATATAAAGAGCCACCATTAAAAATTTCTGGTGCGGCAGATTTCTGGGATTACCGCGAAGATGACAATGACTATTTCAGTCAACCACGCGCATTATTCAATCTCATGAATGATCAGCAAAAACAGGCTTTATTTGACAATACAGCCGCAGCAATGGGCGATGCATTAGATTTCATTAAGTATCGTCATATTCGTAACTGCTATGCTTGTGACCCAGCATATGGCGAGGGTGTTGCAAAAGCATTAGGCATGACCGTAGCTGATGCACAGGCTGCACGTGCAACTGACCCAGCACAAGGAAATCCTGGCTTACTTTAATTAATATCTCCATAAAAAAACCGCTGTTATCAGCGGTTTTTTTTTATTCAAACAATTAGTTTTTTACCTTCCCGAATACAATAAAACGGACTGATAAATTTAGATGCATTTTTCATCGCTTGGTGCAGATCCAACTCAGGTTGATTCCGATCTTCATCTGTTAACTGAAAAGTACGATAGTGAATCGCTAGTGAACGTTTTGCGTGTAAATCTTTATGTGCTTGGAATGCATCAGCAGGATTCATATGTAGATATTGCATCAATACTCTTGGTTCATATGCACCGATTGGCAGTAAAGCAATCCTTGGTGCACCTAAGCGCTGGTGAATCTCTTTAAAATGTTGTGCATAGCCTGTATCACCAGCAAAGTAACAATGACCATGCTCAGATAAAATTGAAAAACCACCCCATAATGCAAGGTTTTGATCACGAAGCCCTCGACCAGAACCATGTTGGGCAGGCGTGTAGACAATTTTAAAATCTTTGAATAAGGCAGACTGCCACCAATCCATCTCAATCACATGAAATGCTTTCGGCAAATAGGCTGCATTTCCTAGACCTGTATAGATCGGCATAGCAAATTTTTGATGTAGCCAATTCAAACTCGCTAAATCCATATGATCATAGTGATTATGACTGAGTAATACTGCGTGAATCTGTGGTAAATCTTCAAGTGCAATCCCTGCAGGGATAACACGTTTCGGTCCACTCCCGTGCTTTGGGCTTACATAATCCGCCCATACAGGGTCGGTTAAGAAGTTATATGGACCAATTTGAATTAAAACCGTAGCATGACCAACAAACCATACTTGCCAATCTTCTAAATCTGCATGCGGACGAGCCTCAGGCTTAGCACGTTTGGTTTGAATAAAGTCCTGTTGCTCTTTCGCGAAATCACCTTGCCAGGTAAAGCTTTTACGAGCCATCAACCATTTATATAAATTCCATTGGTTGAGCTGTGCAGGACGTGGTTCCTGATTAACGAATCTTTGCCCATTATGGTGATCCAGTGAAACCAATTTAAGTTTTGGTTTAAACCACACATGCCGAATACAATCTTCAGTCTTTAGTTGATAGTGCAGATTAGAATCTTGCGGCTTCCGTCCAACAACAAGTGTAGACTCTGGATTACTCGAAGTCGTCGTTGGAATATCAGTCAAATTAGACATAATAAATGTAAGCACCTTAAACCGAAGCGATTTTGAAATAGTTGATTATTCAGTTATATAAATAGATTATGTTCATCATCTATTCGCATTTTTAAATTATGTTTTTAAAAGATACACTGTTCGTGTTTCATTTAAGACAACATCAATCTCAATTCCCATGAAGTGGTTATAATTTCATCAATAAATTGTGAAATAGAACACCAATCATCCCTCTATTATTCATCATATACAACTCAGACTTTCTTTTTGTTTATGATTTTGTTGTTTTTTTCTGATTTTTGATGTTTTTTTAATCACCCACAGAAATCTTAAATAGAGGAAGTTAAATTTTGTTTAGGATGTGACTTAACGCTGAACAACTGATCTCCCAAAGCTTCAACGTACTTTTCTCTACATTATTATTTTTCATAGACTTAAAGCCGAAACAATTGGTTTCAACTTTAATAGATACAATCTTTTCTAAACCTATACAAATCAGTCACTCATTCACGATGAGAGTTCGATCTTGAAATCTAAAATTTCTATCTAAGTAAGAAATTAAATGCATGTAAATTTTAGAATACAAAAAAATGCTTCATTCACTAACTAAATACCAAAATACATCTACTTATTGATCAATTTCACTTATACTCATCTTTAGCAACATTAAGACATTTTTTAGATTATTCTCTGGAAGGCTATATGGAATTACGGCATTTGCGCTATTTTATTACAGTTGCAGAAGAGCTTAATTTTAGCAAAGCTGCACTTAAGCTCTACACAGCACAGCCTTCACTCAGCCAACAAATCAAAGATTTAGAAGAAGATGTTGGTGTGCGTTTACTAAATCGAACCAAACGAAAAGTTGAATTGACCGAAGAAGGCGCTGTGTTTCTGGAACAGGCGAGACTCACCATTGCTCAAGCAGAAAAAGCAATTAATATGGCGCGCCAAGTGTCTAAAGCAAAACAAAAAATGCTACGCATTGGTTTTGTGCCAGTTGCAGAAATGAAAATCTTTCCTTATGTATTACCTAACTTACGTGTTCAAAATCCCGAATTAAAAATTGAATTACAAAGCTTAAATAATATTGAGCAATTCAAAGGCATAAAGAAAGGTGAATTGGACATTACTTTTACTCGTCAACGTTTAGATTCTGAAGAGATCGAGAGTCGCTTTGTACTCCGTGAGCCTTTAGTTTTTATTCTGCCTAAAGATCACCCTTTGGCAAAGTACGATCGTATTCCTGTAAAAGCGCTTGATGGCATTGATTTTGTGATCCCTTCAGATGAGCAATCTAAGACCCTGCATGACACCATTTTAGGCTTTGCTGAACAAAATGGCGTTTCTTTTAAAATTGTTCAAAAAGCTGACAATATCTTGTTTAACATTAACTCTATTGGTATTGGCTTAGGGTGTACGATTCTTCCTGGCTATATTATGCCACTTCTCTTGGAAAATAGTGTGACTCGTCCACTCGATGTAGAGCTACCTTCGCTTGATCTCTTTGTAAGTTATCGCAAGAATGCTACTGGTATTGCTGTGCAAAAATTTATGGAGTTACTTTCAAAAGTCTTTTATTTAGACTTTAATCAAAGTTCAACGTGAATAAAAAACCCGCTGAATTGAGCGGGTTTTTTATCGATGTGATTTAGCAAGCAACTGACTGATTAATCAAATTTTTTAAAAGTTGATGTAATTCATCAATGGAATCCACGACCGCAAGTGGATGATATTGCTGTAGTACCTCAGGTACATGAACGCCATACGTCACCCCTACACTTGGCATACGAATATTCAATGCCATTTCAAGATCGTATGAAGTATCTCCTACCATTATCGCTTGATCTGCATTAAAACCAGTTTCGGCTAAAATTTCAGCCAACATCAACGGATCTGGTTTTGATTTTGTTTCACTGGCTGCACGTGTCGCTGAAAACAAACTCACACTCTGAGTTTGCCCCAGTACTCGATCTAGCCCCTTACGACTTTTTCCTGTCGCAACAGCCAAATGAATACCTGACTCTTTGAGATCATGCAACATTTCAGCCACACCATCAAACCAACGATCATGTTTCGAGTGCTCAACATAATGCGCTGAATAAGACTGTAAAATTGCCTCGTGTAAATCAGGAACCTGAGGAAATAAAACCTGCGCTACTTCAGGTAATCCTAAGCCAATAATGCTTTTAGCATCCTCATCAGTCAAAGGTTGATTAAATTGTTTGGCGGCAAATTTTAAACTTTCAACAATTTGACCCACTGAATCAAATAAGGTGCCATCCCAATCAAAAATAATGAGTTTTACCGCTGATGTCATATTTTGTATCCTAATTTTGATCGGGTAGATGCCATTTAAATATCATATTGACATATTAAGATCTCATCGTTGCATGACCTCGTCATGACACAATGATTCAATCCTTACACAACCACTGAGACGCAATCAGTCTTGTTGAGACTGCACTACAGGTTTATCCGCTTTTTGTGCGCGAAGTTGTGCAACCAGGCTTTGCATATCCTCAGGCAATGGTGCTTCAATTACTGGATATCCAGGAATCTCTAAGCGCATTGCGTGTAAACATAAACGACGTGGTTTAGGTCCACGATATTCCGTCTCATGCCCGTACTTTTCATCACCCACCAAGGGATGACCAATACTGAGTCCATGTACGCGAATTTGATGTGTACGACCAGAAAGCGGTGATGCATACACGAGTGATGCATGCATAAAGCGTTCTGCTACCTTCCATTGGGTTTTTGAAGGCTTTCCTTCTTTAGATACACGCACTCGACGTTCACCATTGGCTAGCTCATAGCGATGTAATGGTGCATCGATTAATTGGGAATCTAGTGTTACTTGGCCTTTCACCACAGCAGCATAAGTTTTTTGAATCTTGTGTTCACGAAGCATATCTTGAAGTGTTTTTAATACGCTACGCTTTTTAGAAATCATCACCAAGCCTGAAGTATCTCGGTCAATACGATGGATCAGTTCTAAATATTTTTTCCCTGTCGCTGCGCGTAAGCCTTCAATTAAGCCATACGCCACACCACTTCCACCGTGCACCGCAATCCCAGAAGGTTTGTTCACCACTAAAAGACCTTCATCTTCATAAACCACACGGCTTAACAAGCCCTGCGCGACTTTGTCTGATACTGGAGCTTGAGATTCATCTTTTTGTTCATAACGAATCGGTGCAACACGGATTTGATCACCAATATTTAATTTGGTTTCCGCTTTCACACGCTTTTTGTTGACCCGCACCTGACCTTCACGAATTAAACGATAGATTCGACTTTTCGGTACTCCTTTAAGACGAGCGAATAGAAAATTGTCGATGCGTTGCCCCAATTGGTGCTCATCCACTTCAAACCAAGTGACGCTTTGCCATTCTTGCGTAGAATTCATACAGTTACGTTGACCTAAAAAAATACTAAATTCGATTAAAAACTGATCATTTAGACTACCCAATTGACTAGAAATGTCTGTGTAGCCCATAGGCAGATGATCTAAGGTTTGCTATAGTCAGCGCACGGATACCGCCGTAAGTGAACATTTGTTTAGAGATTTCAAAATTTTGAAATTCAAACTAAATTTTTGTTTAGCATAAACTCGGAATGGTCCCAAAAGAATATGCCAACGCCGAAGGCTTATTATATCGGCAAAAAGACAAACTGTTGCGTTTAATTGTGCTTTTGCACATAAATCAGTTTGTTTAAAAAAATATGTCGCCAACAATTATGTTGGTTTTTAAACGTTAACTGATACACATCAGAATAGTCGCAACCTGATTTCTCATTCAGGCTATAACGTTAGATGCATTGGATCTGCACAATTTGTAAAGATACGACGATAATTCCGTATCAAGACACTCTATCAAAAAATTGAAGAGATGATCTTCGAGCAATGTGACAGTGAAAGTAACGAACATCCAATGCACCGTTAGTCCGCCAGTGAATGTTCAGGCTTCTTTAATCAGTGACAGGATTAAAGCCGTATTGCCATCATCAATACGTGAATCAAAATACCGAAGCCCATCAATAAAGGCCGGTAATACACTTAGATCAAACTGATTATGGTGATCTAGGAATTGATCCATGCGGGTTGATGTTCGCTACGTAAATCGCGATGTTTTTGCTTGTGTATCACTATTAGGTGTTACACCCATGAAACGTATGTTGATCAATGCAACACATGCCGAAGAAGTTCGCGTTGCACTCATCACTGGTCACCGTCTTTACGATTTCGATTTAGAAAATCGTACTCGTGAACAAAAGAAAGCCAATATCTACAAAGGTCATGTGACTCGCGTTGAGCCATCTCTTGAAGCTGTTTTTGTAGAATATGGTGCAGGCCGTCAAGGCTTTCTTTCAATGCGTGAAATCGCAAACTCATATTACAAAGCTGACCCTCGTCAAACTTCAAACATTCGTGAGTTAATCACTGAAGGTACTGAGCTTTTAGTTCAAGTTGAAAAAGAGGAACGTGGCAACAAAGGCGCTGCTCTCTCAACTTTTATTTCCCTTGCGGGTCGTTACTTGGTCTTAATGCCAAACAACCCGAAAGGTGGTGGTATTAGTCGTCAAATTTCTGGTTCAGTTCGTGAAGAATTGAAAGAAATGTTGGCGTCTTTAAATGTACCTCGTGGTATGAGCGTGATTGTACGTACTGCAGGGATTGGTCGCTCACAAGAAGAGCTGCAACTTGATCTTCAGCACCTTCTCGATCTTTGGGCACGCATCCAAAGTACAGCAAATTCTGGCCCTTCTCCAATGTTGGTTCACCAGGAAGCTGGTGTAGTTACTCGTGCAATTCGCGACTATTTACGTGATGATGTTGCAGAAATTTTAATTGATTCTGAACAAGCATATAACGAAGCATATAATTTCGTTAAAGCTGTTATGCCTAATCAATTAGACAAGTTAAAAACATATACTTTGAATGAGCCTTTATTTGCTCATTTTGGTATCGAAAGTCAAATTCAAACAGCTTACGAGCGTGAAGTTAAACTTCCTTCTGGTGGTTCAATTGTCATTGACCAAACAGAAGCATTGGTTTCGATCGATATTAACTCTGCAAAATCTACTCGTGGTCACGATGTAGAGGAAACTGCGCTTAGTACTAACTTAGAAGCAGCAGAAGAGATCGCTCGCCAACTTCGCTTACGTGATATCGGTGGTCTGGTCGTGATTGACTTCATTGATATGACCAAAGAACGCAATCAACGTATGGTTGAAGCGAAACTGCGTGAATCAACTCAAAGTGATCGTGCACGTATCCAGTTCGGTCAATTGTCTCGTTTCGGCTTAATGGAAATGAGTCGCCAACGTTTACGCCCTTCTTTAGAAGAAGCGACTGGCTATGTATGTCCACGTTGTCATGGCACAGGTATGGTTCGTGACTTGCGTTCTCTTTCACTTTCAATCATGCGTAAAGTTGAAGAAATTGCACTTCGTGAGCGTCAAGGTGAAGTTCAAGTAGAAGTTCCTGTTGAAATTGCAGCATTCCTTCTCAATGAAAAACGTCATAGCCTCGTATATTTGGAGCAAACTTCAAATGTACGTGTGACTGTACTCCCTCACCCGCATTTAGAAACGCCACATTACGAAATCTCGTATAATCCTGAAGGCTTTGCACCAACCAGCTATGAACGTACTGAAGCGACTCGTTCTAGTGAAAAAGAGTTGGGTTATGAGTCTTCAGAATGGCACTTAGAAGAAGAGCATACAGCTCCATCTACGCATGCCCCTGTAACGCAGGAAAAAGGCAATAAGCGTCATAAAAACAATCAAAATGCTACACAACCTGCGGTAGCGCAAAAAACTGCGCCAGCAGCTGCTCCAGCAACTAGCCCATGCGCATGGTTAGAAAATCTGTTTGTTCAAAAACAAGCGAGTACGATTGACCAATCGCGTACGGCTAACTCTGCAGCGGCTGCAATTGAACAAATGGTGAACGGTGGTGCAGTAAGTCGCGGTCAATTCGGTCAAATTGCACCTGTGACACCTGTGGCAATTGAAGCATCTACACCTGTTGAGACAAATGCGTATATTTCACATACGCCTGTTGCGAAAAATGATACACGCGACCAAGAACGTCAAGCTGAAAAAGACGAGCGTCCACAACGTCATAACAAGAAAAATCGCAATAAGCAACGTGACACACGCGAAGTTAACGCAGATCAACATGTGATTGAAGAAGTTGTACAGGCACCTCGCCATGAACAACGTCAAGACAATCGTCATGAGTCACGCAATGAAAACCGTCATGAGCAACGCCAAGAACAGCGTGATCAGAAACGTCATCAAAAGCGCCCTCAACAAAACGAGACAGCTTTCGAAGCACAAACTGAACAAGCTGTGCCACGTCGTGACCGTAATGCACAACGTCCACAACGTCCAAATCGTCACCGCGATCAAAGTGTATTAAATCAAGAGCAATCTTCAGCACCTGTTGCTCCAGAAGCTCAAGTTAAAGTTGATTTAATTGATGTACCTCGTAATGATGAGCTTAAAACAGCGTTAGTGGTTAATGTTGATCAAGCACAAAGTGAGATTGTTGCATTAACGCCTGAAGTAGCAGCACCTGTAGCAACTGCTCCAGCACCTGTTGTGACAGACGCTGAAGTGTCAGCACCTCAAGTGGAAATTACGGTTGATGAACCTGTCATTGAAGCTGAGGTTAAACCTCAACAAGCACCACAACGTGCAAGTAACGACCCACGTCAACGTCGTCGTAACAAGCATCAACATGACCAGAAAGCAAAATCAGATGCGCCGAAGCTTCGCCCTTCACAAGTGCCAGCTTTAGCACAACATACGGTTTTAAGTTTAATTCAACATGTTTATGGTGCGGATTGCTCTGTATTGATTGAGCAATTTGGATTAATTCCAACCTTCAATCGCGCATTGCAAAAGTTCACTGAACAGTATGCAGCGAGTTTAAATACTCAATCTGCTGAACCTGCTACTGAGAAAAAACCAGTAACACGTGATGTCGCTGTTCAACAAGCTCCAGCTGAAAAAGAGCCTGCACCTGTGTTGGACTTAACACCTCCAAAACCAGTGTCTGATAAGCGTGTTGCAAACGATCCACGTGAGCGTCGTCGTCTTGCAAAACTTGCAGCAGAGCAAGCAAAACAAGCGCGCCTTGAAGAAGTTGCAGCACAAGAAGCCGTGAAAGTTGAAGCACCTGTTACGGATGCTCCACAAGCAGCTGATGCAACATCTGAAGTTGCACATCAAGAAACAGCAACACAGACAGCTGAAGTGACTCAATCTGAAGTGAAGACTGAAGAAAAAGTTCAAACTTCTTCACAACAGCAACCTGAAGAAAAATCTTCAGAATCAACTGAAGTTGCGTCTACAGAAGCAGAAACTGCGAAAGTAGAAGTGGCGGAAGTTGCCGTAAGTGCTGAAGATAAATCTGCACAAGCTGAAGCAGATAAGGATGATGCAGAACAGCAGGAAGAAGATAAACCTGTTCGTCCGCGTCGCCCTCGTGGTCGCCCACCAAAAAAAGCAACACCATCAGCTGAGTAATTTGCTTAAACTACATTAGCTTTTGACAAACCTAGTCATTACGGTGGCTAGGTTTTTTTGTTATGGTCTTTAAAGTTTTGACTGAAAAATCCTGTTCAGAATTGATCATTTTTTCAAAATGGATAAGATATTCAGTGACAAAACCAAGTAAAAAACTTGCGAAAAATTAAAGACTAAACGGAATATCACAAAAAATAGGACCAGTATGAGCCAGACTTATCAAAACGATCTCATTGGAATCAAAGACGTAGCAGCACGACTCCCACATTTGGTCACGAAGTTGCCAAATATTCTTGTCGGGCTCAAACAGGCTTATTTACGTACCCCTAAAACGCCAGCAGGTCTTGCCCTCGCTTTTGAGCGTGCAGCGCAAAAAAATCCTCAAGGTATTGCGCTGTTATGTGAAGATCAGAAATATACCTACCAACAACTAAATGATTGGGCAAACCAAATTGCACACTACTACATCGCTAAGGGTGCAAAAAAAGGTGATGTGATTGCGGTGATTGTTGAAAACCGTAGTGAACTTATTGCCACCGTCATTGGTCTTGCAAAAATTGGGGTTGTTTCAGCGCTCGTCAATACGTCTCAAACAGGTAAGGTACTTACCCATAGTATTAATTTGGTTAAACCAATCGGCGTAATTGTCGGTGAAGAATGCCGTGAAGCTGTAGATGAAGTACGCGAACAATTGACTGTCGCAAAAGATAAGCTCTATTGGTTTGCTGATCAAAATACACGCCAAAATGCTGGTCAAGCACCTGAAGGCTATCATAATCTTGCACAAGAAATTTTATCTGAATCTAAAGATAATCTAGCTGAAACACATAAGGTGACTGGTGCTGACGGATTATTCTACATCTATACGTCTGGCACAACAGGTTTACCAAAAGCCGTAGTCTTTACCAATAGTCGTTGGATGTTAGCGTATGGCACATATGGTCATGTCCTCAATCTAAATAAAGATGACGTTATGTATGTCACTTTACCGCTTTATCATGCTACAGGCATGGTAGTGTGCTGGTGTGGTGTAATTGCTGGTAGTTCGACACTAGCGATTCGTCGTAAGTTCTCAACCTCTTCTTTTTGGAAAGATGTTCAAAAATTTAATGCATCAGCAATTGGTTATGTTGGTGAGCTATGTCGCTATCTTCTAGATGCACCTGAATCACACCAAGATCGCAATCATCGCGTCACCAAGATGATTGGTAACGGCATGCGTCCAAATATTTGGGATAAATTTAAAACTCGCTTTGGCATTGAAGAAGTACTCGAACTTTATGCTTCAAGTGAAGGCAATGTCGGCTTTTCCAATATTTTAAACTTCGACAACACCGTAGGTTTCTCTCCTATTCCTTATGCCATTATCCAATATGACAAGGAAAAAGAAGCTCCTATTCGTGATGCAAAAGGTCATTGTATTAAAGTCAAAAAAGGTGAAACAGGCTTATTGATTGGTAAAATTACCAATCGCTCGCCATTTGATGGTTATACCGATCCAGAAAAGAATAAATCCTCGATCATGCATGATGTTTTTACCAAAGGAGATTCTTATTTCATCACAGGTGACCTCGTGCGAGATATCGGGTGCCGCCATGCTCAATTTGTTGACCGTCTCGGTGATACCTTCCGCTGGAAAGGTGAGAATGTCTCTACAA
The DNA here is from genome assembly GCF_056779875.1 of Acinetobacter sp. ANC_7634. Taxonomy (NCBI): domain Bacteria; kingdom Pseudomonadati; phylum Pseudomonadota; class Gammaproteobacteria; order Moraxellales; family Moraxellaceae; genus Acinetobacter; species Acinetobacter sp. ANC_7634. The sequence goes on along the minus strand of NZ_JBWYIT010000007.1, from coordinate 125,658 downwards.
CTGAAGTTGAAAATATTTGTAGTGATTATGAAAAGATCACAGAAGCAGTGGTATACGGCGTTGAGATTCCAAATACTAACGGTCGTGCAGGTATGGCAGCCATCACTTTAGCAGAAGGTGCTGAACTAAATGAGCAAGATTTATCCGATATGGCTCAGTTCTTTAAGAAGTCTTTGCCAAGCTATGCGGTTCCAGTGTTCTTACGTGTACAGAAAACACTCGAAACCACAGGAACATTTAAATATCAAAAGAGTAAGTTAAAGGAAGAAGCTTATTTTCCAGACAAAACTTCAGATCGTATTTTGGTTTTATTACCAAATGAAGATGCATATTGCGATTTAAATGAAGAGATTCTGAAAAATATTGAACAGTATAAATATCGCTTTTAAGCTAAAATCGATTGTTTTTTGGCTATAAAACACGAAATTGTGTCATTTCTAGCCAAACGTAACAAAGTTTTATATTTTTTACTTGCGCTACTCAAATAACTTGCTAAAATACGCAACATCAAAACGAGATGGGTCGTTAGCTCAGTTGGTAGAGCAGCGGACTTTTAATCCGTTGGTCCCGCGTTCGAGTCGCGGACGACCCACCACTTATTTTGAAACCCCTATGGGTCGTTAGCTCAGTTGGTAGAGCAGCGGACTTTTAATCCGTTGGTCCCGCGTTCGAGTCGCGGACGACCCACCAGATTCTTAAAAAAGCCTTTCATCTTGAAAGGCTTTTTTATTGCCTGCAATTTAATACAAGCTACCCTCATAGAGGATCAATTCTTATATCTTCAAAGCTTTTGACGTTGCAAAGTATATGCACGTGACGGTAGCGGATTGTCTTTAAAGAAAGTTTGGTTCACTTCCGTTGCATTGGCAATTTTATCAAGATCCATGACCATATTACCCTGCTCATCCAAATCGTAAAAAAACTGAACCCCACTCTCTCTCAAAATAATGATTTGATGGTGATGCGGATCATACAACCAACGATCTTGGCGATATTGACGTTGCGTTGTAAATTCAACCTTACCACGATGCATAAAAATACGATGAGCTGTGCCATCAGCCAATAAATTGATAATAAACTCAGCTTCACCCTTATCACAACGAGCAAAGCCATCATCACATTGCATGGTGGTTTGGTAACGACCTACAAATTGCTGCCATTCTTTAGCAACAGACTGCGGTGTTGTATCCGCATTCTCTTGAACTGGAGGCCGTGCCTTACCTGCGACATTCGTTAATGAGTTAGAAGACTCAGGCGTATGCGACTCATGAATTTGGCTGATGTGTTCAATATGTGGCGATTCATTCTGGCTACATGCCGCAAGTGCAATATTCATGATGGCGATAATGCTGAACATTGAGATTGAATGAACTTTAAAATTTAAATTCATCATTTTATATCTTGAGCCATTTCATAAATTGCGATGTATAAAAATATTATCCTTATAAAATAGGGATATACAAGTATTAGACTGATCTGACTATTTATGCAGAACCTATACCACATCAAGGTTTTATCTTTTTCATTACATAAAATTACGATATTTTTTGAATAATCTCCTTTAAAACTAAAAATTATTCTCCATATAAAATGTATAGACAAACGTTAAAGAAAAATTGCGAAGTCTATTTCATGACTATTTTAGGTTCTAAAGGAGAACTCAATGGCCAATGTTGGTTTATATCGCTCAAACCGCTCTAACATGATTGCTGGTGTGATGGGCGGTATTGCTGAACGTTTTGGTTGGAATGCGAATTTATTACGAATTATTTTTGTTCTAGTGTCAGTGATGAGCGCTGCATTTCCAGGAATTTTAGTGTACTTAGTGCTTTGGTTAGTGATGCCAAAAAATAAAGTTCAGCACGAACATTCAAATACTTATGATCGTCCAATGCGCACTGTACATCAGGACAGATCTCCGCTTTAACTTGAGTTTACCCTCAATCACCCACACAACCTCGGGTGAGTTTTTTAACACGATAATTTCCCCCAATTATCGTGTTTTTTTTATTCTCATTTTGCATCTTTCTCAAAATAGCGCTAACTTGAACAAAACAATAAATATGGACAATCAATGGCACAGTCGGAATGGATGGTATTGTGGCTATGCGCACTGGCCGCATTATTACATGGCCTGAGCGGTTTCGGCTTTCCCATGATGAGTACCGCCGTACTCTCTACTCAACTCCCGCTCAGCCTCGCTGTCACTTTGGTCATTCTTCCCTGTCTCATTTTAAATTTAATTCTGCTAACTGCTCACCCTCAGTATTCAATATGGCAGAGCATTCAACACTACAGCATAAGATTTTTTCCCCTTATTCTAAGTAGCTTAGTTGGCAGTCTGCTTGGGGTGAAACTTTTATTGTGGCTCAATGAAGGTTATTTAAAGCTTTTACTTGGCATGGTGATGGTACTGTATGTGATTGATCAATTACGACAACATTCATTCACCGTCAGCCCGTCAGTGCTCAATATGCTGATATTCGGTCTGTTAGCAGGCATTATCGGTGGTTCTACCAATGCAATGGCACCATTTCTAATGATGTATTTACTCAGCTGTCAGCTGAGTAAAACCGATATTGTGATCGTGAGTAATTTAAGCTTTATCGCCAGCAAATTGATACAACTCCTTCTACTTTACCCAATTTTGGTCAATATTGATAAGCATCAACAACTTTTAGTCATGTTGATCTGTGTTTTTGCAATATTTGGGGTATGGATCGGAGGACGGATCAGGCAACACATCTCTCAACAGTTTTTTAAAAATACAGTATTGATCCTAGTACTTTTGCTCGGTATTCAAGCCCTGTGGCAAAGCTATAATTTATTAGAACAATCGATTTCATTGTTTAAATAGTATATTTTGAAAAGTGATAAGGATATTCATTCTTCAGAATTAAGAAGTTTAATACATGCAACTATAAAACCTATAGCGACATTCAAAAGGAGCGAATATGACGGAACAACTCGCGACCCCAACCAACATGATGCCAAAAGGGCTCATCAAAGGTTGGGTGTTGATACTGATCGCCGCTTTTATTTCTTATGGACTCTATCAAGTCTTACCCTATGATGAAAACGCCAATAAAGGGTTGGCATTACTTTGCTTTATCGGCATTTTATGGCTGACTGAGGCCATCCATATCACGATTACCGCCCTATTGGTACCCGTACTCGCGGTTCTTCTCGCGATGCCTATGGCTAAAGGCGATGAGCTTATACCAATCACAACACAAGCGGCATTAGCTACATTTGCAGATCCTGTGATTTTTTTATTTTTTGGTGGCTTCGCATTAGCGACCGCGCTGCATATTCAAAAGCTCGATAAAAAAATTGCGATGTGGATCATCTCTATGTCTGGTGGTCATCTCGGCATCTCTGTAATAGCGATTTTTGCTGTAACAGCACTTTTATCTATGTGGATTTCAAATACGGCGACTGCAGCAATGATGCTTCCACTTGCCCTTGGTTTACTTTCACATTTAGATGTCAGTCGAGATCGAAAAACATTTGTTTTTATCCTGTTAGGTATTGCCTATTCTGCAAGTATTGGTGGCTTAGGGACCATGGTTGGCTCTCCACCAAATGCAATCGCGGCTAAGGCTTTAGACTATGATTTTGCAGATTGGATGAAAATCGGTTTACCGATGATGATGCTCATTTTACCTGCCATGCTCTTGAGTCTCTATCTGGTACTTAGACCTAAGCTCAACCATAAAGTCCAATTTGTGACTGAGGATATCCCTTGGACAGGAACTCGAATTGCAACAATGATATTGTTTGTCTGCACAGCTATCGCTTGGATCTTCAGTAAAAAGCTCACCGATACTTTTGGTATCACTCAACCTGATACCTGGATTGCTGTGTTAGCAGCATGCTTGGTCGTGATTATCGGTACTGCAACATGGAAACAAGTCGCTGAAAATACGGATTGGGGCGTTTTATTTTTATTTGGCGGTGGTTTAACCCTCAGTGCAATTTTAAAAGATTCAGGCAGTTCATTGGTGCTTGGTCAAACCCTAGCCAATGCCTTTGGTGATGCCTCCCCACTCCTCATTATTTTCGTCGTTGCTACGTTCATTATCTTCTTGACTGAATTCACCAGTAACACTGCATCTGCTGCACTGTTAGTACCAGTCTTTGCAGCGATTGCCGATCAAATGGGTATGCCCAAGGAAATTTTAGTTATTGTGATCGGCATTGGTGCTTCTTGTGCATTTATGCTTCCTGTTGCGACACCACCAAATGCCATCGTATTTGGTACCGGACATATTCAACAGTCTGAAATGATGAAAGTCGGATTCGTCCTGAATATAATGTGTATTTTCATTGTGTCACTATTTATCTATTGGTTCTTTAGCTAATTTAAAAAATGTTCAAAAAAGAAAAAAGCACGATATCGTGCTTTTTTCTTGTCGATTCAAAGCCAGTCTTTTATTTATTTTGCAACACCCAACCAAGTGAATTTTTGTGGTACGGCATCTAGCTTGATACTGCGTTCAATCTTGGCCGATTTCAAATCAATCTCATGAATCTGTTTCGTCACCACATTATTGATGAAAACACGATCTTGCTGACCATGCGCAATCAGCGCTGCCTTCTCTATCGCTTCTGAACCTTGCTCAATCACTTGAATACGATGTTTCACTGTCCAAGACTCAGTATCTAAAATCACCAATTGCCCCAATGAATCGAGTATCACGAAATAATCGCCAGATTGGCTATACGTCTGCTGAAGACGTTTCACATTGGTATCTTTCTCAGTCCATGGAATTTGTTGAACCAACTTATTTGCACCATTGATAATGAATAAATCAGGTGTAGCGGATGCCAATCCAACTAGCTCTTGCGCATTGGCTTGACCAACGACTGTACCAATACGAACGTCCAACTTAATCTTCGAGTCTTTAAAAAGACCTGCAACACCATGCTCGACAAGCAATACGCCGTCTTCACAGCCAAATGCACTATAACCTTTAACCGATGAAGCCCCGTGCAAACCTGGACACGTATTTTCTAAATTATTTTGACCATGGAAATGATCACCATGCAGTTCGTAATTTCTCACCACACTTGCTAATGTTTCGCCTGATCCTGAATATGAACTCAATACATACTCACCCAACGGTTCAGCTACACCATGATGTTTAAATGGCAGCTTTTGCGATGCCACATTTTTTGAAGCGATTCCTGCATCTGTAAATACATCAAATTTTGATGTTTCAGTCTCGCTACCATCATAAAAAATAGCAGCCTGACCATTAAAATTCCGATAATGCGTAGGTGCAGCACCATTGAGTTGGAAGTTCAATAACTGAGGTGAAGCAGTTCCCTTATCACTTAAACCGCTGTCATAAAAATTAACAGTGCCACCAACTCGATCCATCAAGATGCCATAACGTGAACTGGGACTGCTATGTAACGCAAATGGCATCGTCTTCAGTTGTTTAACATCGATGACTTTTTGCTGTTCTAAATCGAATAAACTCAATTCTGGTCGATCGACTTGATCATTGATGATCAAAAGTCTCCCCTCTTGATTTACCACAGTTGTTGGTTTTTCAGGCGGATTATTCTGATTTGATTTGTTGTTATCACTACCACCACAAGCTGTCAGTAAAATAGCTGAAAGCAAAATGCTGATCTTTGGTAATTGGTTTTTCATGGAGATCATCTCTTATTATGACAATACATTACACTTGAAATGTTATAACATAACATTTATAGCATAGTGATACAGAGATTCAAAGATTTATTCATTATCTCCGATGGAATATTCCCAATGAGATGCCAAAAATTAAAGTAAAAATGAAATCAACTGAGGTTTATTTCATGCCATCTGATTAAAAACTTCGACATCTAGGAAAGAACACTACAAATGTCGTTCTGCTCCAAGTATGCAAACTTTTTAGCAATTGAGTTGGCCGCACAAATTTATGGACTAACCTTTGCCACTCCCTGCTAAAGTCCTTATAATTGAGCGCAATTTTTCTCTAATTTTAAGTGGAAGACCATGAGTCGCGCCATATCGCATATTGATACTTTCCAAGGCTTAATTCTTGCCTTACAAAACTACTGGGCGGAGCAAGGCTGCGTCGTGTTACAGCCTTACGACATGGAAATGGGTGCAGGTACATTCCACACTGCAACTTTCCTACGCGCATTAGGGCCTGAAACTTGGAATGCTGCATACGTTCAACCATCACGTCGTCCGAAAGACGGTCGTTATGGTGAAAACCCAAACCGTTTGCAACACTACTACCAATTCCAAGTGGTACTTAAGCCAAACCCAGACAACATCCAACAGTTGTATCTTGACTCGCTTAAAGCGATCGGAATTGATCCCTTGGTACACGATATTCGTTTCGTAGAAGACAACTGGGAATCTCCAACGCTTGGCGCGTGGGGCTTAGGTTGGGAAGTATGGTTAAACGGCATGGAAGTGACTCAGTTCACTTACTTCCAACAAGTCGGTGGTGTTGAGTGCTACCCTGTTACTGGAGAAATCACTTACGGCTTAGAGCGTCTTGCAATGTACTTGCAAGGTGTAGACTCAGTTTACGATTTGGTTTGGACTAAAGGTCAGTTTGGTACAGTGACTTATGGTGATGTATTCCATCAAAATGAAGTTGAACAATCCACTTATAATTTTGAATACGCACCTGTTGATAAACTGTTTGAACTCTTCGACTTCTATGAAACTGAAGCAACACGTTTAATCGAAGCAAAACTTCCACTTCCTGCGTATGAGCAAGTGGTTAAAGCGTCGCATAGCTTTAACTTACTCGATGCGCGTGGTGCGATTTCTGTGACAGAACGTCAGCGTTATATCTTACGTGTACGCACATTAGCGCGTTCAATTGCAAATGCTTATGTGGCTGCACGTGCGGAACTTGGTTTCCCAATGGCAGAACCAGCATTACGTGATGAAGTATTGGCACAGTTAAAGGCACAAGTTGAAGCAGAAGCAAAATCTGAGGAGAGCAAATAATGTCTAAACATACCGTTTTGTTCGAATTAGGTTGTGAAGAACTTCCACCAAAAAGCTTAAAAAAATTACGTGATGCACTGCAAGCTGAAACTGTAAAAGGCTTAAAAGATGCAGGTCTTGCATTCGACTCGATCGAAGCCTATGCAGCACCACGTCGTCTTGCCCTTAAAATCGTAAACGTTGATGGCGCGCAAGCGGACACGCAAAAACGTTTTGATGGCCCTGCGAAACAAGCAGCGTTTGATGCTGAAGGTAACCCAACTAAAGCGCTTGAAGGCTTTATGCGTGGTCAAGGCATTACGGTTGATCAAATCTCGACTTTCCAAGCAGGTAAAGTTGAAAAAGTTTGCTACTTAAAAGACGTGAAAGGTCAAAGCCTTGATGCTTTACTTCCACAAATTTTACAAAATGCATTGGACAATCTTCCAATTGCGAAACGTATGCGTTCTGCGGCAAGCCGTACTGAGTTCGTACGTCCTGTAAAATGGGTGGTATTGCTTAAAGACAACGATGTGGTTGATGCAACAATTCAAGATCACAAAGCAGGCAACGTCACTTTCGGTCATCGTTTCCATGCACCTGAAGCAATTACTTTAACGCATGCTGATGAATACTTAGCGAAGTTAAAAGCGGCTTACGTTGTGGCAAACTTTGAAGAGCGTCAAGCAATCATTGACGGTCAAGTCAAAGCTTTAGCTGATGAAGTAAATGCGATTGCGATTGTACCTAGCGACTTACGTGACGAAGTGACTGCACTGGTTGAATGGCCTGTTGCGCTTCGTGCAAGCTTCGAAGAACGCTTCCTTGCTGTTCCTCAAGAAGCACTCATCACAACAATGCAGGACAACCAAAAGTACTTCTGCTTAGTAAATAGCGACAATAAACTACAACCGTACTTCATTACTGTGTCAAATATTGAGTCGAAAGACCCGACACAAATTATTGAAGGTAACGAAAAAGTAGTTCGTCCACGTTTGTCAGATGCTGAATTCTTCTTCTTACAAGACCAAAAACAACCGCTTGCTTCTCGTAAAGAGAAACTTGCGAACATGGTCTTCCAAGCAGAATTGGGTACGCTTTGGAATAAGTCTGAACGTATTGCAAAACTCGCTGTAGCACTCGCGCCTATCACTGGTGCAAAAGCGGAAGATGCTGAAAAAGCTGCGCTTCTTGCAAAATGTGACCTAACGTCTGAATTAGTGGGTGAATTTCCTGAACTTCAAGGGATTGCGGGAACTTACTACGCACGTCTTGAAGGTGAAAATGACGAAGTGGCTGAGTCTTTAGGTGAGCAATACTTACCGAAGTTTGCTGGTGACGTTTTACCAAAAACTAAAACAGGTACAACGATTGCCCTTGCTGACCGTTTAGATACCTTGACGGGTATTTTCGGTATTGGTCAAGCGCCGACAGGTTCTAAAGACCCGTTTGCGCTTCGTCGTTCTGCAATTGGTATTTTACGTTTAGTGACTGAAAACGAGCTTGATGTCTCGATTGAAGATTTGATCAAACTTGCACTTGCTGCTTATGGCGATGTATTGAAAGATCATGATAAGACACTAAATGATGCTGTTGCATTCCTTGAAGGTCGTTACCGTGCCAAATACGAAGACCAAGGCGTAGCTGTAGATGTGATTCAAGCGGTTCAAGCGTTGTCACCAAAATCACCACTTGATTTTGATAAGCGTGTAAATGCGGTAAATCACTTCCGTGCATTGCCTGAAGCGGCTGCGCTTGCTGCTGCCAACAAGCGTGTTGCTAACATTCTTGCGAAAGAAGCTGCACCTGAAGGCGCTGTGGTTGAAGCAAACTTGGTTGAAGATGCTGAGAAAGCATTGTTCGCTGAACTTGCTAAAGTTACACCAGTCGTTGAGCCATTATTTGCTGCGAAAGACTATACTGCAGCGTTATCTGCTCTTGCTGCACTTCGTGCGCCTGTAGATGCGTTCTTTGATGGTGTAATGGTCATGGCAGACGATGAGAAGTTGAAAGCTAATCGTCTACGCTTGCTTGCTCAACTACGTGACTTGTTTACGAAAGTAGCAGATATTTCAGTGTTACAGCACTAACATGACCATTTATAGTGATTCTCCAATTGCTCTAGCAATTTTCGAGCTCTTCTCAGAGCTCGAAAATTGGATAGTAGAAAACTACTCTGATTTACCTAATGGTGCAGTTAAAGCATTTATTTTTGGTGGGTGTGCTTTTCACATTCATACAAATGCTCGTGGTAGTAATGATATAGATGCAGAAATTCAAGCTATTAAGCAGTTACGTAAGGAGGATATATTATTATTTTTAAAAAGTAATGATGTTGAATATGTAGATAACGATAACCTTGAAACTAATCTAGAATTTGATCCCGGATTCAATACTAGTTTAGCATCCATTGATCCTGACTATGATAAACGTATAATTCCGCTCGTGACAGGAAAGGTAGTTGAGGTTTATTTAGTGTCAGGCCTAGACCTAGCTGTCTCGAAGTTAGCTCGCCTATCTGATCGAGATATCGAGGATATTAAAGAGCTCTTTCTTCGAAATAAGTTCACACTTGAAGAATTTGAAAAATCAGCGAATAATGCTATGGATTACTATGCAACTCCGCAACAGTTAGAATCTAACATCAACTACATGATTTCAATATTGTCAGAACTCAGAGATTAATTGTATGGATCAAGCAGACTTTGAAAATGCTTTGAAAAAACTATTAAAACGTCCATTAACATCTGCAACATTTGCAGAGGTTCGACCTGTGGCTGAAGCATTACTCTATTCAGAGTTTCTACCTTCCGTCACCGCAAATCTTAATCCTCTAGAAAAGCGTCGTCTTGTTTTTTTACTCGAAAAATTTAGAAGATACTCCTGCTCTAGTGTATACAGAAGGCAACAGCTTAAATCTTTTTCACAAGCATTGAATGTTCAATATTCTTCTAGTGTTGAAGACACAAAAAAATTAGTCGATCCTTTAGCTAAAAAATTTGGCTTGAATGAAGATTTAAATCACTTAAAACCTCAATTACTCACATTACAAACTAGACACTATTCTCACGTTTAGGTAAATCCACTCCGTTTTTTTAAATAAAGATCACTCAATCAATCTGCCAAAAAACCAAAATAAAGTATTAAAAGTAATATGCAAAAAATGAATTCAGGATGAAAATAAGAACCTTACTCTCCCCTAATTATTGAGACTCTTCCACCAGTCATCACCGAAATTTTGGTATTTTCAGGCGTTCAACGTCGCTTTTGGCTAGATTTTTCCAGTTCTATCACGATTATTATTTTGGTGCTTTTATACAACCACATACTGAAAAAAATCAAACCATACAACTTAGCACTTCATCTCAAAAAATATAGGCATCTCCCTATATATTCCATATACTCAACCTAACAATACTCAACAAGAAACAATCCTATGAAATTCCAAGGAACGGTATTTATTTCTCTTATCGCTGTATTTGTTAGCGCTTGCTCAACAGCTCCATCAAATCCAAATACCCCTATCGTATTAGAACAACATAAAAACATTGCTGTAGAACCTGAAACTCAACACAATATTGCTCGCCTCATTAAACAAAAAGACAACTGCCTCATCGAATTTACAGGCAACTTTGAAACAGGTAAAGCCACTGAATACTGGTTCTTCCAAGGAGAGCAACTGATTTCGGCTCATTCAAATTTAGATGCTGATGTCGAAAACAAACAAACCGTATTTGATATTCAAGATTCGGTGAAAAAATCCAACTTCAACGCGCTAAAAAACCACTTTAAAACGAAAAATCTTCAACAATGTGAACATTTCTAAGACTCTAAAAAACCATTCATCTGATCACTCATGAACTACAACAGCACAATTGGCTAAAACCAACTGTGCTTTTTTTATACGTGGGGAGTATAAAGTGACTCGACCAGTGCAAAGTCTCACAAAAGATAGGTTTGAGTGAAAGGCTATCTCAGGTATTTTCACATAAGATTAAAAAAAGAATGATGCAAATTTCAATCATGGCTTGGATTTGATTATACCTAAACCGTAAAGTGGCCATTTATGATTAGGTTTAATATTATTCACAACCATCGCAATCACTACTAAAGCCACAGATCCTAAAAGCACAGGAAATATGAGGAAATTCCATCCATAGCTGATTGAATCTGCTGTTAATAAAATGACCAATGGATTTGCTCCAGCTGGGGGATGCACACATCTAAAAAATTGCATTAAGGCAATCGCACACCCAACTGATAAAGCTACAGTCAAAATCGAATCAGGAAAGAATTTAAGAAAAAATAGACCGATAAAAGCAGAAATAAAATGACCAAAAATCACATTTCTAGGTTGAGCTAATGGCGACTGTGATACTGCATAAAGAATTACACAAGTTGCGCCAAAAGGCGCCATGATATAAATATTTCCCGTTAATTTACTCAACAAAAGTAGAAAAAAAATACTAATTGTTCCTCCAATAAAGCTCCGAATCATTTCGTGCGGTTTAGGAAAAGCAGTAAGTTTTTCTTTTCCTTCAAAAATTGAAAGCATACTGATATCGCCTTTTTAATATTGTTTTAAAAGCATAATACAGATAAAATAAAAATAGTACAGATCTGTACTATTTTTATTTTCAGGATTGCAAGGATGTCAAAATCAGCATTAAAAATTCTTGATACAGCAGAAAAACTATTTAACCAAAATAGCTTTGTTGGCGTAGGTGTAGACTTAATTCGAGATCAATCAGGGTGTTCGAAAACCACGATGTACACGTACTACAAAAATAAGATGCAGTTGGTTGAATCCGTTCTCAAAGCTCGTGATGAAAAATTTAAAGAGAGTTTGTTTCAATATATCGGCAAATCAGAAGATCTTGCTGCAATAAACAAAATTTTTGATTGGCATATGCAGTGGTTTCAGCAAGACTCCTTTAAAGGATGCTTATTCGTTAGAGCTGTTGCTGAATCGAACCAAGACGATAAATCTATAATCTCAGTTGCTCAAAATCATAAGCAATGGATAAAAGAATTAATATCAACACATTGCTTGAATATGGGCCGACAAGACTTATCGGAATTAATTTACACACTAATAGAAGGATTAATTAGCCGATTCTTGGTAGATGGATTTGATCCTCAACTTGGTGCTCTGATTAAGAAAAATATAAATCATCTATTAGAGGAATGACTTTGATTTAACGCTACGCATATTTTGCTTAAATCAGTTTTGCTTCAGATATCAAAGTAAAAAAATTTGATTAATCACGATTTTTTCATAAAGGTGAAAGTCTCACATAGCGCTGAGTTTCTACAGTTTCAATAAAAGCTCCTGATTGGCATAAATGCTCACAATTCATAATTTTCTTTAGAAATCAGATAGAAGAAATATCTTCTAAATTATGATTAATTTATATACAGTTGTATTTTTTAAACTGACCCAATCAATATTTTTTTATATTAAAAATAAAATACTTAATCAAAACATCATTGCCAATCCGACAAACAGCAAGACCCCAACTTGTTAGTTAAACTAAACAGTGATACAACATCAAAGCCTAATCTGAATTATCTTTTTTGATCAGATTAGGAGACATAAAAATAAAATGAATGGAACGATTTTGCTTTATGCATATTTCATTCTTCACTCAAGCACTACTAAAAAAATGAAAAACAAAAAGGAATTATGTAATGAAGTTGCTAAATTCTTTCTATGCTGCTGTTGGCATCGGTGTCACGATACTTGCGACCACCATTGGCATAGCGAATAAAACAATTAATCCAACTCCAAATGTGACACCAGACTTAAGCTATTTAAGTCCTCAACCCGACCCGGTGACCTCCCCAGATGTCACACTCCCAGGTACTCCCGTTGCATTAAAAAACACCCGACTCGGAACTAGACAATCTCCGAATCAACCTCAAGTCCCATTACTTTCCAATGCCAATGCTCAATGGCAATTGTATGATCGACCTGCTGAATATCCTAAGTCGGTGACCTTGCCAGCACAGTGGATTACCATGCGTGATGGAACGCGAATCGCCACTTATGTCACGCTCCCTGCGGATGAGTCAGGTCGTCCTATCAATGCAAAATTCCCTGTGATTGTTATTCAAACGGCCTATAGCGCAGGGGTTGCAGGTAAGGTTTCAGCAATAGCAGGTGGTGCAGACCCTGAAATGGTGAAACGTGGCTATGCAACAGTCGTTGCAGATGTTCGCGGAACAGGTAACTCTACAGGCAAGTGGGAAGCTTTTGGCAAAGTCGAACAACAAGATGCTTATGAAATTATTGACTGGTCAAGTAAACAAAGCTTCTCTGATGGAAATGTCGGCTTATATGGCGTTTCTTATTTAGGAATCACTGCGATGCTGGGTGCAGCGACACAACATCCAGCAATCAAGGCAGCGTTCCCAATCGTACCTATGGGTGATGCGTACCGCGATATTCTTTTCAATGGCGGGCAGCTAAATACGAACTTCATTCCACTTTGGATGAGTTTAATTACACTGTTGGGTACTTTACCGATTGATACCTTGGTGCAAGACCCGATTACTGGAAAACTGACCGCACTCGACAAAATTATTAACAGTACAGAATTCCAAATACCGCTTTTTGCCAATGCTCTAAAAGGCAAAGCTGATGCATTTGATAATGACTTTTGGCAAGAAAGATCGCTGTTAGAACAAGCCAATAATATTGAAGTTCCGACTTTTATTGTCGGGGGAACACGTGATTTGTTCCAACGCAGTGAACCGCTTTGGCATGAAGCATTAAAAGGTCATACAACTGTTAAAACCTTCATTGGCCCTTGGGCACATATTCAAGCAGCGCAACTTTTCCCAAGTTTGCCTAAAGGTAATGTACCGCGTTTAGACAAAATGCAACTTCAATGGTTTGATCAATATTTAAAAGGCATCAACACTGGCGCTGAAACTCTACCTAATGTCACACAATGGGTGCACGGTTATGAAGATTATGTCGTCAGTACGGATTGGCCGCATGTAGCATTAGAACCTGATCGTTTATTCTTAAATACACGTGGAAACCTTGCAAAAGATCGACCAACGTCAAGCTCTGGTGAAAACTACTTATTACAAGCACCAACTTTCGGTTTATGCTCAAGTACCGTTGAACAAGTTCTCATTGGTGCAACATCTATCCTACCGTTCCCATGTCTGGAAAATAGCAACTTAGCGAATATTCCTGCTTCGGTCTTTAACTCAGTACCTTTAACTGAAGACTATTATTTAAATGGGCCAATGCAAGCTGACTTGTGGATTTCATCCAGCTCTAAAGACAGTGGTTTAGTCGTACGTGTATCCGATGTGGACCCAAGAACGGGCAATGCTAAAACATTAAGCACGGGTATTATCACAGCGTCCATGCGTAAAGTTGACGAATCACGTTCTCGTTATATCAAAGGACAAATGATTCAACCTTGGCATACATTTAAAGCATCGGATATTGAGCCTTTAGAAAAAAACAAGCCAGTCTTGGTCAATGTTGAGATTCCAGCAACTGCTGCGCTTATTCCTAAAGGACATCGTATTCAAATTTCGGTGGTTTCCAGTGATGTATGGAAAGGCGTTGCCCCATTACCAAGTTTAACTTCATCGCTTTTGGGATCGATTTCGATCTATTCGAATTCACAATACCCATCCAGCGTGGTTTTACCAAAAGTCCCGACTCAATATCTGAAGCATTGATTTTTAGATTTCTTATAGACAGCGTCTGAGCATGAATCCTTGCTCAGACTTTTTTATGTTGAATATATTGGTTTGATCAACACCTGTCTTAGAATCGGAGGATAAACTTTACTTTTAATTTTATTGTCCACGATCCAATGCACACAATTTAGTGTTGTATCCTAAAAGCCTTTAAGCGATGCAAGATGAATAAAAATTGTAGCTTTAATCATTAAAACTGCCGAAGCACAACGTTACAGATACATTTCAACATTGAAACAGCCCCATCGCTCATGTAGTTTGCTTGAAAACTGATAAAAAATTCAAAAGTTTTGTACAGATGAGGCGATTGAGTCACAGCGCCACCCATACAGAACCGAGAAGAGGATCCTTCATGAATATAATGAAAACGATGCTGGTAAGTTGTATTACGCTATGCTCAGCAACTACATTTGCTCAAGACTCTACTTTAACAGGCAATAATCCTGCTTACGGTGACAATCCAAATTTAGCCAAAGTACTTGCAGTCAAAGCACAAGAGACTTTACAAAATACAGCCAATACCGTTGATGATGCGACCAAGCGTGGTATTGCTAAAATCAAACCATCCGTCGATTCAGCTTGGCAAAACACCAAAGAATTCACCAATGAAAAAGCGGTTGCATTACGTGACGGTGCTCGTCAAGGCGTAGATACAACTGTTAAATCTGTGCAGCATGTTAAACAGAACCTCGTCGGTGCAGGTGGTGTTCCCATCGAAAGAGGCAGTTTGAGTCAACCTAACCCAACGACAGCACCTGCTGCCATAGCCTCACCTGCTCCAACTACTGCATCGGTCGCTTTACCCATTCAAGAAAATTCAGTCACCCTTGAAACTGCGCAATCAGCCAACACCACGCTAGCAAGTCTAAATCAAGCACCTGAAGCAGAACCGACCATTCAGCGTCAAAGTGTTGCTTTACCTAATAGTGGAGCTACCACCTCTAGTCCAGCTGTAGATGACAGTGATGCAGGTGTCCCACGTTAAACCCTGTCGTTTTATTCAAACCTAAGTGGAGTTTATTTATTAGGTTGAGTTTATTTATATCTCTTCAAGAAAAAAGGTGCTTCTCACAGCACCTTTTTTATTACTTAACTTCAGTTAACTTGACGGATCGGTTGACCCGCCTTAAATGCAGCTGCGTTTTCCTGTACTTGTTGCACAATGCGTTGACGTGCTTCAACGCTTCCCCATGCGCTGTGTGGTGTAATAATGAGATTAGGGATATCCGAATTCAATAACACATTGCCTTGCTGAGGCGGTTCTATACTCAATACATCAGTCGCTGCCCCTGCGATTCTCCGATTGATTAGTGCTTCCGCCAATGCTTGTTCATTCACAATGCCACCACGAGCACAATTAATTAAATATGCACTTTCTTTCATTAGACTGAATGCTTCTGCATCAATTAAGTCGCGTGTTGTTTCAGTCAATGGACAATGTAAGCTAATAAAGTCTGATTGACGCAGCAAGCTTTCTAAACTGACACGATCAGCGGCTGCAGGTCGTCCTGGTAAATGAGCCACAATCACCTTCATACCAAAGGCTTCAGCCAATTTCGCTACGGCTTGACCAAGTTCACCATAGCCCAAAATCCCTAAGGTCTTACCATTCAATTCAGCAATGGGGAAATCTAATAAACAGAATTGTGATGCTTTATTCCATTCACCCGCACGAACTGCACGATCATATTGAATAAAAGACGTTGCCAAGTTCAGCATCAACATCATGGTATGTTGAGCTACAGCGGCAGTACCATATGCCTGACAGTTACATACCACAATGTTTTGAGCTTTTGCTTGGATTAAATCGACATTATTGGTGCCTGTGGCTGAAATTAAAATTAATTTAAGCTGCGGTCGTTGTTGCATCATGTCTGCCGTAATCACCACTTTATTGGTCACCACCACATCTACATCCGCAATGCGTTCAAGCACTTGATCTGGATCAGTGCGCTCAAAGAATGTTACCTCATCAAAGACTTGATACCACCCCGAAAAATCTAAATCATTCTGATCGAGAGAGAATTGATCCAAAAAAACAGCTTTCACGTTGAACCTCAGCAATATTGATCTGCATTTCGACTGCAAGATTTTCATGATAATTCAACTGATTGTAAGCTTAATTGTAAGTCAACAATAGTTGATTTGACTGGTTTTTTGTCTCAGATTGCGTCGTTGCTGCACGCTGTGCTTTTAGGGAAAATTGATCTTCTTTTAGTGCATTTAAATATGCAGTCGCCAAACGATACGCCTCTTCACAAATACGTTCAGAAATCCGATCTTCTGTGTAATAACCATGTTTCATACAAGTAAAGATCATTTCAATAATGATCAACATACTGTCAGGTTGTTGCGGTAAATAATCATCTACCCGAATTGCTTTAAGTGCATCTCTTAAATCTTGACTGAACTGTTTGAGTTCCATTTGATGACGTAAATACACTTGTCGGTTCAGTGGACCTGACAATATTAATAATCGTGCCACAGCAGATTCATTATAAAACTTGGCAGTGGTTTCAATCACAGCTGCAGCCACCATTCGACCATAAGCCGCCATACTTTCGTGCGGATGTTCGCGTATGACGTTTAAACCAGCTTCCTTGAGCAAGCTTACTAGTTTCTGCAAATGCAACTGTGCCATATGATGCAACAGATCATATTTTGTCGGAAAGAACTGATAAATACTCGCTCTTGGAATGTTTGAAGCATTGGCAATTTCAGGAATTGAAATTGACTCTAAGCCCATTTTAACTAAAAGTTTTTCAGCGGTTTGAATCACCTGCATAACACGACGATGTGTACGCGATTGTTTTGGAGGATTCATTCCTGTTTCAGTTTTTGCAATTTTCTTTTTATTCATTTGTCCCACCTAAATTCCATTTATATGGGTTTTTTTGTGCTCAAGTAGACACGTGAAAGATGCATGAATATTCCGATATTCATGAATACATCATCATTTGAATCATTCAAATTCGTTATATATTGCCTGATCTTAGCAACGAAACAGAGTCATTCCGTCGCTTTCGTTACAAAATAAACACGGGTAAATTTTAAACAATATCACTTTTTATGACAGATTGAGACCTATCACACACTCTATCTTTTTTACTTAAAGATAAAAAAAGCGCCGAAGCGCTTTGATCAATAACTATGAAAAATTCAGCCTTACTCCACTGAAAATTTTTCTGCTTCACCAACAGTATCTGATTCAAAAATACAGTTTCCTAACTCATCGCAGTGCATATAGAGATGCTTATAACTGATGCTAAAGAAACCTTCGCCCTTTTTCACAATCAAAGGGCTCATATCCGCACTGAGCGCATCATCCATTTTGATCAATTTGGTGACACGGCGATCATTCATACAAATGAGATAGTGCTGTTTTTTAATTTCAATCTGGGCCAATCCAGTACTTTCCACATGTAATGGAATAATATATTTACCATTAATATCAATCACATGTTGTTCATAGCTTTCTAGTTTTTGGGTGATCACGTTAAAGACCAACACTTTGCCAAAGCTGTCATGAAGTTGTGTTTTATTTTCAAACGGCAAATGAATCGAAATACCGAGCTTTTGTAGATCTTGCTCATCAACTCGTTTATTGGTCAGCAAAATACGGGTAATCGTCTGTTTAAGACTGGCATCAAAAAAGCTACTGTCTAGTTGTAAATCGATGGTTTTTAAAATATTTCCCAATGCTTCATTGTGAGTGCCAAGCAGATGTGCGATCACGCTTCGATAGTAAAATTTACTGTTCTTTTTAACTGCTCGAATCTGGCGATAAAAGTAGGTTGCATCAAATTCATGTTCAATAAAATCATGCAATAACGCAGAATTTGCTAATACAGCAACCGCATCATGGCCTGTATAAGGTAAATGTAGTGTATTGAGTTGAGGAATAAGTGGCTTAATCTTTTCATAGTGCTCGCGATCCAGATCAAAGTAAGGATCATAAACCACGATATATTCTGCATCGGACGCAATATCTGTCGCGTCAATTTGCATGTCAGCATTGACGTTAGGATCGTAAAAATCAGTATAACGGCGGTCTTCGATTTCAGCAGGATTAATTGAATATTGTGGCACCATAGAGATCACACGTGCTGCGCCCAATAGCTTACTGTACTTAATCGCTGCGTAGCCGCCCATAGAACCACCATAAGCCACGACACGCTGAAATTGATTCAACAAAGGTGATATTTGCTCGATTAAAGCGTGCATGCTCTGTGATGGGAACCATGACTTTTGTTTTGGCATGATACCTATGACATTGTAGTCATATTTGGCTAAGGATTTTTCAGCATTAATGGCATTGCCTTTGGCACGACTGATCAAGTCACCAAAAGAGAGAACCAATGTTTCTGTTGTTCCTTTTAAATAAATTGCTCTGATGTGTTCGTCTTCAAATACTATTTGCTTATCCATTGCAATTCCAAAAAAGGGTTCTCATCATCTGGTTTGCAAAATGAATCAATCGTTCACTTGCTTACATCACATTGTCGGTGTCATATTTTATAGATACTGTTCAGATTAAAAAGCGCAAAATATGACACATTCACTTCATCCTGCTGCTGAAAATGGGTTTAGTTCTGCGGCTGAACTTTATCAACAAGTCCGACCAAATTATCCACAGGCTATCGTCACGTGGTTGAAAGATGAATTGAATCTTCATCCTGATGCAGTTGCGATTGACTTAGGTTCAGGGACAGGAAAATTCCTGCACTATCTAAAACAAGTCACCTCGAACATAATCGCCGTTGAACCGATTCCAGCAATGCTCGAACAATTGAAAATAGTACATCCTGAGGTGAAGACACTACAAGCATCAAGCCATCAAATTGCGCAATCAACGCATAGTGTTGATGCTATTTTATGCGCACAGTCATTTCATTGGTTTGCTGAACGACAAACATTGCAAGAAATGCATCGCCTTCTTAAACCCCAAGGGCATTTAGGTCTAGTCTGGAACCAACGAGATATCTCAGTGGATTGGGTCAAAGCATTGGCAGATTACATCGCACCTTTTGAGTCCGATACGCCACGCTTTCATAGCAACCAATGGCAAAATGTATTTCAGCAGCAAGAATTATTTGAATTCCAAAGTTTAAGCACCTTCACTCAGCATCAAGTCGGCAGTGTTGAACAGGTCATCAGCAAACGACTCTTATCTACCAGTTTTATTGCGGCAATGTCAGCGGCAGACCAAGCAAAAATGAAGACAGCATTTGAATCGATAGTATTTGAACATACGGGACTCATGCTCCATGATGAAGTTTCCTTTCCTTATATCACTTATGCCTATCACTATCGTGCGCGATAAACTAAACTTAATCTCGATCATTCATTAAAAAAACCAACAGAGGATTGACTCTCATGACGGCAAATCTTCACCCTATTCGACTTTCGATATTTGCACTCTGCTTGAGTATGCCTTTCATGCTCATTGGATGCCAAAAAACAGAACAAAACCCTCAGACCGAACAAAAAGAATCCGTTGATCCATCTGTTGAATTGAAAACACAAATTGAAGCACAGCCGATCAAATCGTTTGAATCCACTCCAAATGACGCACATGACGTTGCTTTGCTGAATCAATATGATCAAAGTTTTGAGCAATTAAGTGATGAGCTAGACGCAGAACTTCAGCAATTAAAAGCAGATGGCAATTTAAATGCGGATATGGAGTTTCAGCGTAAACGAGATCTCATTCAGTCCTCCCTCAATATGTTGAAAGAATTAGATCTTAAGACGGAACAAGGTAGATATATTCAAGGCTTATTTTATCAATACTGGGAAAATCAGATTGAGGTCTATCAAGAGCTCGAACAGTCTCCCGAAGATGAACTTCGAAATCCTAAAGATGCAATTCGAAATATGAGTGATTATTATACTGCGAAAGCCCAACTCCAACATTGGAGTCAAAATACTAGTGTCACGAAAGAACAATAGCGTACATAGTAAAAGTACAACACAATTTTAGAAACAGTCTTCTGCCTGCTTAAGAAATACGTACTCGACATTGCCACGATGTTGGGGCATCTGTTTGAGTACGGTCTTGAGCAACTTCCCAAGGTCGCACATACGCCAATTCAATGAGTTCCTGACCAGGCTTTAGCGCAGTCAGCTTCACTGTCTTTTCACCTCCAACGCCTACCATCGCTTTTGATTTTTCAGTCGCCAAATATTGTTCTTCAACTTTAAAGAGATGAAGCGGTTGCATAATTTGCCATTGATAACCCGTACTTGGATTTTCTGCTGCATTAAATTCTAAGGTTTCACCCACTTTCATCACCAATAGTGCAGGACAATTTTGCTGATCAGTATAGTGATGGGACTCCGCTTGCACTTCAGAGACTGGATTTTGACATGCGGCAAGACTACTCCCGAGTACGCCAATACATAAACTTATCCATAAGGATGTCTTGCCAACGCTCATGATCCCACACTCTCATTTATCTAATGATCAAAACTTTGAGCTGAAAATCATTTCAAACTCATCAATCTCAAATCATATTTAAATATTTCGCTTTTCTAACCATTCAATTGATTCGACACGAATTAATTTGCATGCACCATCGCCGATACCATTCCAATCCAAAGCTGACTTCCACACCAAATCTTTGGCATTGATTTGCACCAATTCCCCTTCTAGGCGCACCAGATCACCACGTTGAACTTTCTTAATTTCTTTCGCAATTTGTGGATTAGCCGGGATAATGTGCATGTTACTCACCAACTGTGTTGCTAAGCGTGGGTGAATCGGTGGTTTTGCCATTTTCCAATTTAAATAGCGGTCATACTGATTAATCGAAATTTGTCGTGCAATTTCAGGTTCTGTGAAAATACCGCGGGTCACTGCATAGTCGATGGGTGAAAATTGGGCTTGCGGATCATCGGTATATTCTTTCGAACCAAGAATACGAAATTCCCCTTCAAAAGGTTCCAATACCGAAATTTTTTGATCTGCCGAAGCTGGGGGTAAACCATTGGCAATATTAAAGTCGCTCGACTTCACACTGGCAGAGCTATAAGCCGAAACACCACCAAGGGCGATACATAATGCGAGAACTAACTTTTTCAACAGACATCCATCCTTCTTTCTAAGTGTCAAAAACAACTCAACAGCAGCACATACATCTACTATGGACAACATCCGACTGAATTGTATTTAACCTAAATCTATATGATCTATCTTAAAACTTCATTCTGAAAAGGAAATTGATGAACAGTAACAATCTATCGTGCTTTAGTCACAATTTTGTCTACTGTTAAAAGTTTATTGAACGTGTAAAATAATCGAATAATGGAAGATGTTAAGAACAAAAATGATTTATAAATTTTATCAGCAACGAGTATTCCCGCATATTCTGAATCAAGTCATGCAGTTACCAAGTATGATGGATAGCAGACGCCGTCTTCTGCTTCCGATTCAAGGTGAGGTATTAGAAATCGGTTTTGGTACAGGAATTAACCTGCCATTTTATCAAGCTGTGGACAGTCTCTATGCGCTTGAACCGAGCCTAGATGTATACAAATTAGCTGAACAACGTATTCAAGATGCACCGTTCCATGTGGAACATATTCATGCTAAAGCGGAAAATTTACCATTTGAAGATCAATCTATTCAACATGTGGTCAGTACATGGACATTGTGTAGTGTAAGTCATGTTCAACAAGTTCTACATGAAATTAAACGTGTATTACGCATCGGCGGTACTTTGCATTTGGTTGAACATGTTGCTTACGATGCACAACAGCAAAAGAGTTTAAAGCGTCTTCAAGATCTTTTAACGCCTGTACAGAAAGTGATTGCTGATGGTTGTCATTTGAACAGAAATATCGAGCAAGCACTGCTTGATGCTGGCTTTGAGATTTCTGAACTCGATTATTTCAAAGCAGAAGAAGTGCCCAAAGTAGGTCGTCGCATGATGCTTGCTCGAGCGACTAAAACCAACTGATCACTTCTACGTAGTGGATGAGTAATCCAAGTTAGTCTTGAAAGTCGATACGGATCGTCTCAAAACGCACACGCCCTTCGGCAATTGCATTCGCAATTGCCGTCTGACCTTTGGTGAGCCGTGCTCCACCACTTTTAATATCAATCAGTACAATTTCAATATCTTCTGCCGCGCCATCACCATCACGGAAATCTGTATATCCATCAAATACCACATAGTCGACAGGATCACCTAAGAATTTAGCATCACTGGGTAAATATTGAAATTCTGGCATAATCGGTGCTAATTGTTCAGCCATTTTACCTTTCAGTACCGCACGACTGGTATTTACACTGCGTTTTTGAGCAGCAGCTAATGCGTGTTGATGCTCAAGTTCAAGCTCTGCAATATATTGTTCATATTCTGCTTTGATACGGCCATTGCGGGTTGAGCTCAACATCATTGTGGTGATTACCACGCCAATACAGGCGCCTATTAACATTGACATCCAAATGGGCATTGACGTTCTCTATGACTTGTTATGCGGACAATTTAAACAAGAACTAAACTTTTGTCATGTATGCGCGTTTTGGCTGATTTTAATGCTAAGCTAAGATTAGACCTTATTTGAAGCATGTATAATTTTAAACTCATGAAAACGATACTGATTGCCAACCAAAAAGGTGGCTGTGGAAAAACAATTTCTGCGATTACGCTGGCGACAGCACTCGCACAGAAAGGTTATAAAGTTGCATTGGCGGATGCGGACAATCAAAAATCTGCATTACAATGGTTAAAGCAGCGCCCAGAATCAGCAACACACATTCAAAGTTTAGATTGGCGCCATGAAAAATCGATTGGTGATGCACCGAAGAATCTTGATTATCTGATTATTGATGCTCCAGGTGCATTAACAGGTGAACACGCTGAACAATTAATTGCAGAATGTCATGCAGTGGTCACACCTCTGCAACCTTCTTTTTTTGATATCGACAGCACGCGTCGCTTCTTAAAACACATCCATGACATTAAACGTATTCGGAAAGGTAAAGTTCAAGTTCATTTGGTGGCAAATCGTGTCAAACCAAATAGTCAGAGTGCTCAAGAGATCCAACAGTTCTTTGCCAAGATTGATCAACAACCTGTTGCTTGGATTTCTGAACGAACAGCTTATGGTCAATTGGCGATGCAGGGTCTCAACATTTTTGATAAAAATCAAAAAACTTATTTATCAATACAACAACAATGGCAACCCTTGTTAGATGTTTTAATTGATGATCCAAGTGATTGGTTCTAAATAAAGAATACAGATTGTCATCGCACTTTTTTTTCATTTTCATATATGATGTTAAATGCATACTCGAAATGAATCAGATGTGCGGCAGATACGTGTGAAAATCAAGAATATAGATCAGAGACTTTAGTGCAAGATTTTAACCCAACTTTACAGCGTGTACTTTTATTTGGCTTGTTTTTTATTCTGCTTTATTTGGGATATGACATTGTCAAATACTTTATCGTACCTGTGTTATGGGCTTGTATTATCGCCTATATGACTTGGCCTTTATACAAACGTATTCTCGCTTGGTGTGGTAATCGACCTACATTGGGTGCGTCTGTTATGACGTTCTTATTGGCACTCGTTGTCGGTTTACCGTTCACCTTTGCTATCTTCTTACTTCAACATGAAGGCCGAAACTTATTCTTTGATTTACAGCGCCAACTGGCTTCTGGTCATATCACCGTTCCTGACGTGATACGTGAGTTACCCATTGTAGGTAAAGAAGTTTCTCGAATTGTACGTGACATCAATGCCGACCCAAATGCACTTTTTAGTAATATTAGTGTATGGATTCAAGGACATCTAAATTACGGTAAATTCGTGATTAGCGAAATTACCAAAAATTTAGTCAAACTTGGTTTTGCCATGCTCTCTCTCTTTTTCTTTTACCGTGATGGACAAACGATTGTTCAACAGGTCAGTAAAGCGATGGAGAAAGTCATTGGTCCACGTATCCAACATTATATCGACACGATCTCTGAAACAACGCGTGCAGTGGTATATGGTGTTGGTTTGACTGCCGTTGCACAGTCGATATTGGCAGGAGTCAGCTATTACGTTGCTGGTGTTCCAAATCCAATGCTTTTAACCATTATGACCTTTATCATGGCGCTAATTCCTTTTGGTCCTCCAGTGGCATATGGTGCTGTTTCACTGTGGTTATTTTCACAAGGTCAGACCGTTGAGGCGATTGGCGTAATGGCTTGGGGCGTTTGTGTCGTGAGTACAGCCGATAATGTCATTCGTCCTTTGGTCATTTCAGGTGCTACTCAAATTCCGTTCTTATTGATCATGTTTGGTGTATTGGGTGGTTTAGCGAGCTTTGGTTTAGTTGGACTCTTTATTGGTCCTGTAATTCTCGCCATTCTTTTAGCCATTTGGCGTGAATGGTTACATGAAACACTGGAACCAGAACCCGTGCCTAAAGCCACGATGGCCTACGATCAAGACAATGAAACACCACTCTCATAAGTGGTGTTTTATTTTTACTGATAAGAAATCTATACAATCAAATACTTAAATCGTTCTTGTTGCTAAATGCCAAATTTGTTTCAATGCGTTATCACTTACATGGAACAAGGATAGAACAGCATGCAAATGCAATCGAAAGTTTCAGCATTCAAAGTTTCTATGCTCAGTGCATTGCTGAGTTTAGGCTTTGTGGGATGTGCAGCAACGCAAAATACATCTGCATCCAAAGAATCCAACTCTAAAATCCAAACCATTCCTGTAAATGTGGTGAGTGCTCAAGGAGTTCATGATCAAATTGGAACGATTAGCTTCCAAGATGGTGACAAAGGTCTTGTGATCACAACGGACTTAACTAAATTATCACCTGGATATCACGGGTTCCATATCCATGAAAAAGGCTCATGTGAACCTGCTGAAAAAGATGGCAAAATGGGTGCTGCGCTTGCCGCTGGTGGACATTACAATCCAAATCAAGCGCCTGGGCATGGTACGCCAAACGATGGTCATCTAGGTGACTTACCAGTGTTAAATGTTGACGCGTCAGGTAATGCAAAAACACAAGTGATTGCACCACGTCTCACACTTGCAGACATTCAAGGTCTATCCATCATGGTACATGCAGGTGGTGACAATTATTCAGACCAACCTAAACCACTAGGTGGTGGGGGTGATCGTGTAGCATGTGGTGTTATACGCTAAGCTACACTCAAGACTCATCAAAGGATTAAGCTCTAGCTTAGTCCTTTTATTATTTCGCTGATGATCTATAAAATGTTGTGAGTATCACTTCATATTCATCTTTATAGACATGATTGACATATTAGCTTATTTTTAAATCTACTATCATAAAAAACGATTATTATAAATTATATTTCCCTTAAACAATGCGATCTAGTCCACATAGATTCTAACTTTGCTATAACAACGATTAGGTAAAATAGGATGTCTTCTTTTGTGGGGTTTGAGAATGAATATTAAGTCCTTACGTATTATTGGTTTACTTGAAGGGATTTCATTCCTACTACTGCTCTTTTTTGCCATGCCAATGAAATATATGTTAGATCAGCCTATTTATGTGAAATATATTGGCATGGGACATGGCGTTCTATTTGTGCTGTTTTTAGTCGTATTATTTGTGGTATGCGAGAAGCAAAAGTGGTCTATCAATGTATTTATTCTTGGGCTGATAGCTTCCGTTCTACCCTTTGCCCCTTTTATTTTTGATCGTAAACTCAAACATCTCGAACAAATACAATGATTAAAAAATCCTCCACAAGGAGGATTTTTTTATGCTGAAGTGGCTCTTTCTTGCATGATCTGATGAACAATTTTTCTTGGAGCACTAAACCACAGTGCAATAAGGATAAAACAAGCCAATGCATATGCCATCGTGCCATAGGATTCATACATAATGCGTACAATTTCGATCACAACAAAGAATGCAATCATCATAATCATGCCTACTGCGGCAGCAACAGTTCCTTTAGATACCTCAGAAGCATCTAAACTGAAACGATAAAGCACAGAAAAACTACAGCCCTCACCAAAACTGATTAAGGTCATGCCGATAATTAAGCACCATAACAAATAATCCTGCCAAATCGCACCTGCCAAAACAATAAGCGTTCCAACTAACATCAACGGCAATGCAACTACCACGGTCTTTCCTACTGCATAGCGATCAATAACACGAATCAGGACAATATTTCCAATAATTAAACCACCCAATACAGGCACCTGTGCATAGCCATATTGCATATTGGTCAGACCGAGCTGTTCGACCAAAATTACAGGTGACATAGCGATCCACAAAATCAGTGGAATTGAGACCATGGGTACTGACAAAGCCAAGCCCATAAATTTTTTATTTTTAAAAATGGCTTTGAAATCATCCCATACATAACTTAATGGTTGCTTTGGAATACTCAAATGCTGCTCAGGCATTTTTGCTTTAAGACCAAACCAACTTAAGGCTGCTAAAAAGGCAATCCCAATGAAACCCCAATGCCAAGACACATGGTCTATCATAAATGCGCCGAGCACAGGACCAAGTAATGGTGCGATCAATGAAATATTCGCCATTAAAGCCATGACTTTAATCGCATCTCTTTCTTCAAAAATTTCTTGGATGGCAGCATAACCCACAGCTGAAATAATGGTCAGCCCAATCCCTTGTAAAAAACGAAATGCAAGAAATTGCTCTATAGACTGGGTGAATAAAATGAGCAAACAGCAGACTACAAAAAAGAAAACACCTCCAAGGAGTACTTTTTTACGACCTAAGCGATCTGATAACGGTCCTAAAAACCACGCCAAAGATGCTCCACCCAATAAAAAGAAAGACATGGATGATGGCGCCCACTCACTGCCTACACCAAACTCACGTGTAATCGTAAGCATCGCAGGTTGTACAAGATCATTACAGATATAGACTGAAAATTCGAAGAGCACCAATGCCAAAGGAAACATAATTGTTGCCCGACTTAAGGTTGCTTTACTCACCTTTTGCATGTTTTTTTCACATGTTTGAATATTTTTTGGAAGCGTAGTTTACGTGAAATGCATCACAATGCCATGACAAAGTTTTGCGTTTTTGTAACCCTGAACTACGAAACAAAGTCTGAAAATTAAACGAAAATTTAGCCTTTATCGTAAATCAATTTCTCACCCAAACATTGACATCATTTGGCATCAATTGCATGACTTTTCAAAAAAGTACCATGCTTCATTTCCTCAATCGCTTCAACAATCTCATCTTGCGTATTCATGACATAAAAACCACGCCCGACTAAAGGCTCGTTCAGCGGCTGCCCCATGAGATATAAAATTTTGCTATCAGACAATGTGGTGAATTCAACATTTTCACCATGACTTGAAAACACCGCCATTCCCTGATCAGTCAGTAATTCATCATCTGTACCAAATTCAACTTTACCACGGCGCATATACATCAGTGTGGTATCCAAATGTCCTGCTGGTAATGTGAGTGTGTGACCTCCTTTTAAATCCAAATCCAAAACCAGCAAAGGACTATGGACTAATGCTGGTCCTTTCACTTGCATAAAGGCTCCAGCAATGACACGCGCAGTACCCGCATCATGAGCTAACTCTACAACCGGGATATTAGATTTGAGTAAGCTTTGATAACGCGGATTCGATTTTTTTGCAATTGCTGGCAAATTCACCCACAGCTGAATCATTTCAAATCGTCCACCTTCTCGGGAAAATGACTCACTAAATTTTTCTTTATGAATAATGCCTGATGCAGCAGTCATCCACTGTACATCACCTTTCTGAATAACACCTCCACCACCTTGCGAATCCCAATGCTCTAACTCACCTTCATACACGAACGTGACTGTCTCAAAACCACGGTGCGGATGCTCTTCAACACCTTTACGCAGTTGAGAGGGTTTCAATATACCGGGACCAATATGATCGAGAAGTAAAAATGGGGATACTGTATTTCCGAGTTCATAGTGTGAAAAAACAGACACGACCGGATTAAAGTCTCCAACTGAAAAATGACTGTCGTTACGATGGATAAAAGCGAGTGTTTTCATTTTTTATCTTATTTATTGAATGACTTTAGTTTAATGCGGTTTTAGATTTCCCTCTACGTTAATTTTATGATGCTTTCAGTTGTGTTTTATCAATTGAAATATTTTTGTCATCAAAATTTGATGCAATTTGAAACATATAAAATGTTAGAAATCATCTAATCTGAACATTCACCACTGATCAATATGAAACTTTTAATTACTTAATGTTCATGTGGATTAATTCCACAAAGCAAAGGATCTGCAGACTCGATAAAACACTTGTTTTGTCGATGTAATCTCTCAGTACACCTTGAGCTTTTAGAACTATGTCAAAATGCTACATACCAATTAAAAATCGCTGGCGACATCATCATGAAGCTTCGATTCTATCGCTCGTCGGTGGTTGGCTAAATACCGTTGGATTTATTTCATTATTTGGCATTTATACCAATCATGTTACTGGCTATATCGTGACTGCAGGCAAAGAAACGATCTTGGGAGGATTAGGACTGTGGGCTCTTTTTATTGGCATTTTCGTAGTTACGATTGGTATTACTGCGTGGTGTGAACAACGTTGGAAAGACAAGTATCCGAACATCTTACTGGGGTTCTTTATTGCAGAGACAATACTGTTAACGCTCTTCATGCTGGCGGGACTTAATTTCAGACCCTTTTATACTTTGGCTGAATTTGGCGCAATACTTACCGCAACATTGGGCATTGCTGCAATGGGAATTCGAAATGCCATTATCCGAACATTACTATCTACAATGGCTACCTCAACCTTAATGACGGGCAATCTTGCTCAACTAACCATTGATTTTACTATTGCTTATGGGGCGCCTCATGTATCAGAAGAACGCAAACAAGTTGCCAAACAAAATATTCTAAAAATCTTACCGACTATTTTATCCTTCAGTTCAGGTGCAATATTAGGTGCGATTACTTATATGTTGTTTGGCTTCTTATGTATGATTTTTCCCATTTTAGCGATGGGCTATATTTGCTATCGTGAGTGGCGCTTCTCGTCTACTCATCCTTATTCGACTCAATAGTGCATGCAATAAAAAAGGCATAACTCACTATGCCTTTTTAAACCGAATTTCTGGTCTGATGTCATGGACAAAGCGCAGTTTGGAAAGATTTTGTATTTTTTCCTCGCACACATTTGTATTCCGTTTTCTTATTAACTTGCTGCCATTTACCATCGTTCAATTTAAAACTATAGATAAAGCGCTCGGCAGCAATTGAGTCATCCATCAAGCCTGTTTGTGTCACTTTGACTTCGGCTACGGTCGGTGCTTCGGCACGATTAAAATACTGACGTAATTCAACAGTCGCAAGCTCATTGCGTAATTCAGGATGTAGCTTCAAGACTTGCTCTAAAGGAGTGTCATTCCCATGTACTTTAGAAATAACATTTTTCGTAGTAGCACACCCCGTGAGCATCATACTAACTAGACCAACTGTGGTCATTATTTTCATCATCATTGTTTTACTCAGTTCGCCATTGATCTTTTACATATGATGTTCTGAACTGTTGTGACAAAAAAGAACAGATATGTATGTTATTTTTTCTAAAGCTCATTAAAAATGATTAATAGAACGAGAAATACGAATAAAAAATGCAGCATATTGATGCTACATTTTTGAATTTAAACAGTTCAAATGACGCTCGTAACAATTTTATGGAAAATTTCGAAAGTAAATTTTTAAGGGCATAATTTATTATGAAAGTTTGTAGTATCTGGTCCACGACCACATTTCCAAGTTTCATCTTTTGATATTTCTTTCCACTCACTATTGATGTATTCAAATTGGTAAGTTTCACGTTGTGCAGAAACAGAGTCATCCGCTAGTCCACCATAGGTGACAGTTACTTTTGCATGAGATTTTCCAGATTCAGGTGTATCGAATTCCTGTTGTAAATCTACTGTTCTCATATCTTCAAAGCTTTGAATTTTCCGATACACTTGATCTAAAGGAGAGTTTTGAACAGAATTGGCATTTTGTTTCGACGTTTCTACTTGACCAGCTTCAGAATTATGATTTTTAGTATTGATCTCATTCGACTGTTTTTGACCTATACATCCATTAAGTGAAAGTGCAATTGCACTTAGAAAAATTATTCTTTTTAACATTAAAATTTCTCATGAAATAAAAAAACAGCATGACAAGCATGCTGTTTTTTAGACCTTATTTATAGATAGATTTTGTTTCACAAATCAAATAATTTACCTGGATTCATAATCCCATTTGGATCAAATACTTGTTTGAGCGCTTTCATATATTCAATTTCTTCAGCTGAACGTGTGTACTCAAGATATGGCTTCTTCGTCATACCTACACCATGTTCCGCAGAAATTGAACCATCATACTTTTTCACAGTATCAAATACATACTTGTTCACCACCTGACATTTCGCAAAGAATTCATCTTTGGTTAAATTTTCAGGCTTTAAGATATTTAAGTGCAAGTTACCATCGCCAATATGACCAAACCAGCAGATTTCAAAGTCAGGATAATTGTCAGCAACAATTGCATCAATTTCTTTAATGAATGCAGGTACGTGTGTGATGAGCACTGAAATATCATTTTTGTATGGGATAAATGGTGCGATTGACTCAGAAATATCTTCACGCAGACGCCATAAGCTTTCTACTTGGTCTAAGCTTTGACTAAGCACGCCATCAAGTACCCAACCTTGTTCCATACAATGCTCAAAGATTTCCATTGCCTTGTCCATAATTGGCTCAAATGGCGCTTCAAACTCAAGCAATACATAAAATGGGCATTCGGTTTCAAATGGACGTTGCACGTGACCATTTGCCAATACTTTTTGCATCGCAAGTTCACCGAAGAACTCGAACGCAGTTAAATCAATTTTCGCTTGGAACGCGTGAAGAACTGGCATCACGGCATCAAAGTCAGGTACACCGAGCACCATCACTTGCAAATCTTGTGGTTGACGCTCAAGTTTAATTTCCGCTTCGGTCACTAAGCCTAACGTACCTTCACCACCAATAAATAAGTGTTGCAACGCATAACCTGTCGCATTCTTGATCATGCCTTTGTTTAAACGCAGCACATCACCTTTACCAGTGACCACAGTAAGACCGAGTACCCAGTTACGTGTCATACCGTATTTAATGACTTTAATACCGCCTGCATTAGTACCGATGTTACCGCCGATTTGTGATGAACCAGCTGAAGCGAAATCAACTGGATAATACATACCTTGTTCTTCAGCATAGTTCTGAAGTTGCTCAGTGACCACACCTGCTTGTACACGCACCATACGGTCTGCTGGGAAGAATTCCAAAATTTGGTTCATCTTATCCATGCTGACCACGATTTCACCGTTGGCAGCGACAGCACCTGCAGAAAGACCAGTACGACCACCTGATGGTGTCACAGCAACATTAAATTGGTTTGCTAGTTTCACAATTGCCTGAACTTGTTCAGTCGTCGAAGGAAAAACGATGACTGATGGGTTTGGATCAAAATGTTTAGTGTGATCGCGTCCCCAATTTTGTAGGCTGTCCGCATCAGTTTTGATACGGTTTTCACCAA
This sequence comes from Acinetobacter sp. ANC_7634, assembly GCF_056779875.1. Classification (NCBI taxonomy): domain Bacteria; kingdom Pseudomonadati; phylum Pseudomonadota; class Gammaproteobacteria; order Moraxellales; family Moraxellaceae; genus Acinetobacter; species Acinetobacter sp. ANC_7634. The sequence continues at coordinate 93,369 of NZ_JBWYIT010000007.1, read as the reverse complement.
CAATTGACGTTAATTGAGTCAATAACTCTGGGGTTAAAGCAACTGGAGCATTCATCGTTTGCAGACCTAGCAAGAAAGATACAAGTTGTAGATTGCTTAAAAAACAAACCTTTAATCAAGATTTTAAAAGCGTATTTGTTAAGCGAATGTGAAGAAAATATCACCTCGACTGGATGAGTCAATTTCACGATTGTGCATTATAAAGCATTTTCCCATGAAACCCCGATAAAATCAGACATTTTGCGAATGTTACTTAGATATGATGCAGTTAATTCAACCGCAGTTTGTCTGATAAGGACTATATCTTGCAAAAATATCCATAGCTCAAGTCATAAAGGAAATGTATATAGCACGCTCACGTATGCTATCATACTGCCACTAAATTTGGCCTTTGTAGCGGAGCCGTAATGAGCCAACATCTCTCTTTGCCTAAAGATAAAATTCGTTTCCTATTGTTAGAAGGCGTTCACCAAAACGCAATCGACACTTTGAATGCTGCTGGATACACCAACATCGACTATCGTAAAACTGCGCTTGAAGGTGAAGCGCTGAAAGAAGCGATTAAAGATGCTCACTTCATCGGTATTCGTTCGCGCACACAATTAACTGAAGAAGTTTTTGAAGCTGCGAATAAATTGATCGCGGTCGGTTGTTTCTGTATTGGTACAAACCAAGTGAACTTGAATGCTGCGATGAGCCGTGGTATTCCAGTGTTCAACGCACCATACTCAAATACTCGTTCTGTTGCTGAACTTGTATTAGCTGAAGCTATTCTTCTCCTTCGTCGTGTACCTGAAAAATCTACAGATACACATGCAGGTGGTTGGAACAAATCTGCAGTAGGTTCATTTGAAACACGCGGTAAAACTTTAGGTATTGTGGGTTACGGTTCAATTGGTTCACAACTTTCTGTACTTGCTGAAAGCATGGGTATGAAAGTGATTTACTTTGATACAGTAACAAAATTACCTTTAGGTAATGCTCGCCAAGTTGGCTCAATGGGCGAACTTCTTGCCAATGCTGATGTTGTATCACTACACGTGCCAGATGTTCCTTCTACACGTAATTTCATGACCAAAGAGCAATTTGCTCAGATGAAACAAGGTTCAATCTTCATCAATGCTGCACGTGGTACATGTGTAGTAATTGAAGATTTAGCTGATGCTCTGAAATCAGGTCATTTGGCTGGTGCTGCTGTTGACGTATTCCCGAAAGAGCCTAAAGCGAACGGTGAAGAGTTTATTTCTCCACTACGTAATATCCCGAACGTGATTTTAACACCGCACGTGGGTGGTTCTACGATGGAAGCTCAAGCAAACATCGGTCTAGAAGTTGCAGAGAAATTCGTTGCTTACTCTGACAAAGGTATGACATTGTCAGCAGTTAACTTCCCTGAAATTGCGCTTCCGTTGACTGAAGGTAAACACCGTTTACTTCACATTCACAAAAATATTCCAGGCGTGTTGTCTAAAATCAACAACCTGTTTGCTGAACACGGCATTAACATCTCTGGTCAGTCTCTTATGACCAAAGGCGATGTGGGTTATTTAGTCATGGATGTTGATGCTACAGCTTCTGCTGAAGCACTTGATACACTTCATAACGTAGAAGGTACAATCCGCGCTCGCGTATTGTTCTAATCTCTAATACGTTTGGAAAACCACAGCTTTTTCGAGCTGTGGTTTTTTTATGGTGTCTCATCTGAGTTGACGTTAGCTCCGCCAACTTAGATGAAAGATATCCCTTTCTAATCTAACCACCATACATTTAAAACCATGTCTTTGTTAAAAATAAACCCGCAGTTACAAGCACTCGGTTTGTTATTGATCGCCATGATCAGTCTACAAAGTAGTGGTTCATTAGCAAAAGTTTTGTTTGAACAATTCCCGATCATTACTGTGTCAGCTCTACGTCTGACATTTAGTGCTGTGATTTTGGCGCTTATTTTTCAAGTTTGGAAAATTCAATTTAAACAAATTAAATGGACAGCCATTGTCAGTTATGGTGTCGCATTAGCTGGCATGAATATGTTGTTCTATCTTGCCATTGATCGTCTTCCACTCGGTTTAGCAGTTTCATTTGAATTTATTGGTCCACTCAGTGTGGCCTTATATTATGCGCGTCAAAAGTTTGATTTTATTTGGGTTAGTTTGGCCATTATTGGACTGATCCTTTTATTTCCCTTTGACCAAGCCAAACAACCTTTGGATTTACTTGGTGTATTTTTTGCGTTGGCAGCTGGCGCATGTTGGGCACTTTATATTATTGCTGGTCAGCGGCCTTCGGGAGTTTCAGGTAATCACACCGTATGTTTAGGCATGTTTGTTGGAAGTATCATTCTCATGCCGATCGCCCTCAGTATCGGCTTGCCAGCAAGCGTATTTGAAATTAATCATCTAATGTTATTCATCACTTTAGCGATACTCGCCAGTGCTTTACCCTTTACTTTAGAAATGATTGCACTACGAAATCTAACAACATTAAGTTTCGGTACCCTGATGAGTATTGAACCAGCTGTTGCCGCATTATCTGGGTTTGTATTTTTGGGTGAGCAATTGTTATGGAATCAATGGCTAGCATTGTTTACCATCATTTGTGCCTCAATTGGCTGCACCTATACCACTCAACACGCCAAACAAAAATGATCTCATACTTAATTTAAACTACATTTTCCATGATGGATTGAAGCACTGTGGTCATCATAATAATGTTAAAATTTGAGCAGTCTCACTCTTTTTAATTCGGCTTCGTTTTCCCAATGCCAAATGCTCAACTCACTGCCGTGCTGTTCATGGTCTTATCCATGATCGCCTATCAAATTAGTGCATCCTTCGCAAAGCAGCTTTTTGAAGTTTTAGATCCATTTACTGTGGTCACTTTACGTCTATGCTTTGCATCAATTATGGTTGTATTGATGTTCCGTTCATGGAAAATTCTTCGTCGCCTTCCTTACTTAAAATGGAAAGATCTTCTCTTTTATAGTGGTTCAGTCGCTTTGATGAATGTCTTGTTTTATGCATCATTAGGAAAACTACCGCAAGGGATTGCAGTAGGACTTGAGTTCTTAGGACCACTCACCTTGGCTTTACTGTCAATTCAACAACGAAGTGATTACATTTGGGTCATCCTGGCAATTTTCGGTGTAGCACTGATGGTGCCTTGGCAAGATGCCAATGCGACTAACTTTTCATATCTTGGGGCTGCTATGGCCATTGGTGCGGGCGTTTGTTGGGCATTCTATATTTATTTTGGACAGAAAGTCGTTCGGCAGAATATCGGCATGCATGCTCTCAGCATTGCAATCGTCCTCTCAGCGTTGACATTATTACCGATCAGTATGGTTCATAATCCATACGCATTAGTTCAATTTGAATATTGGCCACAAGCCATCGTCATTGCGCTTTTGGCTACAGCCATTCCCTATGCATTGGATTTATTGGCATTGAAGAATTTAAGTAAAATGTCTTATGGAACGCTATCAAGTTTGTCACCAGCATTAGGCGCATTGACAGGTTGGTTACTGTTGAATGAACACATTACCTTATTACAAGCCGTTGCTTTGGGTTGTATTATGATTGCATCAATTGGTGTTACTTATCGCGCTGCTAAAATGAAATCACATGGCATAGAAACATAAAAAAGATGGCATCTGCCATCTTTTTTATCATGGGATTAAACCAAGCTGTCTTTATCTAATTTCTTATATTTCTTATATTCAGTTTGATATTTTTTAGCCAAACTCTCTTTTTGTTTATCCTCTAGAATTTTTCCTGCTTGCTGAAAAAAACCATGCTCTTCTTCTTCAAGATGATGATGCACGGTTTCTGACAATTTTTTTGCGATGGCTAGCCATCCTGGATTACTGAATTCAGTTTCTGTGAGTTGCTCAAGTAATTCGTCCATTTCATGATGTTCAGCCAATGCATGACGCGTAATATTCAAACCTGAATCGGTCATCATCAGTGGAATATAGAAGTATCGGTCTTCTGCCACTGCATGAGCAAACAATTCATTTTTTAGCTGTTCAAATAATGTTCGGCGTTCTGGCGTATCCCCTGAAGTTTGAACCAACTTCTCAGCAAGTTCACGTTGAACATCATGACTTTCACGTAAAGCTTCAAAAATATTCATCTTGTTATCCTGTCTTATAAATATGATTTGAAAAAAGAAAAACTTGAATGGTCTTCAAAACACTCAACTTACTATAAGAGCTTAGGCGATAACTTAGAGATAGGTTTAAGAAGTGATTTGTATAAAAAAGTTTAATGTTGAGAATGGTTTACATTAAGAACATCTGATAACTTAATCGAACAATTAAAATAGATACCAGAATTAAAAACAGAATACGAATAAAACCGCTACCGTATTTAAGCGCCAATTTCACCCCCACAATCGAACCAATCATATTAGCAACAGCCATCATAGCACCCACTGCAAATAAAATATGGCCTGCAGGAATAAAGAATGTAAGAGCGGCTAAATTGGTCATCACATTACCAATCTTGGCCAAAGCTGCTGCATGCAAAAAATCGACTTGTAAATATCGAATAAAATAAAAAATAAAAAAACTTCCTGTTCCCGGACCGAATAATCCGTCATAAAACCCAATCGCCAAACTTCCTATTCCAGCCAAGATCAGAATTTTAGTGTTTACCGTTTGTGCAATATGAACCTGTCCAAACTCCTTCTTTGACAATGTGTAAATTGCCATCACAATCAGCATCACCAAGACAAAGGGCTGCAAGATTGATTTCGGAATCATGGAAACACTGGCAGCTCCCGCAAAAGAACTGATGGCAGCACATATCGCCACCACCAGTAATAACTTCCATTCAAACTTAACTTTTTTAGCGAAAGTCCACGCAGATGTTGCTGTTCCAACAACCGCAGCTAGCTTATTGGTGCCAAATAATGTTGCTGGCGCCATATGAGGAAAAGCACTCATCAATGCTGGAATCTGAATGAGACCACCACCACCGACTGCTGCATCAATTGCGCCTGCGCAAAATGCAAAAAAAATCAGGCTGAGGATGATGTCTAATTCCATAATTGAGTTCGCTTATAAATTTAATACACGTTTAGGAACTAGACGTTTTTTATCAGTAATTTCAGCTAAACCTAAACACTTTTTTTCGTCAAAAACGAGGACTTGAGATTCGGCAGGATGATCAATATTGCTTTCCATCCCACGACAAAAATATTCTGCACGACCTTCTGGTACTTGAACTTTTGGAAAATGATCCACAGGCGCATAAGCAGGTAACAACAATGCTTCACGTTGTTGTTCAGTTAGACTTTCTAAGTATTCAATGGTGTACTCTGGCACAATACCAAAATGTCCAGTTTGAATACGATGTAAATATGTTAAGTGCCCATAACTTCCTAAAGCTTTAGCAATATCCTCTCCCAATACTCGGATATACGTTCCTTTTGAGCATGTCACATCCAAAGTAATTGAATCTTGAGTGAAAGACATCAGTTCAATCGCGAAAATATGAATTGGACGAGCCTCACGTTCGATTTCAATTCCTTTACGCGCCAGCTCATACAAAGGACGACCTTCTTTCTTTAAAGCAGAATACATTGGAGGAACTTGTTGAATGTCTCCAACGAATTGCTGAATCACGCTTTGAATTTTATCTTCGTTAAGTTCAATCGGTTGTGCCTCGAGCAAAACTTCACCCTCGACATCACCTGTAGTTGTACTATTTCCCAATTGAATCGTCGTTTGATAACGTTTAGTAGATTCCAGTAAAAAGTGTGAAAACTTGGTCGCTTCACCTAAGCAAATCGGGAGTAAGCCTGATGCTAATGGATCTAAAGCGCCAGTATGACCACCTTTTTCAGCACGATAGAGCCAACGCACTTTTTGCAATGCTGCATTTGAGCTAATCCCCAAAGGTTTGTTGAGTAGAAATACACCACTTATATGACGTCGAGTAATTTTTGGAGATTTAGCAGACATTAGATAATATTCAGATCAGTAAAATACTGCTATTTTATCAAATCCATTTATCGAATATTGATTAAATTTTTATGCATAAAATGTGACATTTGTGGCAAATTATTCTACACCATTAATAATAACTAAATGATTTCATAGGATGTGAAATGAATTCAAAAGCTAAATTGAAAATTACACTGCTGATTCTGGCGTGTCTGATCGTTTTATTCCTTCTCTTTCAATGGTTGAAACCTGACTCAGCTGAATCTGCTGAAAACTCACAACGAGCAGCACAAGATGCCGAAATTCAATCAGAAAATATGGCGCTACAACAAAGTACAACCGTGAATGGTTCTAGCTTTGCAAGTAAAAGTCAGCAAGATATTCAAATCAATTGTCAAATCCAAACCGATAACGCCAACCGTTTGATTGTGAATGAAAATACTAAGAACTGTTTTGAGTTTTTTATTACCCAATACGGCGAAAAAGAGATTCCGCAAATCAAGGCTGATTTTATTAAATTTGCTCAAAGCACCTATCAAGAACCATTACTAGGTCAACTGACAGATTTATGGTCACGCTATGTTCAATATCGTGAAAAAATGGGTGACCTAACACCACCAAACCATGACAAAGAAAGTGCGCAGTATTACAAAGCTATTTTTAATCAGATGAAATCATTGCGTAAACAATTTTTTTCAGACTATGAAATTGAAGGTTTATTTGGTATAGAAGATGAATATCATGATTATACCTTGGCTCGCATGAGTGTCATGGAAGATAAAAATTTATCGGAAAAACAAAAAGCCGATAAATTAAAAGATCTGTTCAATGATCTACCTGAAGATTGGAAAGAAAATTTAAAACAACTTTCTCAACTCGAAGATCTTCGTCAATTAACTGCAGAAATTAAAGCTCGTGGTGGTAGTGCAGAAGAAATTCGTCAAATGCGTCTCAGCTTAGTGGGTCCTGAAGCAACACAACGTCTAGAAAATCTTGATGGACAGCGCTCAAATTGGAAAAGCAAGGTCAATCAATATTTATCTGAACGTGACAGCATTGTAAAAAGTAATATGAGCCCTAGTGCAAAGCAGGAAGCTGTACAACGCCTCCGTTCCCAACATTTTAATAATTCACAAGAGCAACTTCGGGTAGAAACATTCGAGCAAGTTCATGATCAAGGCGGTCAACTTCCTTTTGCCGATTAATCTTTTCAAGGAACACATTCATTCACAGGGAAGAACGATGAAAAACTTAAAACTTAAATTGATACCTACGACGTTAGCATTCGTCACAACGCTATGCTTATCAAGCTCATTCACTGCCCACGCAGGTCCGGGATTACTCGAAGTAAATGAGACAAAGATCGGTAGTTACGCAAAAACCAAATATCCTATTGTGATGACACACGGTTGGTTAGGCTGGTCTCGCATAGGCAATGAAACATTCAATATTGACTATTGGTATCAAATCTTACCTGATCTATCGCGCAATGGTGCACGCGTTTTTGCAGCACAACTCTCACCTGCTCATACGACTGAATTTCGAGGAGAACAATTAATTTCTCAGGTCGAAGAAGTAATTGCGATCACTGGGCAGAAAAAGGTCAATCTGATTGGTCATTCGCACGGCGGACCGACTGTACGTTATGTTGCAGCAGTAAAACCCGACTATGTTGCTTCTGTTACTGGTGTAGGAGGGACTTTCAGAGGTTCTATGGTCGCAGATAAAATTCAAAATAATGAAGCAACTCGAACAATATTTAATATTTTAGGGGATTACATCATTCCCCCATTAATTGCTTATGCACAAGGTCGTCCTGATATGCCGATCAGCTTTGATGCTTCGATGAAATCATTAACTGAAACAGGCTCTGCTGCATTTAATGAACGTTTTCCAACAAAAGCTCTCGCGTCAAGTTGTACTCGTTTAGGCAGCCCAATGGACAACGGAATCTTTTATTATTCTTGGACTGGTGTTGCACAAACCACCAACCTCTTAGATATCGATACCATTTTAATGCAGCTCGGGCCTTTAGCGTATGGCAATAAAGATAATGATGGCATGGTTGGGCGCTGTAGCACGCATATTGGACGTGTGATTCGTGATGATTACAAACTAAATCATACCGATTTAGCTAATATGATGTTCGGTCTCAGAGGTTTATTTGCCCCAGATCCTATTTCACTTTATCGCCAACATGCCAATCGTTTGAAACTGACAGGACTCTAGACGCACAAAATAGCGCAGTCAAATGGAAAGCTATTCATCAGAATAGCTTTTCCGACCATCAGCGACTCTCGACCAAATTTAAATAATGCTTTTTGAACACATTTGCTAATGATTAAATCCTTTAATTATTTCAACTTTTGATTCTTTTTTGCTTTTTATATGTTAATTCGGCAAGCTAAATTGGCATTTTTTGTATCTTGTTGCATTCAATAACATCTTTTAAGGTCTTCTGTATGTTCATCTGGAAGAACATCATAGATTCACTAAAAAACTAGGAATAATAATGAAAATAAAACACATTCTAGGCTCGCTGGTGACAGCGCTATGTCTAACATCTACGACAACTTATGCTACTCAAGCTCAACAGATCAAAGTCTCAAGTGTCAAATCTGATTATGCCAAAACGAAATATCCTATTGTATTCGCTCATGGAATGGTTGGATTTATACGTTTGGGCACTGAAAGTCTAGGCATGGATTACTGGTATCAAATTTTACCTGATCTAGCAAGAAACGGTGCAAACACATGGGCGGCTAGGATGTCTCCTTTCAATTCTTCTGAAGTCCGAGGTGAACAATATGTTCAACAACTTGAAGAAGTCATGGCGATTACTGGTGCTGACAAACTCAATCTGATTGGTCATAGTCATGGTGCAAACTCTGTTCGTTATGCCGCAGGTGTAATGCCTGAACATGTTGCATCGGTGATGACTGTAGCCGGTGCCAACAAAGGTACAATCATCGCGTCAGATGTATTAAAAATCGCAGATAAAACAGGAACATCAGAGCTACTGAATGTTCTCATCAGCACTTTTGGTAAAGTCATTATGTGGGCGCAAGGTCTTCCTGCTGATACGTTCCCACATGATGCGATGGCCGCTGGTGTGAGTACATCTGTTGAAGGAACTGCCTTGTTTAATCAAAAATTCCCTCTCGGTTTACCATTAACCCACTGTGGCGAAGGTGCTTATCAAGAAAAAGGAATTCATTTATATTCAATGACAGGAAACAAGCCTTTTACGAATGCCTTGGATCTAGGTGACCCTGTCATGGTTCTATTTGACCGTTTGTCGGTTCATAAAGCAGGAAAAAATGATGGCATCGTTCCTGTTTGTAGTGCTCATTTTGGTAAAACTATTCGTGATGACTTTCCGTGGAATCATTTAGATGAGGTGAACTTGCTGTTCGGAATTAAAGGATTTTTTGCTCCTGACCCAGTTGCAGTTTATCGACAGCATGCCAACCGCCTTAAATTACAAGGACTTTAAATCTCTAGCTCTTTAATAGAGTGATTGCTTTCAAATTCATTAGACTGGATTTGAAAGCAGATTAAAATCTTGATCAAGATAGTCTTTTGATCAAATCTATCTCGCTTTTTAACCTTAAAAACCCACCATTCATCTATTCGATATTTAAAATGTGATTTACATCACTATAATCAATTTAACTCTAGGATTAGGGTTTGATAATAAAAAATTGAGGATGATGATGAAATACAACAAAATTATGGCGTGCCTACTTACGTCTGCAGCTTGCTTAACGACTCAATTATCTAATGCTTCTGCATTGGAAGTGAAACCTGTAACCTCGACACTCGGCAAATACAATACCTACGCAAAAACTAAATACCCAATCGTATTCGCACACGGACTAACAGGATTTGTCCGTCTTGGTACAGAGAGCTTTGGTTTAGATTATTGGCACCAAATCCTGCCAGATCTAGCGCGTAATGGTGCTAATGTCTGGCCTACACGAGTATCTCCATTCAACTCCAACGAAATTCGTGGAGAGCAATTGCTTCAACAAGTTGAAGATATTTTAGCCATTACTGGTGCACAAAAAGTGAACTTAATTGGGCATAGTCAAGGTGGACCATCAATACGTTATATTGGTGGAACAATTCCTGAACATGTGGCATCCATGACCACTGTCGCTGGTGTGAATAAAGGATCACCTATGGCAGACTTTATCTTGCGTTCAGAAGGAACAGGACTTGATACTGTGCTTGCGACAGCGATGAATTTTGTCTCGGGAGCAATTGTTTGGGCACAAGGATTAAATGCGAAAAGCCTGCCACATGATTCGCTTGCCTCGGCTAAAAGTTTATCTACAGCAGGCTCATTAGCATTTACAGAACGTTTCCCTGCGGGTGTACCAACCACAAAATGTGGCGAGGGTGCATATCAAGTCAATGGCATGCGTATGTATTCATTTACTGGTAATACACCGTTTACCAATGCCCTTGATCCATCAGATTATGCAATGCAAGCGGCATCTTTCATTGTATCTAAGGAAGGTGCAAATGATGGTTTAGTCCCAGTTTGCAGTGCTCGCTTCGGACAAACGATTCGGGATGATTACCGTTGGAATCATTTAGATGAGGTCAATCAAATGATGGGGATGACTAGCATTTTTGCAGCAGATCCAGTATCGGTTTATCGACAACACGCAAATCGTTTGAAACTTCAAGGACTATAATCTTCTCAAGCCTCCATACGCTCATCACGAAATTATGGAGGCTTATCTTAAAAATTGTTCCCTAAAGTTTAAATCCACTTTTCTTTCCTTTTGCTTCGCTATACTCTTATTGTGACAACGGAAATTGTCGAGTATTTCAATCCATCTAAGGAATAGAGATGAGAAAATTTATTTTGGGGACATGCCTCTCTTTCGCATGTTTAATTGGCACGAGTTACGCTGCTACAGCACCTGAACAAGTGACTTCAAAATTTCAAACTACCTATGCAAAAACCCAGTATCCAATCGTATTTAGTCACGGAATGTCTGGTTTTATCCGTATTGGCACTGATCCACTCGGTGTAGATTATTGGTATCAAATTTTACCTGATCTCGCCCGTAACGGTGCAAATGTATGGGCTTCCCGTGTATCGCCATTTAACTCATCAGAAATTCGGGGTGAGCAACTTTTACATCAAGTTGAAGAAGTCATTGCACTCACTGGATCGCCTAAGGTCAATCTAATCGGTCACTCTCACGGCGGGCCCACAATTCGATATGTCGCAGGTGTAAGACCTGAATTAGTCGCATCAATGACAGCGATTGGGGCGCCACATCAAGGCTCACCAGTGTCTGATTTTATATTAAAAATTCGTGATACAGCACCAATCCTTGAAACACCTATTGTGGCTGTAGTCAATCTATTGTCTAAAGCTATTATTTGGGCACAGGGACTTGATCCAGCATCCTTCCCTCATGACTCACTTGCGGGAGCCAATAGTTTGAGCTTAGCAGGATCAGCAATATTTAATCAAAAATATCCTATAGGTGTTCCTCAAAACTCATGCTCTGAAGGTTTATATCGTGAACAAGGAATATATAACTATTCCTTTACGGGTATCGGAACGGTCACAAACCCACTTGATGTAGACTCAGCTTTAAAAATTACCAGTTTATTAATTGATGGTGGTCAAGAGAATGATGGTCTAGTTTCACGCTGTAGTGCGAAATTCGGTAAAACCATCCGTGATGATCTCAATTGGAATCATCTAGATGAAGTCAATCAAGTGCTTGGTTTAAAAAGTGTCTTTGCGCCAGATCCAGTCTCGATGTATCGTCAACATGCAAATCGCCTTAAACAACAAGGTCTCTAATATATTTTTTTGTCTGCACTCATCTCTAGATGGGTCCAGACTGTTTAAATAGGCCTCATTAGCATGACATATCTATCCTATAAATGAGTCAACCATCCAATTTATATCAATAAATTTGCACTTTATCTCTTTTTATAGACTTAAGTCACAATTTTAGTATCTTAAATTATGGCGATGGATATCGCCTGAATCATAAAAATAAACGAATCACTGAATGAGTATCGAAAATGAAACTAAAAAAAATAGTCATGAGCCTATGCATAGGTTCATGTTTTCTTCCTGTTGCACAAGCCTCAACGCAAATTAAAGATTTAGCCGTTAACCATACCGTCAAAACACCTAAATCAAATTATGCACAAACCCAATACCCTATTGTGCTTGCCCATGGCTTATTTGGCTTTGGTAGTATGGTCGGTGTTGACTACTTTTATCAGATCACTCCTGATCTTGCTCGAAATGGTGCAAACATCTGGCAAACACGTGTTTCAACGATGAACTCAAGTGAAGTGCGAGGCGAACAAGCACTGAGTCAAGTTGAAGAGATACTTGCCATTACCGGCAAGCAAAAAGTGAATTTAATCGGACATAGTCATGGTGGTCAGACTGTTCGATATATTGCAGGTGTTATACCTGATCATGTCGCATCTGTTACGACAATTGCTTCTGGAAATCAAGGAGCAAGAATGGCTGATATACTAGAAGGTGTTCTGGTAGGTAATATTTTAGAAGCACCTGCTCGCGCGATTTTTGACAATCTGGTATCGCCAGTGATTACATTCGCATCTGGTCTTGATCCAAAAGTCTTTCCTTATGATGCTAAAGCAGCCCTACAAAGTTTAGGAACGAAAGAATCACTCAAATTTAGTCAGAATTTTCCAAATGGTGTACCTACAACCCAATGTGGTGAAGGGGCTTATCGTGTCAACAATACTCATTATTATTCATTTATGGGTAACTCTCCATTTAATACCGCTTTAGATCCATCTGATTATGGCATGTTAGCTTCTTCGCTTTTGGCTGAAAAAGATGGAGATGGAATTGTAGGACGTTGCTCCGCTCGATTTGGCAAGGTCATTCGTGATAATTATAAATGGAATCATTTAGATGAAATTAACCATCTACTCGGTTTAAAAAGCATTTTTGCACCAAGCGCTGTAGATGTTTATCGTCAGCATGCAAATCGACTTAAACTCCAAGGGCTATAAAACCTAAACACAAAGGGTGAGCTTTTCACCCTTTCTTTCAGTTTAATAATGATTAATATTTAGTCGGATTTATCTTATTTTTGTTTAGTTTTTCTTTACAATATTTTTTGACAATAAATATTGTCTTTTTAAGGAAGAAAACATGAAAACAAAAAAAATGATCCCAGCACTTCTGCTAAGTCTGGTAGGATTATCTCAACTTACATATGCTTCCGGCCTGATCGATGTCGAAGCTAAATACGTAAATACCAATTATGCGCAAACTAAGTACCCTATTGTTATGGCCCATGGCTTTGCATTAGGTTTTAGCCGCATTGGTACAGAACATTTCGGTTTAGATCAGTTCTATCAAATTACCCCTGACCTCGCACGAAATGGTGCACGTGTTTTTGTCGCTCAAATGTCTCCTGTCGAATCAACTGTGGTTCGTGGTGAGCAACTGTTACAACAAGTAGAAACAGCTTTAGCTATTACGGGTAAAGACAAGGTCAATTTGATCGGCCATAGTCATGGAGGACCTACTGTACGTTACGTTGAAGCCATTGCTCCTGAGAAAGTTGCTTCTCTAACTGCTGTTGCAGGCAGTATTAAGGGCTCTCCCCTAGGAGATACTTTCGTAAATAGTAAAGTGCTTAATAGTGTAGCAAAATTAGTTATTGGTGATATTTTGGCACCTGCAATTTCAATTATGGAAGGTAATCCAAGTCTTAGCGTTAATTACGAGCAATCCATGTATGATCTTTCTGTAAAAGGTTCTTTAGAATTTAATCAAAAGTTCCCATCTGCTGCGATCCCGAAAGACTGTAATTCTAACGGTTCATCACAAACGGCTAACGGCGTATATCATTATTCTTGGATTGGTTCTTCAAAGGTGACTAATGTTCTCGATATTTTAGATACCGCAATTGTTGTCTTAGGGACAGCGATTATGCCTAATGAACGCAATCACGATGGTCTCGTGCCTATTTGTAGTGCTAAATACGGTAAAGTAATTCGTGATAATTACAACTTAAATCATTTTGATGAAGTCAATCAAATACTTGGGCTTAAAGGCTTCTTTGCTCCTGATCCAGTATCAATCTTTAGACAACATGCCAATCGTTTGAAGATTCAAGGTTTGTAAGTTTTGATCATAAAAAAATGCGCCAAAAGGCGCATTTTTTTGCTTCGAAGCAAGGCTAAAATTAACCTTGTTTACGAGCTGGTAACTTTTCACGAATACGTGCAGCTTTACCAGAAAGTTCACGTAGGTAATAAAGTTTAGCACGACGAACGTCACCACGACGTTTAACTTCGATTTTAGCTACGATTGGTGAATGAGTTTGGAAAACACGCTCAACACCAACACCGCTAGAAATTTTACGTACTGTGAACGCAGAGTTCAAACCACGGTTTTTCTTAGCGATTACAACGCCTTCGAACGCTTGTAGACGTTCACGGTCGCCTTCTTTTACTTTTACTTGGACAACTACTGTGTCACCTGGTGCAAAAGCTGGGATGTCTTGCTTAAGCTGAGCATTTTCTACAGCTTGTACTAAAGGATGCTTACCGCTCATGGGGTATCTCCAATATGTGTGGGTCAGAAGAGGTCTGATATCCACTGGGGCTAGAGGCTAAGGCGCATAGACCCGATTGACTTTCCCTTCATGCTTGACCGCTTCAATGCATAAAGAGCCTATTTAATACTTCAAGCAATATGCTTGAGGTCATATTTGCTTAAATAAATCTAAAAGATTTATTTTTGCGAATCTTTGAGCCATTTCTTTTGCTGCTTAGTCAACTCAACTTTTTCAACCAATTCAGGTCGACGTTCAAGCGTTCGTTGATAGCGCTGCAAAAAACGCCATTTTTCAATATTTGCATGATGACCTGATTTTAGTACCTCAGGCACATCCAAACCTTCAAAATGATCAGGCTTTGTATATTGCGGACAGTCGAGTAAACCATCTACAAATGAGTCTTGAACGTGTGATTGTTCATCAGACATTGCACCCGGAAGTCTCCGAATAATACTGTCCAATAAAACCATCGCAGGCAGTTCTCCCCCAGATAAAACGTAATCCCCTATGGACCATTCCTGATCAACATATTTTTGGATCAAACGCTCATCAACACCTTCATAACGACCACACAATACAATTAATCCGTCATATTGCACGAAATCTTGTACTGAAGGTTCATTTAAGGTTTTACCTTGTGGCGACATATACACCACAGGTACATGAACAGCACCTGCTTGCGTTGCAAGCTCTTTGGCACGATGAATTGCTTTTGCCAATGGCTCAGCCATCATCACCATACCAGGACCACCACCAAATGGACGCTCATCCACTCGTTTGTAGTTCCCTGTTGCAAAATCACGAGGATTAATACAATGAATTTGCATTAAATCGCGTTTCGCTGCGCGACCGCTAATACCAAAACTTGTAATCGCTTCAAACATTTCAGGAAAAAGCGTAATGACTGCAAAAAACATCGCAGACTCCCGTATTTCCGAAAATATTAGTAATCTACGCCCCAATTGACATAGATACGACCAGTTTCGAGATCAACGCGTTGCACCACATCTTTATGCCATGGAATCATTCGCTCTTCGCCATCGACACTGTCAGCAGTTGCGCGAACTACCATCACATCGTTAGCACCTGTTTCAAACAATTCGTGGATTTGACCAAGATTGACTTCTTGCTCTTCATCATCCAGACCTAACACTGTTAGACCCTTTAGATCAGACCAATAATACTCGTCCACGCCTGGTTGAGGCAGTTGCGATTTAGAAATCCAGATATTTGCGCCAACTAAATTGTCTGCTGCAGTACGATCACTCACACCTTTCAGCGAAACAACTAAGCCTTTACCATGTGGCTTCCAACGTTTCACATCTACAATTTGCCAACCTGCTTTGGTCTCGATGTACCAAGGCAGATAGTCAAATATGTTGCTCATAGGTTCTGTATTGGAATAGACCCAGAGCCACCCATTTAATCCATAAGCTGAACGTAGCTGTCCAATCTGAATACGATCTTCGGGAACATTCTGTGTTGGTGTCATGGGCTAGCTTCTACCGTATTAAACAGCAGCTGCAGCTTTTTTAGCTTGAGCAGCTAATGAAGCAACACGTTCAGAAGGTTGAGCACCTTGAGCAACCCAGTGAGCGAAACGATCAGCATCTAAACGAAGTTTTTCTGCTTTACCTTGAGCTGTAGGGTTGAAGAAACCGATACGTTCGATGAAACGACCGTCACGTGCATTACGGCTATCAGTCACGATGATTTGATAGAACGGACGTTTTTTAGCACCACCGCGTGCAAGACGAATAACAACCATGATAGAACCTTATAGTTTTTACGGATTATCCCTGCACCGACCATCGATACATTTCAAACCCCTTTCATAGAGGGCAGTATTTTACGTGAACTTTGATCCGATTGAAAGCTCAAAAATTATTTATCCACATTTTTGAATTTAAATTTATTTTCCATCCCAGTTTGTACTTGAAGAAGGCGTACAAGAAGCTGCTTTCACCCAACATTTTTCATTGGCTTCATTTATGACAAAGTGACCATCTGTTTGCATCAATTTTCCACTCACAGGCACTGCACTCAACACCCAACTGTTGTTGGTTACATCTGATATACCAACCGTATAGACAGGATCATAATGCGGAACTTCAACTCGATTTTGCGCATTGGTCTGAAATCCCAATTCAGCTAACGTGACTGCTTTGCCATCCGATTTAATATAACTGTAATTCGCAGCCTGATAGTGCTGAAGTCGAGCTGCAATATCTGCCAATGTGGTTTTTACTTCGACACGTTTAGTTTTACGAACATATTCTTGGTAGGACGGATAGGCAATCATGGCTAAAATTCCAATGATGACCACTGCAATCATAATCTCTACTAAAGTAAATCCTGAATTACCATTGTTTTGCATTTGCACCACATCCTGTATATGCATTGACTTCTTTTAAGTCATTTTCCACCAAATATTCTGTTTTACAACGAATACCCTGACTCGTCGCCAAAAACGCATCATAGCCTGTCTGCGTTGGTACAGCTCGAATCCCCCATGCCCGTCCCAAGCCCTGATCTGAACTTAATAAGGTTTTAGGTTTTTTTTCACTGATATCGGCAATACTAATCACATATTTTGGTTTCTTCGCATCAGGCAGGGAAATACTCGTCATTGAAGTATCTTGATCGTAAATATACTTCGCATCAAAACCTCGATAGGAAAAACTGCGACTTTTATAGCGTTCTAGTTGTTCAATAATTTTGGATACTTCTTGCTGAGCCTGTGCAGCAGCATTACGTTTTAAATAACTTTGGTATGATGGCACTGCGATTGTCATCAATATGGCAATTATCACTACAACAACCATCAACTCAATCAGCGTAAAACCTTTTTGATTCATGGTAACCACCTACTGACGCTCAAACCAGTTATAAGCTTTCAGCACTTTGGTTGTGATGTAGTTGGTATAACCACCGCCCAGCAAAGTCGTTTTCTTTTTACCATTCTGGACAATAGGTACGCTGTTTAGCTTACTAATCCCATCAGACTTAGTGTCTGAGATTTCTGCCACAATTTTATTTTGAAGATTAGACGTTGATCCAGCATCTCCACAAACACCATACGGCAAGCAAAGCTTTAAGGTACGACTTGCTCCTTTAATGCCCCCAGTACATTGGTTCGGTTGTTGTGACGATGCATCATTTGGATTGTATAAAGACACATATAAATCTGAATGACTTGGACTATTTGCGATCGCAATATAACCATTTAATGCTTTAACTGTACCAGTATTCGCTGTTTCGTTTTTAGCCGTTGTTCGTTGCAGCACATAGAACCAACCACGCTTATTACGGTTCATCAGATGTGGCACTGTTGTACCTGATAAATTAGACCATGCAGTTAAATGAGCTTCGGTAAGGTTTTGTGTTTTAGCAAAATTCGCTTGAAACAAATTCGGTTGTGCCAAGTCATAATCATGTAACACATAGACTCGATTGTCATAAATATTGCTGGTATTTAATGGAAAGCTGCGATTTCCTGACGCAATACTCACCGCACCAAATCGCTCACCATTCAGATCATGGATGGTCAAAGCAGGCATTTCATAAAAACGTTGGTGATACGCACTAAAATCAGCAAGACGTGTCACTCGTCCAAACGCGGTTGTATTCGTTCCAAGACGATTATTGAGATCGACGCGCCACACTTGCCCACCTAAATCACCAAAATATAGGTGATCGATCAAACCATCCGTATTGCGGTCAAATGCTTTAATTTGACTGACCACACTATATTTCATCTCAGCATGCTTAACATCAACACTGGTTTGATTCGATTGGTTGCCATAGCGTGCATTCCACAATAATTCGCCCGTTTCAGCATCAAAAATATAGACACCCGCCCCTTGATTAGCTCGTTGACCAGTTAATGCAGATTGAGGCTGATAACCATCCGTTTCATAGGCCATATCATAGCCACCACCCACAATCATGACCGTTTTAACTTTGCCGTCAAAACGAATTTTAGCAATGGTAGGTTTAGACCAACTATATCCCATAGCTTTTAAGGCATCTGATTGATTTGTGCCGCTCACTGATGTTGATTTACTCTTTATCGTTCCAGAACTTGGATCAACATGGAAAAGTAATTCAGGTTGGTTCGGATTTTTCATATCCAAGGCATAATAACTACGCCCACCCATGCGCATACCACCATAAATGTTGGCTTTCGCAGCAATAAACTTATTGTTGTTCTGATCAATCTTATATTGAACATCTGAAGTCCATGATCCATCCATGCCATAAATAGGATGCGCAGATGACAATAATGTATTGGACTGTTCAAGTAACGCGTCTCGTCGACTTGGATCTTGAACCATTTCATGAGCTAAGAAACTAAATGCCTCTTCACCAGTTTCTTGATCCACAACATGCAATAATCCTTGCATCGTCCCAAATACCACGTAATCTTTTCGATGAGTCGCATTACGGGTATTCGCTAAAATGGTACCAGACCCCGCGTTATATTTTGCTTCGAGCGTCACCAACAATGGTTCCGAGTGAACAACGCCTCCCATTTGCTGCATCACCTTAAGATCTTTAACCTTATTTAGATCATTCCAAATGTATCCAGCAGGTAAGCTACTTAAGTAGTTTTTATCAAGTCGATAACCCAAAGCCGACAGTAAATAGGGTTGATATACATTTTGTCGCCACCCCGACTTGGTTGAATCAATATAGGTCGCGGCTAGCACATTCTGTGTCGTTAATTTCGTCAGTTGTCCATTCTCAGAACCTACCAATCGTTTTGCTTGATCACCCGTTGTGGCAATCGTTGCATTGGTGAATAAAGGGCGCGTTTTTATTTTGTCTGTAGCAGTAACACCTGCTAGTGGTGAAGGTGTGGCAATCCGAGAGAACACGCCCCCTTGAATTGCACTCAAACCATCATCTATTCCAGTATTGTTCCAAAAATCATGCGTATTGGTTCGTATTGCACCTGATCGATCAAGTACCTCTTTCCCCCCACGATCAATCATCACAGCTTGAGCGTTAATACTGTATTTCTTTAAGTTCCCTAACCATAATTGATGTGTGGAAGCCAATACCGAATTTGCTGTGCTCACCTGTGGTTGAAACTGCGGTGCGAACACATAAGGATATGCTGAACTTGTTGATAAACGGTCAAATGGCACCACATAAGTACCAAAACTAGCAGCCTCAAAGTTACCGTGAGAGACGGCAACCAAGAAGGTATTCAATGCATTCTGAATATCTTCACCAGAAGTCGCTTGGGTATACCCCCCAATTTCTTGGCGAGTCCCGTAGGTATCCCCTTTACCAATCACATTCCCCAACTGTTTTAATGCTTGAGCATTCATACTATTGGAAATGTCATTTCCAGAACCTGTATAGCTACTATCAAAAGTACAATGATCGTATAGACCGTCATTGTCATAATCACGACAGGTTTCTCGTGGATGCTTTTGGAATAAGGGACCAAAACCTACAGTAGATGTATAAACACGCTTCTGATTCGCATCGCTGGTCATCTGTGTTTGATTTGCCAAACGCTGAACCATCTTACCCACACAAGCCCATGAACTACGGTTTTGCCAGGTGGTTTGATTGGCTGACACAGCATTACCAATATCATCTTCATAAAAACGATATGGCTGCGTCGCCATTTCCTTAAACTCGCCATTGAAGGTCGCGGCACCACTGGCACCTTTGGCATTACCGTAATTGTAATAGACATCTTTTAAGGGCGAGCCTTCACAAGTAAAGCTGTCATCTGCCAACGCATTTTGCATGACAGGGAGTACCGTCTTTGGTCTCAAACCAACTGGCGCCCCATCTGTTAAGAAAAAAACACCTTGCGTACTACATTGGGCATCACTGTTATTCAACTTGTTGAGTGGCGCTCTATAACTACCATCCGCTTTGCGAATGTCCGCTGGCGCAAATGATGCTCCAGATAAACCACGGCTATAATTAGAATATTTAGATGAAGGAAGTAAATCGATGCCTTTTAGGTTAGCCCCAAAGGTACGATTTCCTAGTAAATACGCATAAGTTTCTGAGAGTAATAGTGGTGTGGGCGTACTACCTACGGCTCCAATACTATTAATTTTATTGATTAAATCCGTACGGTGAGCAGGTGTAAGTTGTTTTGCTTCTAGTAAGATTTTAGATGAACGAGCATTTTCACCATAGCTTAACCAATCTTCTGTTGTCCCTATTTCACCCGTTGACGTAAACACCGACACCCCAATATAAACATTATCTGGAATACGATAATTTCCTGATAAGTCCTTTGCATTTAAGGCATCTACCAATGAGTTTTTTAAGGCATTTAAACGGCTAACACTTTGACCTTTATAAGTTGCATCTACTGCACTCATACTCATCGAGTTATCAATCGCCAACATGATAATCGGATTATTTTTTGCTACAGGATTTTGATAAATTTGTAGATCACTGGCGTTCATTTGCATTGGGATCGCACCCAATGCCATCACGACTGCAATACTTTGCGCAATCATCTTTTTTGTAAAATGATTCTTTATCTTTTTATTCACAACACATCCCCATTAAGATTCAGCGCGCTGATAAGCATCAAAAATGTAACTTTGAATTTGGGTGTTATACGGCACACCAATTTCCTTTAAACAGGACGAAATGGTTTGTGCATTACCCACCAATGGTGCTGTATGTGGTCGGCGCAAACAAAGATGGATTTCATCCGTTAAATCTGTCGAAGACAATGCGGGTAAGAGCGATGTTGAATAGACTGTTATTTTTTTAGTATCAGAAGGTTGTCCTATACTTTCAGTGTCAGTTCCAACGTTTGCGTTTGAAAGTGGGATATCATGATCACTGTCTGATGGAGGGCTTACGATTACAGACACCTGAGTTAATTGCGCCTTACGAGCACTGGCATAATCCCCATCATTTGATAAGGAACAAAACCCAGAAACACCATCGACTGAGACATCACTCATTGCTTCATTCCAACGCAATACACTACTGTTGGAAACATTAAACATCGCACTATTGGATTGGTTTCTAAAACAGAATACGACTTCGTTACCTTCATTCTGAATCGAGTAACCAATTAAGCTCAGAGGGTTACCACTGGAGGCAGCATAGCCGCCATGCCCCAATCGATAAAAAACAGTATCGGAAGATTGCATTAACAATTGTTGCGCTTGGCTGTTGGTGGTGATATTCAAACTCACCATACTTTGTCGAATCGCCCAAGTACCAATAATGGTGAGCAGAACTAACATAATCAGTACCACAATCAGCGTTGCACCACGTTGATGTTGAATCATAAGCCCTCCGCTGAATCCATCACACTCATACCATTTCGAATCGCGATCGTTTGTGTAATGACTTGTCGAATAAATTTAGTCGCGACGGTTTTTTGTGCTTTTTTTAATTTTACTTTTTGATCAAGAACTTCAAATTCTTGATGAGGAGAAATTGCTTGATTTTGACCTACATTCTCAGATGACCTTACTAATAAACCGACCTGTATTGAATTAATGCGTGGACGTGGATAAACATTGAGCTTTTTATAATCTTCAATACTTATATATCTTTGCTGTGCCGTATTATCGTCATTAGAAATCCCCAACAGATAGTGAAAGTGATCAACACGATGCATCAAAATTTCACCATTCGTTGTTCCAAAGACAGTCTTTTTATTATTAAAATTTTTTAAAATTTGAGTGCTGTTACGCGTGTACCACCCTGCTTCACAGGCCAAGACCAATGCATCGTGTGGTTCTTTTTGAATATTTGCATTTGCATCTTTACGTAGAAAAAAACGTTGAACAATATATCGTCCAGCATCGTAATTATTACCTTCACAATCCACACCTTGTGTATCAGCATAAAACTGCATGACCAATTGGTCGCTCATTCCCGCTTGAGCAGGTTGTGAAGATTCAGCGGAAACCAACTCTATATTACTCGGCATACCAGATTGCGATACAGGCACAACCTCCGTATTTGGAATATTTCGTGAAATATTGACGGGAATATTGGTCGCATTAAATGCCAAATCACCAGATGTAGGCACCACTGGAGACTGAGCTGAAGTGATAACAATGCCACCATGCGTCAAACGATCATTTATGATATTTACTTGACCATAATTTGCTTTACGAATTTCATAAGTAAGAAAGCGCAGACCGAAGTTGCCGTTATCTTGAACCTCCGACATCCCTTTCTGCATCGTGAATCCCATCTGCCCTGTAAAAAACAGATGTACCGCAGCAGCGGTAATCAATAATCCAAGCACCAAAGCGATCATAAGCTCGACTAGCGTCAAACCTTTTTGTGTATACCTACGATGCTGCATCAATAAAGCTCCATAACGATGCATTGCGCTTTTGGTAAATAACTTCCACCATGGGTACATGCATCTTTTGCAGAAGCATCATCGATAGGTTTTGTTTTTCCCCAGGCTACGTAAATGCATCGGCGAGATTGCAAATTATTACTGACTTGGCAATTCGGCATTTTGATACTCATACCAAGACCATTGGCATTTTTTATTATCTGGGCAGCATCATAATGGGCAAAATCGGCTGCTTGAACACATGGATTCGTCGTTCCTTTTTGCACACATGATTTGGCTGTAGTTGTTTGTGTTTCTGCATTTATTCTGGCTTGATACTGAGTATAAGCATTTGAGTTCGCACGTATCTTCTCAGATAAGTCACGCGCTAAATTCATGGCTTGTAATTTAGACATTGCTTCATGTGAAGCATCAATTGCGCGCATTTGTAAAAATGAAAACCCCAATACCCCAATGGCCAAAACCAATAAGGCAACTAGAATTTCGATCATTCCTACCCCCTGTTGCGCAGCACGCATTAGCATGTCCCCTCTGCTTTTAAATATTGTGTTCCCATTCTTGTTATTGCTATCGTTTTAGAAACACCTAACACCTTATTACAAATAGAAAAATTTATGTCAGATGTAAAGTCAGAAATTCCCCCATCCATCCAGAATGTGACTTTTTCTTGTGATGAAGTCAATTTATTTTGCGCTTTGGGTGTCCAATGAAAGATTGTACTGCTATCTGATTGATTCGACTTAAGATCTACAGTCACATCTTTTCTTAACAATGTTGCTTGATTACGCGCCATCATCAGCACGCTTGATAATTCACGCACATCTGAATTTAGGCGATATTGCGCAACAAGATTTTTAAAAGATGGAATAGCCATGGTTGCTGTGATTGATAGCACAATTGTGGTAATCAACAGCTCAATAATGGTAAAGCCCCGTTGTAAGTCTTTCATATTCAAACTTTTGTATTTATTTATTAATGTTACAAAAGTAATATTTTATAATTATAAAACCAACACAGTTATGACAAATGGTATTAAAATGAGGATAAGATCACGCTTTTGCAATCTGTTCACTTATCCTGCTATGTCATTGATAATTCATTATTAAGCTTGAGTAACTTGAATTCTCAATTCTTTAGGCAAGCTAAAGGTTATGTTCTCTTCTCGCCCATTTAATTCCTGTGGTGACGTAGCGCCCCAATCTTGTAGACGCTGAATCACTTGTTTAATCAAAATTTCAGGTGCTGAAGCACCTGCGGTAACACCAATTTTAGTGGTTTCAGCAAACCATTCCTTTTTCAGCTCATCCGCATTATCTACGAGATAAGCATGCTTACCCATTCGCTCTGCCAATTCACGAAGACGATTAGAGTTCGAAGAGTTTGGAGAACCAACAACTAAAACGACATCACATTGAGTCGCTAAATCACGGACCGCATCTTGACGGTTTTGAGTTGCATAGCAGATATCATCTTTACGCGGCCCTTGGATCGCTGGGAATTTAGCACGCAATGCATCAATGACCTTTGCAGTATCATCAATTGAAAGTGTCGTTTGAGTGACAAATGCTAACTTATTAGGATTATTCACCTGTAAAGCAGCAACATCATCTTCATCTTCAACCAGATAAATTGCACCACCATTTTTTAGATCATATTGACCCATGGTGCCTTCAACTTCTGGATGCCCTTCATGACCAATCAGAATAGCTTCAATCCCTTCACGCGCATATTTTGTTACTTCGATATGCACTTTTGTCACGAGAGGACATGTGGCATCAAATACCTTTAATCCACGGCGCTCAGCTTCTTGTTGTACAGCTTTTGATACACCATGTGCACTAAAAATCACAATATTGTCATCAGGAACTTCATCTAATTCATCTACAAAAATTGCACCACGTTGGCGTAAATCGTCCACAACAAATTTGTTATGTACCACTTCATGACGAACGTAAATGGGAGGATTAAAGCTTTCAAGTGCACGATTAACGATCGCAATAGCGCGGTCTACACCAGCACAGAAACCACGTGGATTAGCTAAAACAATTTCCATAAGACCCTCAAACGATCGCTAAAATTTGGTCAATGAATCAGAATATTTTTTAAAACAAATGCGAATTGCTATTTAGTTTAAAAGCACTCTGCTCTAAAATAGAGAAGATATTTTATCATATCAGGAAAAATATCATGTCGGGTCTCTTGTTTGTCGTTTCAGCTGCTTCTGGAACTGGCAAAACATCATTAGTTAAAGCCCTACTTGAGCGCGTAAGCAATTTACACGTTTCTGTTTCACACACTACTCGAGGTCAACGCCCTGGTGAATTAGATGGTGTGCATTATCACTTTACCAGCAAAGAATCTTTCATTGAGCAAGTGAATCAAGGTGGTTTCATCGAATACGCGGAAGTTTTCGGTAACTACTACGGCACTTCACAAGCGACTGTAAAAGAACAACTTGCAAAGGGTCATGATGTTTTACTTGAAATTGATTGGCAAGGTGCAGAACAGGTTCGCAAACTTTTTCCTGAATCAAAACAAATTTTCATTCTTCCACCTACTCAATTTGATCTTCGCCAACGCCTATCAAACCGCGGTACAGATTCTGTTGAAGTGATTGAACATCGCTTAAGTTGTGCGGTAGAAGATATGCAACAGTACGTAAACTTCGATTACATCATCTTGAATGATGATTTTAATAAAGCTTTACATGATCTTGAGTCTGTCATTAATGCGAACCGTCTTTCATTATCACAACAGGCTCACCGACATAAAGATTTAATTCAAAAATTAATCACACCGAATTCGTGATTAAACTTGAGTCTATAGACAAAGCATTTTATACTGCGCAGTCTGTTAAAAAATTTCATACATACGAGAACTCTTATGGCACGCGTAACCGTTGAAGATTGTTTAGACCATGTAGACAACCGCTTTGAGCTTGTACTAGTGGCAAGCAAACGCGCGCGTCAACTTGCTCGTCAAGGTATCGAACCAACTGTAGAATGGGACAATGACAAACCAACAGTGGTTGCTTTACGTGAAATCGCTGAAGGTCATGTCACTAAAGATATCTTGAAACAGCGTGAGCAAGATTATCAAACGTCTAGCTTAGATTTAGCACTTTCTGCAAATAACTTAAACTTAGATGGTTTTTCTTTCCAATAAGCTTTAAGACCTGCATTTAAAAGAGCCTAGTCCAGTGACTAGGCTTTTTTATTGAATTTTTTTAGAGAATGATTCGACAAAATTGAAAAAATTTGTTAAAAAAATTAGAGCTATTCTCTATTTAAAAATAGAGCATTGTAGCAATATGAATTTTTAGTAAAGTCTTTTACTTTTTACTCTCTTCCACGGATTCAAAGGTGTAGTATGCCAGGCCCATTGGTCAGCCAAGCTAAGCAACAGCTAAAAGTCATCATCGACGCGTATTTATCTGAAAAGGACGTCGACAGAGTGCTTGTGGCCTGCGATTATGCTGACATGGCACATGATGGTATTACACGCAAAAGCGGTGAACCCTATATTCTGCATCCGATAGCCGTAAGTTGTATTCTGGCGCATATGCGCCTAGACCCAGAAACGTTGATGGCAGCACTACTGCACGATGTCATTGAAGATACCGACTTTAGCAAAGAAGACATTACTGAAAAATTTGGCAAAACAGTGGCTGAGCTGGTCGATGGTGTTACGAAATTAAGCCACTCTAGTGACAAAGAATATAATAAAGCAGCCTCATTCCGAAAAATCCTACAAGCCACATTGCAAGATCCTCGTGTGATCATCATTAAACTTTCAGACCGTTACCACAATATGACGACTTTGGAAGCTTTAAGACCGGATAAACGTGCCCGTATTGCGCAAGAAACTTTTGATATATTCGTGCCAATGGCGCGTTTGGTCGGCATGAATGAAATGGCTGACAACCTTGAACACCTCTGCTATCAAAATCTTGATTTAGATATGTTCAATGATGTTCAAGATGCTTTGGCGCAAACCAAACCTCAACGCTGTAAATACCAAGCCATTTGGGAAAAGCATTTGAGTGACCTCTTGGAAAACTCCAATATTCCTGGGCGGATTAAAAAGAAAAACAATAACATTGAATTGCTACGCCACTTTGTTAAAAACGAAATTAACCTTCAAGAACTCACACATAGTCATGCGTTTGAAATCGTTCTCCAGACCATTGCCGATTGCGATCGTTTAGTTGAGTTGTTAAAAGATAACTTCCAAGTTTTAAATTACCAAGATCATATCCGCCGCCCTCTTCCAGGTGGCAATCAATCCTTAATGCTGCGTTTGAAAGGCGAGAAAACAACGCTTTCGCTCACCATACAAACTGAACTTATGCGTAAGGCTGC
This sequence comes from Acinetobacter sp. ANC_7634, assembly GCF_056779875.1. Lineage (NCBI taxonomy): Bacteria > Pseudomonadati > Pseudomonadota > Gammaproteobacteria > Moraxellales > Moraxellaceae > Acinetobacter > Acinetobacter sp. ANC_7634. The sequence goes on along the minus strand of NZ_JBWYIT010000007.1, from coordinate 66,129 downwards.
GCGATTTGGGGTGGTATTAGGTGAAAATGCTCCTCAAACATGCCGATCTGCCATTCAAGCATCTATGCAGAATTTGCATACCTTAGTCGGTGGCGACTGTGCAAAGACCACGTTTAATGATCTATTAGATTATCTACATCAAGAAAAAATATGGGTCTATACTCCTCAAGGTCACTTACATGAGTTACCACAAGGAGCGACAGCAGTAGATTTCGCTTATTCTGCAAGCTTGTTCTTAGGTAACCATGCAGTCGGCTGTAAAATTGATGGTGAAATCAAACCGCTTTCTACACCACTCTCAAGTGGTCAAGTCATTGAGGTGATTACAGATGTTCTCGCTTCACCCAACCCGGATTGGCTGAGCTTTATCAACACTCAAAAAGCCAGACGCTCTATTCAAAATATTTTGCGAGACCAAGATATTGATGAACAGCGTCTTGTCGGTCAACAAGCTTTAAATCGTGCATTAAAGTTATTTAATACGTCTATTCATGATCTAACCGATCAAAATTGGACTGAACTATTACAATGGCGCCATATTCCAACCAAGAATCAACTTTTTGAACAAATTGCTGTAGGTGATTTGCTCCCACAACTTGTGGCGAACCATCTCTTTGCTCAAGATCATCATCAAGATCAAGCATCAAGTCGCCTGATCTTAGGTACTGATGGTGTAGATGTAAAATATGCCCATTGTTGTAATGCAGTGCTAGGCGATCCTATTCAGGGACATTTATCTCGCCGCGGTCTTATTGTTCACCGTGCTCGCTGTAAGAACCTTCTACACGAACAACAGTTACACCCTGAAAATATTATGCCGTTGCACTGGAAAGATGAAGGTGAATCAGAAATCAACTTCAATGCTTACTTGTGTATCGATCTATTATTAAGTGATGAGCAAATTTCAGAACTGATTTATATCTGCCGTAAATCAAAAATAGGAATCGAGTCCGTTCGAAAATACGATTCAAAAACCTATCTGAGTATTGTTGTTCATAGTCGTCAGCAAATTGCGCAAATCATTCGTGAACTCCGCATGCAATTTGGTTTTCCGCGTATTTCACGCATGTCAGCTCCTCTTGCGGTTGAAGAAGTCTCACAAGCCTGCTAAAGAATACAGATTAGAGCTTTCACCTATAGTGTTCATCCTTTATGATGAAGCTAGATTTGAATAATGGAGAAATAGATGTCCCGCCAAGTCATTCATACTGAAAATGCACCTGCTGCAATTGGTACTTACTCTCAAGCCATTCTTGTCGGCGATACACTTTATCTTTCAGGACAAATTGGATTAGATCCATATAGCATGGAATTGGTTGAGGGCATTGAAGCTCAAATTCGTCGTGTATTTGATAATCTAAAAGCAGTTTGTGAAGCTGCTGGTGGTTCTTTAGCTGATATTGCTAAACTGAATATTTTCCTCACTGATTTATCTCACTTTCAACTGGTAAACCAAATTATGGGGGAATATTTCGCTCAGCCTTACCCTGCACGAGCGGCATTAGGCGTTGCAAGTTTACCTAAAGGCGCACTGGTTGAAATGGATGGTGTTGTAATTATTTCTAAATAATTTCAATATCTTAGAAAATACCACCTATAAGGTGGTATTTTTTTATCTGGAAAAACGATGAATTAAACAGCATTATTAAATGAATTTAATTGACAAACGATAATAATTATCAATAATATCAACTATCGCATTTATCCTTGTGGTTGAGCAGAAATGTACGTTTGTTTATGTCGTGGAATTACAGATCAAGATATTAAAGATGCTATGGCAAATGGCGCTGAATCTTATCGTGAAATTCGTGACTTGCTTGACCTAGGCACTTGTTGTGGACGCTGTGTTCCTGAAGCACGCAGTATTATTAATGAAGAACTTGCTGAAATAGCTGCCAGAATTTCAATCGCCGCTTAGTTCAGAATGTGCTAAAAAATAATAACAACTCATTCTATAACTATAATTCAGATTTCCAATTTCTCCCCCCGCTTTGACTCAGCGGGGTTATTTTTTGCAAAAGTGTATTTGATTGCGATTTTCATTTGCTGTTCAATAAATTACTCGTCAGGCTTTAGCAAGTTGGGTTAAGATAATCTCTATCGATAGCCTTCTATGATAGGCTGAATTTTGAGTTTGGAGCTAAGATCATGAAAGGCAACCGTGACGTTATTCATCAGTTAAATCAGGTGCTTTACCACCATCTTACAGCCATCAACCAATATTTCTTACATTCACGTATGTTTAATGATTGGGGTATCGAACAACTCGGTTCAGCGGAATATAAAGAATCTATCCGCCAAATGAAGCATGCAGATAAAATCATTGAACGCATTTTATTTTTAGAAGGTCTTCCAAATCTGCAACATCTGGGTAAGCTCTATATTGGTCAACACACCATTGAAGTGCTGCAATGCGATGTTCGGAAAGTCAAAGAAAATATTGAAACGATTCAAACTGCTGTGAAATTAGCAGAAGAACAACTCGATTATGTTACACGTGATTTAGTACAAGAGATTTTAGAAAAAGAAGAAGAGTATTTAGATTGGGCGACCACTCAACTCGATCTTGTCGATCAAGTAGGTGTAGAGAATTATATTCAAAGCCAAATTTAATGATTGAAATAAAAAAAATCCCCTTTCGGGGATTTTTTTATTTCAATAAATCATCATACTCAATATGCTGCTTATGCAATGTTTCTAAAATCCATAATTGATGCTTAGCTTCTTGCTCCTTACCATTAAAAGCCAACACTTGTGCATACTTATGTAAATCATATTTTGATGCCAAGTTTGCAACCATTCGCTCTAGATCAGCAAGTTGTTGTTCTGTCATTTCAGTTTTAGGATCTAATCCGATCCACCACACACGCTCTTTAAATTGAGTAATCAACCAAATTTTCTTTTGCATGGTGTGTTGCTGATCTACTGTTAAAGCTTCTGTCTTTGATGTGAGTACACTTTGCTCTTTATATAAAAAATAATCCCGTGTCGTAACTAAAGCCCCAACAATCGTGATAAGAGCAATCACTGCAAATACTCGACCATTTATTTTCACTGAAGGCAATTTTGCATATTGCGCCTGAATGATGCCCAGTAAGAAACCTGCCGGAAGTAAAAAATAAGCATAATGTAAAGGAAACTCTAACATGCCATGAATGAGAATCGCACATACCATTAATGTTGCAATGATCGAGATATTATCCTTCACCCCTTTATTGAGCCACAGTAGCCAAGCTGTAAAGTACAGAAGAATAAACCCACCTAAAATCAAACCATTCCAGACCAACAGATCTAGAATCATATTGTGTGCACTTTTATACCAAAGTGAAACTTGGAAGGTATCAGTAATATAGTACTGTGCTAAGCCTGTTTGATTCCATCCATACCCCCACCATGGTTGATGCAGAATTGCAGCTATCATTTGTTGCCACATATCTAGACGAATATCACCTGCACCTTTTGCCACTATTGCTGAGCCTTGAACAGCAGTTTGAGTATCTGTAACAGCAAAAAGCCATTGATCAAGAGATGCTAAATTGGATGAAAGTAATATAAATAAGCCAACCCATAATGCGAGATGGATATGAGAAAATCGATTCTGTTTTTTGACTTGTTTGATTAACCAATAGATCACAATAAAAGCGCAAACGATAATACTTGTTCGAGATTGTGCTAACACCACACCAAACAGTGTGATTAAAGACATTGGCACAAGAAAAAAACTAGAAATTATTTTCTTTTCAAATAGATAAATACTACTTAATAAACTTAGAATGAGTAATGTCGCTAAATTATTCGGCTGAGCTAAATTCGCATACGGGCGATTGCCGTTAAATGAATAAATAATACCTGAAAAGAAGGTATGCATATCCAACCACTGTAGCACAGCAAATATAGCTGAGATAACTCCGACTGAAACAAATGTTAAACAGGTAATTTTAAATACTTGTTCTCTCTTTTTCTGCTCGAGGCAAAGTTGATATCCAGCAATCACCATCAACATAAAGAACAGAATATAAGCAAAACTAAATAAAGCATTGCTGAAATAGATGTTCTGTCCGAAAATAAATTGAATAAGTGGAATACTTAAGAAAGGCAGCAACAGGAGCTGTGGTTTTGGTATGTTTAGTTTAAACTTTGCTAAGCCTAACAATAAAAATGATGCTGCAATAAAAGTTAGTATTTCTGAGCCAAAAGTCGGCCAAGGCGAGCGATGGTATGGGAGGAGCCAAGCCATCACTAACGAAAAAATCGCAAGTACAAAGTATTTCATAACAAGGTTTAAAAAAATGTTTGAGCTATCTTAAATCATTTATTAAATGGAAAGCGTCAAATTTATACGACTCTTTCTAATTTTGTACTACCGCCATGTTCCCAAAAAAATGGGGCTGCTCGACCTTCAGCACTTCCACACCCCACACAAATAATATCCGAACCAAGATGTGTAATAACCAGTAGGCAATAGAGAATAAAAATTGGCAAAAAAAGGTATTTTTCTTTAATTACATATTTCGAATTAGTCGCTACTTGTGTCTTCATTTGACTAAAAGTTAATGCAATAAAAAGTACGCAGATCACTTGAGAAACCGGATAAATAAAATTACCTGAGAACATCGCATCAATTGCAATTGATAAAACACCCATTTTGAGCACAACATCAACGCTAGATTTCAATAATCGCATAAAATGATACCCTAACCATACCAGCGCGATAATGCCCAATATCCCCCATCCAAAAACTAATCTCAAATAAACATTATGGATATGATGACCATATTGATACTGAATTTGTGCTAAATAGCCCCCACCTGTTCCTAATAAAGGATTTTTCTTCCATTGCTCAAACATAAAAGTCCACATTTCAGAACGGTGTGAACTTGAGTACCTTGCTATATTCAATGACCGATCAATTTCATGAATGAAATTATAAATGTAATAAATACTTTGGTAGGTTATAAATGCGAAAAATAACCAGATAAAAGTTTTAGAGACTTCTTTTCTATATTCTTGATTTAAAATGAACAACAAAACTAGAGGTATGATTAGACTCAATAAAGCTGATCTAGCTCCATCAACGAACAAGCCTAATCCAAAAAAGTAGCAAATGAATGGATAGAGAATATTGATATATTTATTTAGTCTTTTAACAAAGAAACTTAACCAAAAGATTGGAATGATTACACTATTCAATATACGAATTGAACTTGAATTCATTTGCCAACTATAAAATTTTCCATTCACTATAAATTCATAAAATACTAATGGTATAAACAAATGTATAAATAAAGCGAAAATAATTAATAAAATGAGTGAATTTCTAGTTACTTCTGAATGAAAATCAAATTTATTAAAAATAAAAAATAATAAGCCTAAATTTAACCATAGAATTAAATCTACAACTTGAAACCAGTTTCCAACAGCGCACCACAAAGCTATGAGAATAAAAAAAAATAGCAATGTTTTATCTACAGTGACTTCTTTTTTCTCTTTTTTAAAAAGATAAAACAAACCTAAAACTAGAGCTAGGATGATTTGTAGCACTCTAGACTCATCATATGGATTCGCGACCCAACCCAAATGAAATCCTAATAGCACTACCACTAAATACAAAAATACAAAAATACTCATACCCATTAATTCAGCAATAAAAAAAGAGCATCATTAGATGCTCTCTCATATTTAGCTATTAAGAAGCCTTGCAAGATGATGGTAAATATTTTTGATCAATTTTGTTTTCACCAGTAGATGTACAAGTCCAATCAGTTGAACCACCATTTTCAACAGAAGTAAGTACTAATTCTTTACCTTGAAGACCACTACTCACATCAGAGGTTTTGAATTGAGCAGTAATAGTACATACTGGAGCTTTACCATCAGCAGCAGCAGTTTTTTGTGCAACTGTCACACTTGCTACATATTTACTTGAGATATCTGCAGCTGCAGGAATACCATTATTTCCGTTGGTAGGACAAGTAGCCGTTTGACTCATAACTTCAATAACTGGAGTTTTTAAACCTGAGGCTAAACTAATTGCATCTGTAACTTGTGAACGTGCAATGTAATTTTGGTAAGCAGGAATCGCAATCGCAGCAAGAATACCGATAATGGCAACAACAATCATTAACTCGATTAAAGTAAAACCTTTTTGAGCGTTCATAACATCTCTCCTAATTTTTTAAGTTCAAAGTTAACAACCTATCCCCAAAATAGATTTTGTTGTTGCTAACTAACTGATGCTATTTTCGTATAACGCTTCAAGATTGCCAATAAATAATTTTCAAATTTATTTTTAATGTTAATTTATGTAAAAAAGTGACATTTTTTGTCACTTTTCTTAACTCAACTTAAAATAATTGGCTGATTACTGAGCTCATTTTCCAAATCTTGCACTTTATCATCGTAAAAACGATTCAAAATTCCCCCGACTTCCATTACGCCAACAATAACACCCTGTTTATAATTTTTATTTTTTAGCTCATTAATCATGTGATCACAGATTGCTTGCCAATCTTGTTGCGTTGTTGCCTTTTGAATTCCACGATCAATCACAATTTCAACTTTCTGCTCACATAGATTTAAATATATCAGTACACCACTATTAAATTCTGTATCCCATACACCTAATTCAGCAAAAAGTTGTTCGGCGCGCTGACGAGTATTCATTGAATAAGCCAAGGCACATGGAATATATCCCTCTATGACCACTTGGATCTCTCCAACATGACCTTGCTCCGCTTGTTTCACTGCCTCTGCAATCGCATTTTGATCCATTTTGGAAAAATAACGTTTAGACGCAGGCAAATAACAAAAGTGCCTAATCCAGCGCTTGAAGCTCGGTTGAGATGCTTGTTGCAACTTAGGTTCAGTGATAATTTCTGTCGTTTCAGTTTTTGTTACCATGAGCCTGACGCACCTCCCCCACCAAAGCCACCACCACCACCACTAAATCCACCACCGCCAAATCCGCCTCGACCGCCACCGCCGCCGCGTCCTCCGCCAGATAAAAATGCATGGAAAATCAACTGTGCGATTGATGTAAATAATAAAAAGAAAATTCCAATACCCACAATTAAGCTGATTAAAATCCCTGAACCATAAATCATACTCGCAGCAAAAGCAGTAACACCCGCGACCGAAGCACTTAAACGATTACCAATAATAAAAGAACCAATCACACCAGCGATTAAAATAAATAATACCGTGTTAAATGTCTTTTCCTTTGCATATTGCGCTTTTAAGGCTTGTTCTTGTCTAAGTTTCAGTTCTTCAGCAGCTTGCTGGGCAATTTCCGGATCAAGGTTAACGATTCGTTCTATTTCTCTGACCCCTGCAATTAAACCCTGTCCAAATTGATTGACTTTAAAATAAGGGGTGATTTGTTCGCGAATGATTCGACTCGCAACGATATCTGGAATCACACCTTCCAATCCATAACCTGTTGCGATATGTAATCTTCGATCATTAATCGCCACTGCGATTAATAAACCATTATCTTGTTGAGCAGAACCTAACCCCCAAGTCTGTGCAGTCCGCATTGCAAAATCAAAGATACCTTCCTGACCAGTTGTCGGAACAATGACGATCCCAATTTGAGCCTTACCCTCGTTATATAGACCGCGAATTATTGTATCGAGTTCTGACTTTTCTTGAGGAGAAAGTATATTCGCCTGATCTATCACAGGTTCGTTTAATGTAGGGAGTTGACGTTGTGTGTCTCCTTCCTGCATATCATTTGAAACAGTAACAGGAGGTACTGGAGTTGGTTTATTTTGCTGAGCACTTGATGATGGATTTGTTGAATTGGGTTGAATCACTTTTCCCAGCACAATCGCGTCAGACTCATGATCTACTGCTGTTGCAGTTTCTGCATGAACCATTTGCAATGTACAGGTCATCGTAAAGACAAATAGCCATGAAATCAATTTCATACTATTTTGTCTAAGATGCTGAGTTCTCATGCTCATATTCATCAACTTATAATCATTGATTTAATCAAAAGAAACATTAGGTGCCTTTTGTGCACTCGCTTCAGCACTAAAGTTTTCTTTTGCATCCATGCCAATGACTTTCGCAGTTACGACTTGTGGGAATTGACGAACATAGGTGTTGTAATCTTGGACGGTAGAAATATAGCGATTACGCGCAACTGCTATACGGTTTTCTGTACCCTCTAATTGTACCTGCAAATCACGGAATTGCTCATTCGCTTTAAGATCTGGATAGTTTTCAGTCACTGCCAGCAAACGTGATAATGCACTTGTCATTTGCGATTGCGCTTCTTGATAACGCTTGAATAGTTCAGGATTTTCAAGGACTTCTTTATCAACTTTGAGCCCTGCAACATTTGCACGTGCCTCTGTGACTTCAGTTAAAACTTGTTCTTCATGTTTTGCATATCCTTTAACTACATTCACCAAATTCGGAACAAGGTCTGCTCGACGCTGGTATTGGTTTTGTACCTCAGACCATGATGCAGTCACGGCTTCATCTTTCGCTTGAAGTGTATTGTACCCACAACCTGTGATAAGCAAGGTACTTGATAATGCGAGCACAACAGCTGATTTTTTTAAAATTTGCATGACATCAACCTCATTATTTATTTGTATTTGTTTAATTAAAAATATTGTATACGCAAATTCAAAATTGAATGTAGCATTTATTTTATGGCTTTAATTTATATAAAAACATTAAGATAAAAAAAGCCACCCTAAGGTGGCTTTTTGTTTGAAATTACTCTTCGTCTTTTTTATCGTCAGCTGGAGGTAAGTCCTTCACAGCTTCAGCAATTAGACCAAACATGTAGTTTCCGTATGCATTAGTTTTATCATAATGGAAACGTAAACGAGGTGTGATACGTGTCTTAATACGACGACTCAGCTCATGGCGCAGAAAACCTGATGCTTTATTTAAAACATCTAGAGTATCTTTATTTGCTGCTTCACTTTGCTCATCACCAAGTTCACGCCCCATGACAGTAACATAAACTTCAGCATAGCCTAAATCTGGGCTCACTTTCACCGCTGAGATGGTCACAAGACCACCTAAGCGTGGATCTTTCAGCTCCTGACGGATGAGTTCAGACAATTCTCGCTGAACCGTGTCCGCCATACGCTTAAGACGTTGACTACCCGCCATTAAAGACTCCGTTTAATTAATTGAACATCATAGACTTCGATTTTATCGAGCACTTTGATGTCTTTATAGCCTTTGACCGCAAGACCACATTCCATGCCAGCACGAACCTCTTCAACCACTTCTTTATAACGGCGAAGTGATTCAAGTTCACCTTGGAACACGACCACGTCATCACGTAAGACACGAATTGGTTTATTACGGTGTAATAAGCCCTCAAGAACCATACAACCTGCTGCAGCACCAAACTTACTCGAGTGGAATACTTCACGTACTTCAGCCACACCAAGAATTGTTTCACGATGTTCTGGTGCAAGCTTACCACTCATTGCATCTTTCACATCATCAATCAATTGGTAAATGATTGAGTAGTAACGGATGTCGATACCATCTGCGTCAGCTTTTTGGCGTGCTGTATTGTCTGCACGAACGTTAAAGCCTAATAAGAATGCTTCTGAAGATTCTGCAAGTGTCACATCAGACTCAGTGATCGCACCAACACCTGAACCAATGACACGCACTTTCACTTCATCAGTTGAAAGTTCAGCCAATGCAACATGAAGCGCTTCCAATGTACCGCGAACATCTGTCTTCAGAACAACATTCACAATCGGCACGTCTTTTTTGCCCATTGAAGCCATTAAGTTTTCAAGACGCATTGCAGATTGACGCTCTAAACGTTTTTGACGTTCACGATCCATACGCGCATCAGCCACTTCACGTGCTTTCTTCTCATCATTTACAACAAGAACTTCATCACCCGCCATTGGCGCTTCTGGAAGACCTAAGATCTCAACTGGAATCGATGGACCTGCAGATTTAATACGTTGCCCATTTTCATCAGTCATCGCACGTACACGACCGTAAGATGCACCAGCTAGAACAAGGTCACCTACTTTTAATGTACCATTTTGAACAAGAATTGAAGTAACCGCACCACGGCCTTTATCAACACGCGCTTCGATTACAACACCTTGTGCCGCACCTTCTTCAGAAGCTTTAAGCTCTAGAAGTTCAGATTGAATCAAGATCAAGTCAAGAAGTTCATCAATACCTGCACCGGTGTGCGCAGAAACCATCGCGACAGGGACATCACCACCCCATTGCTCAGGCACGATTTCTTTAGTTGTCAATTCATTCAATACGCGATCTGGATCAGCAGATTCTTTATCCATCTTGTTGATTGCGACAATGATTGGCGTACCTGCTGCACGAGCATGGTCAATCGCTTCCGCTGTTTGTGGCATAACACCATCATCAGCTGCGACCACCAATACAACGATATCAGTTGCTTTCGCACCACGTGAACGCATCGCAGTAAATGCTGCGTGTCCCGGAGTATCTAAGAAAGTGATAATACCTTTATCCGTTGTAACGTGATAAGCACCGATATGCTGTGTAATACCGCCCGCTTCACCTTGCGCTACTTTCGCACGACGAATACGATCAAGAAGCGATGTCTTACCATGGTCAACGTGACCCATGATAGTAACCACTGGTGGCCGCGTTGTTTGTGCACCACGTGCTTCTTCAGCCGCTTCAAGCAAGTTATCTTCCGCTTGAGTATCTGATACTAGAACTGGGTTATGACCCATTTCTTCAACCACTAGAACTGCTGTATCTTGGTCGATTGATTGGTTTTGAGTGACAAGCTCACCCATTTTCATGAGTGTTTTAATCACTTCACGAACCTTAATCGCCATTTTTGCAGCAAGGTCAGCAACAACAATAGTTGCACCGATTTCAACATCATAAACTTGCTTTTTAACTGGCTTCTCGAAACCATGTTTATTAGCTTGGCTTGATTTCAAACCACGTTTATGAGAGTTGTCACGGAAAGACTGCTCTTCTTGACCACGACGACCGCCTTTCTTAGGAGAACGCGCACCTGGTGTGTTATTACCACGCTTAATGTCACGGTCTTCTTTCGCAAATGAATCTTCGTATGCTTGACCAACAAGACCAGCAGCCAATGGAGAATCATCGACCACACGAATCGTTGCAGTTGCATCTTCATTAGAGTACTTAGAAGCCATCTGACGCATTTGTTCAAGCGTACGTTGTTGTGCTTCTTCAGCTGCTTTACGACGTGCTGCTTCTTCGACTGCTTTTAATTTAGCAGCTTCAGCTTCACGTGCTTTTTTCTGTTCTGCAGTTTCAGTTGGCTTACTTGCTTGTTTAACAATCGGTTTATTTGTTGACTTGCGCTTAACCACAACCGCAGCTTTAGCAACTTCTTGCTTCTCACTCGATTGTTTCGCTGCAGCACGCATTGCATCTAAGTTCGCTTTCGCTTTACTTACTGCAGGTTGCGCTTTCTCTTCAGCTTGAGCTGGTTTAACTTCAACTTTTTGCTGTGCCTTTGCTTCAGTTTCAGCTTTTGCTTTTGCCAATGCTTCAGCTTTAATTTGTTCAGGATCTGGCTTAGTGAACGTATGCTTCTTACGAACTTCTACGTTAATAGTTTTAGCTTTACCTGATGTACTTGCTACTTTTGCAGTACTCGTAGTTTTACGTTTCAACGTGATTTTTCCTGCGCTGCCGCTGTCTTGCCCATGCGCTTTTTTCAAATGAGCGACTAAACGGTCTTGCTGTTCTACTGAGATTGTGTCTTCTGCCTTAGATTGAGGCAACCCAGCATCTCGCACCTGATCTAATAGTTTTTCAACTGGAAGACCTACGCTGACTGCTAACTCTTTAATTGACTTATCCGTCATGTATGACCTCCTCGTTAATTAAACCATGATTCACGTGCTTTCATGATCAATTGACCTGCTTTCTCAGCACCTAAACCTTCGATATCAGAGATATCATCAGTTGCCTGATCTGCTAAATCATCTACTGTGATTACACCGCGAGCCGCTAATGCATAAGCAAGCTCTGAACTCATTCCTTCCATCGCTAGAAGCTCTTCGCTCGGTTCTTGAATATTTTCTTGCTCTTTCAGTGCATCTGCTAATGCAACTTCTTTCGCACGGCTTTGTAAAAGCTCAACCGTTTCTGCATCCAATTCGATTTCATCAAATGTTTCAGCTGGAACGTAAGCAATCTCTTCAAGTGAAGTAAAGCCCATTTCTACCAATGCCATCGCAAGGTCTTCTTCAATATCAAGACGACCTACAAACATATCGAGATATTGCTGTGCTTCATTTTGTTGACGAGCACGGTACTCTTCTTCAAGCATCATATTGAGCTTGTAACCAGTTAACTCAGAAGCTAAACGTACGTTTTGACCTTGAGAACCAATTGCACGCGCCAATTGATCGCTTGTAGCAAAAATAATATCTGCTGTGCGTTCTTCTTCATCAATCACAATACCCGATACATCTGCTGGCTCTAAAGCACTTGCGATATATTGAGCTGGATCATCTGACCAAACTACAACATCAATACGCTCACCGTTCAATTCTTGCTGTACAGCTTGGATACGTGTTCCACGCATACCAATACATGCACCAACTGGATCAATACGATGATCGTTCGTTTTCACTGCAATTTTAGCACGAACACCCGGTTGACGTGCAGCAGCTTTAATTTCGATGATTTCTTCAGAAATTTCTGGAATTTCTTTTTTCATCAATGCCATTAACATTTCTGGCTTAGCACGAGAAAGTTGTAGCTGCGCACCACGACCTTCACGGTTTACGTTAAATAAAATCGCATTTACACGCTGTTTAGGACGTAAAATTTCTTTTGCGATCATTTCTTCACGTGCAAGATATGCTTCCGCATTCTCACCGAGGTCAATAATGAAACCATCTTTAGTTTGTTTCTTTACTTCACCGTAAATTAACTCACCAACTTTAGATTCATATGCATCTGCAATAAGCGCACGTTCAGCTTCACGAATTTTCTGAACAATAACTTGCTTCGCGATTTGAGCTGCAATACGACCAAATTCAATTGATTCTACTTCAAGCTCACGCACATCACCGATTGACCATTTCGCTGGGTCCACATCAGAAATCGCGTCTTGGCATGCAGGCATTTCATGATCTTCATCTGCTACTACAGTCCATTGACGGAAAGTACGGTATTCACCAGTCTTACGATCGATTTCAACGCGCAACTGTGCTTCTTCAGAATTTGTGCCTTCGTAGAATTTTTTCTTCGTTGCAGCAACTAGAGCTTGCTCGAGCGCTTCGAAAATCGCTTCACGACTAACACCTTTTTCATTACTAACCGTCTCAGCAACGGTAAGAATTTCACGGCCCATAAGTCACCTACTATTCAAATTCTTTTAGTTAAGATTAATTTAGTCTTGGTAGATCAAGTTGGCCTTATCGATATTGTGACTATCGATCTCGAGCACTTGTTGCTTTTCAACTTCAACTTGGATCATTTCATTTTCTACATCTACAGCAACCAGTTTCGCTTGGAATTTACGGCGGTTATCCACTGCAGAAATCAAACGTAAAGCAACTTGTTGACCAATATATGCTTGCATCTGTTCAAGTTTAAAGAAAGTACGATCCCAACCTGGAGATGACACTTCTAATGCATATTCACCAGAAATTGGATCATGAACATCGAGGATTGCACCAACTTGTTGGGTAACACGTACACAATCTTGCACACCCACACCACGACCAAGATCAATTTCACCGTCTTCGGAAATAACAGGTTCTTTGTTTGGATCTTCAGGCTTGTCAATGTAGATACGTACTAGCGAACGCTTACCCTGAGGTGTAAATTCTAAACCCCATAGTTCAACATCGCATGCCTCAACAGCGGGTGCGATCAGTTCATACAATGCTTGGGTTTTATTTGATAACTTCATTTACTCTCGTCATTTATGTGCGATTCAATCGGCCAACAGACCGACACAGACTAACTATAGTGATAGTATGATTATTTGACCAATTGATGTCCACACTACACGATAGATAACAAAAAAGGGCGCATTCGCCCCCATTATTGCACAGAAAAGCAATGCCCACTGTGCAAAAAGGCCCACCTAGTTGTGAGCCTCTTTAGAAACTTGGTAGCGGGAGCTGGATTTGAACCAACGACCTTCGGGTTATGAGCCCGACGAGCTACCAGACTGCTCCATCCCGCATCAACGTGCAAAATTATATCTAAATTTGAATCATTTTTCAATCAGAAAAACTTTCTAATTAGACTTGATTAAGTTGCACCTTAATCAAAAGTGGTAGCGGGAGCTGGATTTGAACCAACGACCTTCGGGTTATGAGCCCGACGAGCTACCAGACTGCTCCATCCCGCATCAACGTGCAAAAAGTATATCTCAACTCAAACTTTGTTTAAGTTGCCTATTTTAAGTTTGCATCTTAATTATAGGATTGATTGGTAGCGGGAGCTGGATTTGAACCAACGACCTTCGGGTTATGAGCCCGACGAGCTACCAGACTGCTCCATCCCGCATCAACAGATTTTGCTGCAAACACCAACTTAAACTTCTGGATTATAAGTTGGTGCGGAAGGGGGGACTTGAACCCCCACGCCCGAAAGCACTACCACCTCAAGGTAGCGTGTCTACCAATTCCACCACCACCGCAGCTGTGACGCATTCTAGTGGTTTCAATGAAAAATTGAAAGCGAAATATTCAATTATTCAGCTGGTTTTGGTGCAGTTGATGAAGTTTCAGGCGATTTTTGATCAACTTGCTCAGTTGTGTTAATCGTTTTCAAACCATAAGCATCTGTCGTTTGCTGCTTCGCAAAGTAAGCCAAGCTAATACTTGTGATAAAGAATAAAGCAGTAAGTATCCCGGTTAAACGAGTTAAGAAGTTACCAGAACCAGAAGCGCCGAATACAGTCGCTGCACCGCCACCGCCAAAAGACGCACCTGCATCTGCACCTTTACCATGCTGTACTAGAATTAAAATAATCATCAATAACGCTAAAATGATGTGTAGCACCAGTACAAAAGATTGCATGATGAACTCCTAATTATTTTGATTGGGCAAATGCTTGCGCAATTTGAACAAATGATTCTGCATTGAGTGATGCACCGCCTACGAGGGCACCATTGATATCAGGGCATGCTGCCAATTCAACAGCATTCTCAGGTTTTACACTACCACCATAAAGAATTGCTATGTTTTGACCTTCAGGTGTAATTTGACTCAATCCTTCACGAATTTTAGCATGCATTGCTTGTGCATCATCCGGGGAAGCTGTTTTACCAGTTCCAATTGCCCAAATTGGCTCGTAGGCGACGGTAATATGCACCCATTGCTCTGGATTCACAACACCTGCAATGTCACAAATTTGTTGTAACACCACTTGCTCAGCTTGCCCACTTTCACGCTGTTCAAGGCTTTCACCCACACAATAGATGATATGTAAGTTAGCAGCTAAAGCATTTTTTATTTTTTCATTAAGAATCGCAGGCGTGTCATTAAATATTTCACGACGTTCAGAATGTCCAATTAATACATAATCGACTTGGCTATCCTTTAAAAGATCTGCGCTAACTTCACCTGTAAATGCACCAGTACCCGCAATACGTGATACATCTTGAGCGACCACAAACACTTCATGAGCATCTGTTGCAAGTTCATTTTTTACTTGGAGTAAAGCCAATAAAGTTGGCGCAACACCAATTTTACAAACATCATGAGCGATTGAAGCTTGCTCAAGCTGTTGTTTCAAATCAGCTAAAAGCTGTTGCGTGTTAGCCTGCATTGGGTTCATTTTCCAATTGCCTACAACCCACGGAGTAATTGTCGAACCCGACATAGATCTAACCTTCTATCAAAAATGCGCACATTCTACACGGATTTTAAAAAATTAACGTAAAAATTCAATGGATACAGATTCAGCACCTAGAATTCTTTAAAAAAAGACAACATAAGACACAATACCCAACAGAATAAGTGAAAAAATTCAATTTTTTCATAGTTTTCGGATAATATTAATGATTTTAAGTATAGAATTTTCTACTTATAACCGTATAATTTTAATATTCGAATTATAAAATGAATTTAAGGCGTATTGGGGATGACTTTAGATCAAAGTGGGCCAAAATTTTCTGGGTTAAGTCGTCGTTTGGTTGATGAAGGCATTTTGACCTCCCAGCAAATGCAAAATGCTATTATTAATTCAAAAAAATCTCATCAAAAATTAGTACCTTACCTCGTTGAACATCTCAAAATACGAGCAAATACGATTGCTGAAATGGTTGCTCAAGAGTTTGGGGAGCCATTGTTCGATTTAGATGCATATAATGTTGAGTTACTACCCAAAGATATCGTTGCAGAAAATCTTGTTACAAAACATTTAATCTTACCTTTATATCAACGAGGTATATCTTTATTTGTAGCGACGAGTGATCCTACAGATATCGAAGCATTGGAAGCAATTCGATTTAATAGTAAATTAAACGTCGTTCCTATTACTGTAGAACATAATAAACTTGAAAAACTGATCGAAAAGCATTTTTCTGAAAATGAGAATTTCAATTTCGGTGATGAAGATCTTGACGTTAACGTGGTCGAGAACGATACACCGCAAAATAATAACGATGATGGTCCTTCAGGTGATGATTCCCCGATTGTTAAGTACATCAACAAGCTTTTGGTTGACGCCATTCGCATGGGTGCATCAGATTTACACTTCGAACCTTATGAAAAAACGTACCGAGTTCGATACCGCGTTGATGGTGTTTTAAGAACTATTGCAAATCCACCATTGCAACTCGCGAATCGATTAGCTTCACGCTTGAAAGTTATGTCTCAAATGGATATTTCAGAAAAGCGTATTCCGCAAGATGGCCGTATTAAGCTTAAATTATCTCGTACTAAAGCGATTGATTTTCGTGTTAACTCATTGCCAACCTTATTTGGTGAAAAAATCGTATTACGTATTTTGGATCCGTCTAGTGCAATGCTTGGTATTGATGCATTAGGTTATGAAGAAGATCAGAAAGCTTTATTTCTTGAGGCACTTGAGAAGCCTCAAGGCATGTTACTGATTACGGGTCCAACAGGTTCTGGTAAAACAGTATCGCTTTATACAGGATTGAATATTTTAAATACTGAAAATGCCAACATCTCTACAGCAGAAGATCCCGTAGAAATTAACTTAGAAGGCATTAATCAGGTCAACGTCAACTATAAAGTGGGCTTAAGCTTCTCAGTCGCATTAAAATCATTCCTTCGTCAAGATCCTGATATTATTATGGTCGGGGAGATTCGAGATCTCGAAACAGCTGAAATTGCAATTAAGGCAGCACAAACAGGCCACATGGTGATGTCTACACTTCATACCAATAGTGCTCCTGAAACCTTAACCCGTTTGCGCAATATGGGGGTTCCCTCTTTTAATATTGCAACTTCGGTGAATCTCGTCATTGCTCAACGACTTGCTAGACGACTGTGTGTGCACTGTAAAGTACCTGCTGATATTCCTAAACCAAGTTTGTTAGAAATGGGATTCACAGAACAGGATTTAGCAGATCCAGATTTTAAAATTTATCAACCTGTCGGTTGTCCTGAGTGCCGTGATGGTTATAAAGGACGTGTCGGTATTTATGAAGTCATGAAAGTGACACCTGAAATTTCGAAGATTATTATGGATGATGGCAATGCATTAGAGATTGCAGCTGCATCTGAAAGACTAGGGTTTAAGAATCTTCGACGTTCGGGCTTAATTAAGGTCATGAACGGACTCACTTCTTTACAAGAAGTGAATCGTGTGACCAGTGAATAATTAAAAATAAGGAAATCATTATGGCGGTGAAAAAAGCACAGATGATGCCAACGTTTGTATATGACGGCGTGGATCGCAAGGGTACCAAAGTTAAAGGTGAAATGCCTGCGCGTAATATTCAACTTGCAAAAGTCATGCTCCGCAAACAAGGCATTACGGTGCGTAGTATCCGCGAGAAGCGCAAGAATATTCTTGAAGGCTTAATGAAGAAGAAAGTGTCTACTTTGGACATCACCATCTTTACGCGTCAGCTTGCCACCATGATGAAAGCAGGTGTACCACTTGTTCAAAGCTTTGAAATTGTTGCAGAAGGCTTAGATAATCCTGCAATGCGTGAAGTGGTTTTGGGTATTAAAACTGAGGTCGAAGGTGGTAATACTTTTGCAGGTGCACTACGCAAATATCCTCAGCATTTTGATCAGTTATTCTGCTCATTGGTAGAATCAGGTGAGCAATCAGGTGCGCTTGAAACCATGCTCGATCGAGTTGCGATTTATAAAGAAAAAAGTGAAGTTCTCAAACAAAAAATTAAAAAAGCGATGAAGTATCCAATTACTGTCATTGTGGTTGCAATTATTGTGACCATTATTTTGATGGTCAAAGTGGTTCCTGTCTTCTCTGAGATGTTTAGCTCATTTGGCGCAGACTTACCTGCGTTCACGCAACTCGTAGTGGCAATGTCTGAGTGGGTGCAAAAATATTGGTTTATTTTAATTATTGGTATCGCGCTGACCATTATCGGCTTTATTGAAGCCAAAAAACGTAGTCAAAAAATTGCGGATGCATTAGATCGCACGGCTTTAAGGCTGCCTATTTTTGGTGATTTGGTTTATAAAGCAATTATCGCACGTTATAGCCGTACACTTTCAACCACATTTGCTGCCGGCGTCCCTTTAATCGATGCACTCCAATCAACAGCTGGCGCAACGAATAACGTGGTATACGAGCAAGCAGTTATGCGTATTCGTGACGACGTTGCGACTGGTCAACAACTTCATTTCGCTATGCGCTCGACCAATTTATTCCCATCTATGGCTGTGCAAATGGTAGCGATTGGTGAAGAATCGGGTTCACTCGATGCTATGCTAGATAAGGTTGCAACCCATTATGAAAGTGAAGTCGACAATGCTGTCGATGGCTTAACCTCCATGATGGAGCCTTTGATTATGGCCATTCTAGGTGTCTTGGTCGGCGGCTTAGTCATCGCAATGTATCTTCCAATTTTTCAAATGGGTTCTGTGGTGTAATGAACGAAATAATTGCGTATTTAATTCAATCGCCTACAGCACTCTATTTAACTGTAGGAATCATCAGCTTATGTGTCGGCAGTTTTTTAAATGTTGTCATTTACCGCACACCTAAAATGATGGAGCAAGAATGGCGTCAAGACTGTCAGATGTTTTTACATCCCGACCAAGCCATAATTGATGAAGATAAACTCACGCTAAGTAAACCTGCATCGACCTGCCCAAAATGTAAAACACCTATTCGTTGGTATCAAAATATCCCAGTGATAAGTTGGTTATTTTTACGTGGAAAATGTGGTGAATGTGAAAATCCGATCAGCATTCGTTATCCACTAGTAGAAGTTTTAACTGCTGTTTGCTCATTAGTGGTCGTCGCGGTATTTGGTCCAAGCCTACAAATGCTTTTTGGCTTAATTTTAACGTGGACACTGATCGCACTCACATTCATCGACTTCGATACACAACTTTTACCCGATCGATATACTCTCCCCTTGGCTGCACTTGGTTTAGCGGTAAATAGCTATGCACTCTACACCTCACCTACCTCCGCAATTTGGGGATATTTGATTGGTTTCCTCTGTTTATGGGTGGTGTACTATTTATTTAAAATCGTGACAGGCAAAGAAGGAATGGGATATGGCGACTTCAAATTACTGGCCGCGCTTGGTGCATGGATGGGTCCATTTTTATTACCGCTCATTGTCCTACTTTCATCCTTAGTCGGTGCAATCATCGGCATCATTTTGATGAAAGTCAAAAAAGAAAATCAGCCCTTTGCTTTTGGACCTTACATTGCGATTGCTGGATGGATTGCATTCTTATGGGGTAACGAAATTATGAAGGTTTATTTAGGGGGTTAAGCTAAAATAAGCCCCATTATGATAATTACAAGGTTTTTTACATGCGCTTTATTTTGGGCTTAACAGGTGGTATTGGTAGTGGAAAAACGGCTGCAAGTCAGTGGTTTGAAAAACAAGGTATTACTGTTGTTGATGCAGATATCGTAGCACGTGAAGTGGTTGAAATTGGAAAACCTGCACTACAAAAAATTAAAGATCATTTTGGGGATTGGGTGCTATTGGAAGATGGCGCACTCGACCGCAGAGCGTTAAGAGACCATATTTTTAAACATCCTGAAGCTAGAAAGATATTAGAAAATATTACGCATCCTGCAATTCGCCTATCGATTATTGAACAACTACAACGGGCGACCAGTCCTTATGCCATTTTAGTTTCCCCACTCTTATTTGAAACCAATCAACACCAACTTACTCAACGTACTTTACTGATCGATGCATCCACAGAATTACAAATCTTGCGTGCTTCGCAACGTGATCATCAAGACATTGAGCAAATTAAAAAAATAATGAGTGCGCAAATGTCTCGTGAAGAAAAATTAAAACGTGCAGACGATGTTGTTATTAATGATGGTGAACTTGATCATCTCTATCAACAACTCGCAGTAAAACACCAATATTATCTCGATATTGCACAACAAGCTTAGATTTTAAAAAAGCAGTCTAAGAAGACTGCTTTTTTTGTTGCTCAAGTTTTTGGCTTAGTGCATCTTGGCGACCCAGCCATCGCCATGGTTGTAATGCGCCTATCGCCATACCCAACAACCCAGATAACATCGCAATACTTAAAGGTTCATTTAACAAAGGCACTGCCAAAATTGCAGCTAAAAAAGGCGCTAAATTGGTAATGCTCCCTGCTTTAAAAGCCCCGAGTCTTTTAATCGCTTCCACATAAGTTAAAGTTGCAATAATGACCACGAATATGCCATGAAATATTGTCTGAAACAGTAAATGCTGAGGCTCAGGAGTACTAAGATCTTTGGGTAAAAATAACACGTAAATGGGTACATAAATCACGGCTGACCAGATGGCAACTCCACACATCGCCTGCCATGCACTCACTTGGAATTTACGCAGTAATACGGTAAATATTGCCCAAAAAATGGCGCTCAAGAAGAATAATCCATCACCAGCACCAAAAGGAATGCCTGATTCACGATACATCAGGAGACTCATAATACCGAGCACGGTGATCATAATGAGCAAACTTGCCCATGTATGACGATCAAAAGCCTGTTTCATCAATATAAAAGCCACGATGGCAGTACAAATAGGAATACAACCATTGAGAAAAATTGCAGCATGCGCAGTCGGTGCATAGTGAAATGCGCTATAAGCCAACAAACAATAGATCACACCACCAATCATTGCCAAAATAAATGGTTCTTTTTTAAGTAAAAAAGAGGCTTCTCTACGATAAAGTAAAATCGGCATTAAGATCAAAAAAGCCAGTGAAAAACGCAGTGCCACAATGTCCCACGTATTGATGTGCCATAGCGCATTTAATCGTGCAGTGAGGGTAAATCCCCCCCAGATGCACATGGTAGTAATAAGAAAAAAATAGCCTTGGGCTCGATCTGAAAGTGCCATCTCAAATTAGGCTTGACGTTGTCTACACGCTTCGTAAAGTGCCATGCCTGTCGCCACACTCACATTCAAACTTTGTAAATTTCCACTCATTGGAATATAAACTTTTTGATCGCATTGCGCCTGAGTAATCGGTCTTAAACCAGTATCTTCAGCACCCATAATCACTGCGACAGGACCAGTCAAATTACATTCGTGAATAGGTAGAGCATGCTCATCTAACATCGTACCAATCACTCGAACATTAAAATCATCTTTAATTTTGGCTAAAGTACGAGCCAAATTCGTCACTTGAATAAATTTAACTTTCTCTGCACCACCAGCAGCAACCTTACGAGCCGTTGGTGTTAAGCTTGCAGAACGATCACGTGGAACAACGACCGCATGCACACCCATGGCTGCTGCAGTTCGAATACATGCACCCAAATTATGCGGATCCGTCACTTGATCAAGCGCCAGTAAAAAAACATTGTCTGTACTTTTGATTAATTGCTCAAGATCATTTTCATTCAGCGTTGGATGAGGACGAACTGCAGCAACGACACCTTGGTGAAAAGGTTGTCCAGCCAGTTTTTCAAGGCTGTCTCGGCTCGCTTTTTGAATACTAATTCCGAAAGGTTCAGCCAACTCAAAAATACGTTTTAAACGTTGATCTTCACGACCTTTTAGTGCAAATAGAGTCAAAACGCGTTCAGGTTCTAACTCCAACAATGACTCCACAGAATGAACGCCATAATAATATTCGGGTTTAGCCATGAACGACCTCAACTCACTAAGACAATACAATAATATAGAAAAGAAAAATCCCGCAAAGCCAACTTTACAGGATTTTATATAGCGAATAGTTTAACCGATTTGACCATTGAATGTTGGTCAAATTTTTTTTTGGTAATTAACCTTCGAAATGACAAACGTAGTCTAATACGTCATCTGTTTCGATTTTGAAACGGCTCTCACCAGGCACGTAAAACGACTGCCCTGCACGGAAAAGCTCATGTTCTTCATTGTCTGCAATTGTGACACGACATTCACCAGAAATAATTTCCATACGCTCTGGTACATGTGTTTCAAAAGTAAGCGGTTGTTCCGTCGGTAGAATAACCCCAAGTGTTTTTTTCGTACCGTCTTCAAATTGAACAGTGTGGCTAATACACGTCCCGCCAAAATAAACATTTGATTTTTTTACAACAGATACATGATCAAATTGTGATGACATGCGTATTCTCCAAATAATGCGCATTTTATAAATTTTAATTGCCGTAGTTTAATTGCGCTCGAGCAACTAATCAATCAGTGTTTTGCAATGGTTTTTATAAGCAACTTTTGTTCCCTATTGATGAAATTTAAAGATTTTTTTGATTTCTTCTATATATCTTTTGTACACAGGTAAAAGAATATATTCAGTCACTAGTAATCAACCTAATTTCAGTTAAAATGCAAACTAAAAGTTCTCATATTCAAATGTCGTGACTTGAGACTAAAACAAAATTTCTCTATCTTAGAATCCACACTTTCGCAGCTCGGATGCGTTTATGCTGACACACCTTAATCTGATCAACTTTGCTTTAGCCGATAACTTAGCCATTGATATTGATCAAGGTTTCAATGTTCTTACGGGTGAAACTGGTGCAGGTAAATCTTTATTACTCGATGCATTATCAGCATGTTTAGGCGAGCGTACTGATACGAATTACGTTCGTTATGGTTCAGATAAGGCTGATGTTACAGCCGTATTTAGTTATCAAGATCAAAGTCCTGAAGCTGAATGGTTAAGCACTCATGAGCTGGCAGATGAATCGGGTGAAATTCACCTAAGACGGGTAATCTTTGCTACAGGTCGTAGTAAAGCTTGGATCAATGGACGTCCAAGTAGTCTGTCAGAATTAAAGGAAATTGGCAGACTCTTAGTCCAACTTTACAGCCAACATAGTCAGCAACAATTGTTAGAACCGCCCTATCCAAAACATTGGTTAGATCGTTACAGCAACTTTGGTCAACATACGCTTGCTGTCAAAGACAGTTATAACGCATGGCAAAAAAATATCCGACAGCATCAAGCTGCGCTTGATGCACAGACCACCCGCCTTCAACGCATTGAGACACTTAATCTTCAATTAGAAGAATTAGAAGAAGTGGTTCGACTTGACTATAAAGAAATTGAACAAGAGTTCGATCGCTTAAGTCATCATGAACACATCATGCAAGATTGTAGTTATGCAATCAACGTTTTAGATGAGTCTGATCAAAATATCACTCAGGAAATTTCAAGTATTATTCGCAAGCTTGAATCTCATGCAGGTCGTAGTGATTTACTCTCTGAAATTTATAACTCATTATTAAATGCGCAAAGTGAACTCGATGATGCCAGCGCTAATTTAAAACAATTCATTGACCGTCAGAGTTTTGATCCTGAACGAATGGAAGAGTTAAACACACAACTGGAAATATTCCATCGTTTAGCGCGCAAATATCGAGTACAACCCGAAGATTTAAAATCAGAATACGAACATTGGCAGGCAGAGCTAGAACAATTACATCAGCTTGAAGATCCAGAGACTTTAGCTGAACAAGTTGAAATTTCGCATCAACAGTTTATAGAGAAAGCTCAATATCTAGATGATATCCGTCGTAAAGCAGCAGAACCCTTAGCCAAACTCTTAACAGAACAAGTCAAGCAACTGGCTTTACCAGAAGCTCATTTTGAATTCCGTTTTGATCCTCTGGAGCAACCTTCATCTGAAGGGTTTAGTTTTATTCAATTATTGTTCACAGCAAACAAAGGGATCCCACCTCAACCACTTGCGAAGGTTGCGTCTGGTGGTGAATTGTCACGTATTGCATTGGTCATGCAAGTCATGAATGCAGAGAAAACCGAAGCTGAAGTACTCGTTTTTGACGAAATTGATGTAGGTATCAGTGGTGGAACAGCTGAGATTGTCGGTCGCTTATTGGCTGGATTAGGTCAACATGTTCAAATTCTATGTATTACACATCAAGCCCAAGTTGCAGCGCAATCGGACCAACATTTGTTAGTGAAAAAACTGCAAACAGACCCTGCTAGCAGCACTATCGTTGAGCTTGATGAAGATCAACGGATATTAGAGCTTGCTCGTATGACTGGTGGTGTCGAAATTAGCGAGACCACCCTTCAACATGCTAAACAATTAAGACAATTAAAGTTTCAGGCCAGCACATCTTGATTATTTTAAAAGGATTGTTGAAAACCCATAAGTCTAGTATGTTGAAGTAAAGTGATACTCAAACATAGGAGAAGCCATTAGGTGAGTAAACAATTTCTAACGCACCGTTGCCTGATTGCCCCACCTGATTTAGCAGATGATTTCTTCGCAAATAGTGTGGTCTATATCGCGCGTCATGATCATGAAGGTGCGCAGGGAATTATGATCAATCGTCCAGCTGGGATTCAGGTTAAAGAACTCTTAACAGATCTTGATATCGTGGCAGATCATGTTCACCCACATGATGTCTTACAAGGTGGTCCTTTACGACCAGAAGCAGGTTTTGTACTTCATACAGGTCAACCTACTTGGCATGCGTCCATCGCTGTAGGTGAAAACCTCTGTTTAACAACCTCAAAGGATATTCTTGATGCAATCGCACACAATGAAGGTGTTGGTCGCTATCAAATTGCTTTAGGCTATGCCAGTTGGAGTAAAAACCAGTTGGAGCAAGAAATCGCTCGAGGTGACTGGCTCATTTGTGACTCTGATATGGATTTGATTTTTAACTTACCCTATGACGATCGCTGGGACGCTGCCTATAGAAAAATGGGGGTCGATCGTACATGGCTTTCATCTGAGATTGGACATGCCTGATTCAACTACCGCTCAACTCATTATGGCCTTTGACTTTGGCACACAAAAAACAGGAATGGCTGTAGGATCGTCCATTATTGAAAGTGCTACGCCACTTTCACTTTTACCGATGAAAGATGGCATTCCCAATTGGGATGATCTACTCAAAATTGTAAAACAGCATTCTCCAAATCTGTTTTTAGTCGGGCTACCACTGAATATGGATGATAGCGAATCGGAACTATCAACACGAGCACGTAAATTTGCCCGTCGTTTAAGACACCAAACCAATATAGAAACATGGATGGTGGATGAGCGATTAACAACTCGCGAAGCGCGTGATGAACTCGATCATTATCAGGCGCAAGGGCGTGGAAAAAAGTTGTCCGCAGACAGCTTGGCAGCCGCTTTATTTATTGAAAGTTGGTATCGTAATCCTCAAGGTATTCAACCTTAATAGAATATTTGCCACTTCATCTAGGATAAAAATAGCGAAAGGTTAAATTGATTCTAGGCTCTAATACTTTGGTTGATTTCGCTAAAGTGTGTTTCCAAAAACGCTGTGTTTGACCTTTCATCACAATCAACTGTCCTGATTGTAGATACATTTCAGCAGTATGAGTTTTATCACGATGTTTAAATCTAAATTTTCGGGTTGCGCCGAGACTCAGTGAAGCAATGACGGTCTCGCCATGTTCAGGATCTCTTAATGCAGCCTCATCATCACTATGCCATCCTACACCTTGAGTTCCATCTTCATACAAATTAGCCAAACAAGAATTAAATTGAACTCCTGTTATAAGTTCAATTTTTTGCTTGAGTGCTAATAATTTCAAATCCCAAATCTGTGCTTGTTTATCCATCCCTGAATAGTGATATTGGTAGTTTTGGTCACCATACCATACGACTTTACGACCCGTCTTAAAATATTGGCCGTATAAAATCACTTCATCCTGTTTCCAAGCCAAAGCTTCTGAAAAATAATCGAAATAATCCTGTGATTCAGCATGAGTAAGTATAAGGCCGTAATCTTCTACAATCCCATCACAAGGTAGGAGATTTGAATTGGGTTCGGGTGCAAACAGCTCGAAGTTCATAACCAATTTGCCATGAAAATATAACCTTATATTAGCTGAATATTTCAACTGACAAATTGAAACATTGTGAACGCTTGTGACACTGGACAATCAAGCTTAGACTGGCATAAATCTAGACAATAAAAACAATCGCTTATGAATTTATGGCAACTTTTTCTAAAACTTAAACCTTTCGTTCGACCTTATCGCTTTTTAGTGATTGCCACTCTCTTTCTTACGCTCATCGGCTCTTTCACAGCTCAAGTGAATGCACTCACTTTGCAGTATGCAGTTGATGAAATTAATGCGCTGGTTGAGAATGGTTTTGGCTTAGCTGAAGGCTGGAATATCCTGATTACCATTACAGCGATATTATTGGGTAAAGAAGTAATTAATGCTTTTGTGCAATTCGGACAAAAGTTTTATGGTGAAAAACTTAGAATTTTTATTTCACAAGATCTAGCACAAGGCATCATTGAAAAATTTCTGACCTATAGATTAGCTTTTTTCAACGAAGAGAATAATCAGGCGGGCAAATTACAAACACGAATCGATCGTGGTATTGGCTCTCTGACTCGTCTAGTTCAAATATTCTTTATTGACATTTTGCCGTTATTTACCAGTGCGATCGTGGCTTTAGGATTAATGTACTACGCCAACTTTTATGTTGGCTTAGTGGCGACCACTATCGTTCCAATCTACTTCTGGTTAACTTATAAACAAGCACAAAAACTCGGAGGCTGGCGTAGAAATTTACGTGATGGTCGAGAAAAGAAAAGCCAAGGTATCCTCGGAATTATTAATTCAATTACGGTTATCAAATCTTTCAACCGCGAGTCAATAGAATCGACCAAACAACTCAAACTACAAAAAGAACTCACAGATAATCAAATGCAAACCCGTCAGGTCAGCTTTTTATTTGATGGGTTAAAAACCTTTATTGAACAAATAGGTATTGTTTTAATCATCATCCTAACTGCGTATTTTGTGCTTGATGGTCAGATGAGCATCGGTATGATCATGTTTCATGTACTGCTGTTCAATAATGTATCCGCACCAATTCGCTCCTTACATCGTATATATGATGAAGTGAATGATGCCATGATCTATTCAGAAAGCTTCTTTAAAATTTTAGAAGCAGATGATCAAATTGAACCTACAGGTCAACTCAAACCGCAAATTCAAGGAAAATTTACGCTGAAAAATGTTGAATTCTTTTATCCAAACGGTCACCACGCACTAAAGAATATCAATATGGAGATTCGACCCAATAAAATTACTGCATTAGTTGGCTTATCAGGTGCGGGAAAATCAACCTTAATCAGTCTTTTAGATAAATTTTATGAACCTAATCAGGGATGTATCGAACTCGATGGCATCGATCTCAATCAAATTGATACTCAATATTTGAGAGATCATATTGGATTAGTCCTACAAAAAAATCATATTTTCCAAGGGACTATTCTTGAAAATATTCGCTATGGTAAAACAGAAGCCACTGAAGAAGACGTGATCATTGCTGCTAAAAAAGCCTCCATTCATGAGCAAATTTTACAACTTCCAGATGGCTATCATTCCGATGCATTGCAACTCTCTGGAGGACAACAACAGCGTATTGCGATTGCTCGTATGTTCTTGAAAAATCCGCCGATTATCTTTTTAGATGAACCGACTGCGAGTTTGGATGCCATCGCTTCGGAACAAATTAAACAAAGCCTTGATGAGATTAAACAAGGACGTACTGTCATTATTATCTCGCACAGCCTGTCGCAAATTATCGATGCGGATTATACCTATGTCATGAAAGAAGGCGAAATTGCCGAGCATGGAGAACATGATGCCCTTTACCATCAAGACGGTGTGTATAAACAAATTTTTGATGCGATGGCTAAAAGTTTGAATATCGAAAAAATTGCAAAAACTTTTGAAGACGATGGAGATGAGGAAACCCATAGTTAAAGTTTAATCTAGGTAACCTTGGCATTGAAGCAGTTGAATCAACACACAGTCATCTGCTTCATATAGCTGACTTAACTTCGTGTAAGGATCACCATCGAGCGCTAACATCTGTGCAAATGCAGGTTCAGTTTTTATACCTTTTCGCTTAAGGCGAATGATTTCCTGTTTAAATTGGTCATTTGCCAAATCTAATATTCTATGTTCAACGTAGAAGTGCTGGAATCCCGCCTGCTGATCAATTGGTGTTGTAGAACAAAATATCTCAATTGACCAAGCACAATATTCGAATCGGCAAATCCAAGTATCACGTTCAAAATAACTTCGCTCAATGCACCATGCCTTATATGTTTGAAATAATTTTAGTGTTTCAATCAAATGATTCTCTTGCTCAATCGGATAACTACAAATGAGGTCGATATCACTTTGAGCTGTTGCAATTCCTAAAGGTGGCGTACCGACCACTGTAACTTGATACCGCTTGAGTATTTCCAAAAGGTTTAAGTCATCAATGACTTTTTGAAAGTGTATTTTTTTCATTGTTATTTTTAATCTCTAAGATGATTCAACTTTAAAGCGGTTGAATCTCCCAATATGAATTACTTTAACCCTCAGCAGAAAAGCTTAAGCAATTAAGGTTATTTTTGATTTTCGATAACATCTAACGCATAAACAGTTTTAATATAATTTCGATACTGCGTTGAATAAGAGATTTCCAAACAACGCATAAGGTATGCTTTCTCTTTTGAATATTGATAGCTGCCTAACGCTTCTTTGAGCGCTTGATCAATATAATTTTGCACTTGTTTTGCCGCCTCATGGCTATGCTCACCGAGTTAAAAATATCCACCTCTCGCAATATTTGCTTCAGCTGCATAAATCTCAGAATGAGATAGACAATACGCGATCCCATCATTATGCAAATACTCTTGTGCCCGTGATAAATCATCCGCATAAATGCTTGAACTCAACAAGATACTTAAACCAATAGCAAATTTAATTCTCATTTTTAAATCACTTTCTCAAGACAATAAAAAAGCGCCTTTTGGCGCTTTAAATACATTAGGGTTGTTTTAGATATGGCCATGCCGCTCTTAAATAAATAAACATGGACCACAGTGTTAAAATTACAGCGGTATACAATAAACCATATGCAACTAATTCAAGTGGTTTCCAATTGAGTAAGAACACGGAAATAGCAATCATCTGAAAAGCTGTTTTATATTTGCCAACCGTTGATACAGCTACATTGGTACGTGCACCGAGCTCAGCCATCCACTCACGTAAAGCAGAAACGGTAATCTCGCGTGAAATAATCACAATCGCAGCAAAAGCCATCGAAATTGTAGGTTGCCATTGCACCAAAACAATCAATGCTGCTGCGACCATTAATTTATCCGCAACAGGATCTAAAAAACGTCCGAATGCAGAAGTCTGATTCAATGTTCTTGCTAAGTAACCATCAAACCAATCTGTGACAGCAGCAATCACAAAAATTGCAGTCAGAATGATATGACGCGTCATACCCCCTTCATGCCCACCCACACCAATCGCAGGAGGCCAATAGGCAATAATTAAAAAAACAGGTATTAACGCAATACGTGCTAGCGTCAAGATATTTGGTATATTCAGGATGCGACCTGTAGACATAGACACCGCCAGTTTGCCCCAATTACAGCTAAAATTTGCAATAAAAACTTGAGCTTTGATTCTTTAATCCGCTTACTTTAAACGATTCACTACCCGCTGTCGACTAGGCAAAAATCGCGACAGTCTGTCTACAAATTGCAACGAGACGGTCATTATGGTCCCAAATATGGGCATATTCAGTAGAATAACCATGCGCAGAATGATCTGTAAATACTTTATATTTAAACCAATCTCGTCGGTCAGCTAGAATAGGCTCTACCAGCGTCACATACCAAGAAATTGAACTGCCCGGTGCTGGTTTTTTTAATATAGGAAAAATTCCTGCAGGCCAAATATCTAACATTGCTATAAATTCAGGCATGCTCAGCGGACCTGCTTCAAATTTAGATTCTGCATATCGAAACCACCCGCCAAAATCTGGCTTTTCAGCAGCCGTACAAGGGTATTTCCCTTCAGCCCAAATCAGATCATAGTTCTGATAGCATTGCGGCATAAGAGGATGATAAGGCAACTTAACTAAACTTTCAGGTGAATCATACTGTGGTGCTGAGCGAGCTTGATCCATATTCACGACTGATTCACGGTCTGAACCAAAACTTGCCAGCAGAATTCCCTGTACAGCATCATCCTGCCAAATCCGAGCTTCAATATTAGTCACAGATTTACCTTGCCTTAAAATTTCCACTGTCACTTTGACTGGCTTTTCCTGAACAGGACCCACAAATACCACACTGGTGCTCAATAATCTTTTTTGAGGGTCATTAATCATTTGTGTTGCTTTGTGTAGCATCATCGCCGTGGTTAAACCACCAAAAATGGTACGACCTTGCAACCAACCCTCAGGGATCTCCACCCATTCTTGTTGATCAATTTCTTGAAATACCTGTCCAAATGACATGCGCAACCCTTTTATTTTAAATTTCTTATCGCGCTAGCATGCTGAATTTTCAGATTGAGGTAAATGATCAATGACTCGCAGGTCAATGATCATTTTGGCAAATTGATATGCATGATTACTCATGCAAGATTTTGTACACAGTCCGAGCGAGATTTGCACCAAAACCTGGGACTAAATTCAAATCCTTTTCAGAGGCTTTTAATACCCCTTGAATCCCACCAAAATGTGTTAATAAATCACGGCGGCGTTTTGGTCCTAGCCCTGGAATGGCTTCTAAAACTGACTGCCCACGACGTTTATCGCGCTTGGCACGATGTTTAGTAATGGCAAATCGATGCGCCTCATCACGAACCTGTTGAATTAAATGTAGCGCTTTATGGTCTTCAGGCAGTTGGATCTTTGTGCCATCAGTGAAATGTAAGGTTTCCAAACCTGGCTTACGTCCTTCCCCTTTTGAAACCCCCACCATGAATGCATCCAATCCAAGATCTTGCATGACCTGCATTGCCATATGTAATTGACCTTTACCACCATCGATGAGAAGCAAATCTGGCAGCATCGCCTTCTTATAGCGTCGTGTTAAAGCCTGACGCATGGCAGCATAATCATCACCGCCAGTGATATCTTCGATAGCAAACTGACGGTAATCGCGCTTACGAGCCCCTCCACTATCAAAAACAACACAAGAAGCGATCGTTGCTTCGCCCATCGTATGGGATATATCAAAACATTCGATACGATCAATTGGACGTCCGACCACCTCTTCTAACTGATGAAAACGTTCATTCAATTCATAATGGTTAGCAAGTTGTCCTTTAATGGCATGCTGTACATTCATGGTCGCAAGCTCGAGCCATTCTGCACGGGTTTCTCGAACTTTTGATTTAATCAGAATTTTTTTGCCAAAATTTTGTTGTAGTGCCTCTTCTATGTCTTTTTTGTCTGGCAGCTCCACGTTGACGATTAATTCTGTTGGAATCTCATCGGCAACTTGGAAATAAAAGTTCGCGATAAAATCTGCCAGCATTTGTCCCAAATCATCACCCAACATATCTGGGAAATAACTTTTTCCTCCCAACATCTTGCCATTACGCACATGCATAATCTGAACGCACGTTACCCCCGCTTGGTATGCGATCGCCAATATATCTGCTTCACCTTTGACTTTATAAATCGCTTGTTGCGTTTGGACATCACGCAATAATGCCATCCGATCACGATAAAAAACGGCTTTTTCAAATTCGAGAGCTTCTGCTGCCGCTTCCATTTTGGCAATTAATTCTTGATTAAGCTCACGTGTGTCCCCTTGTAAAAAACGAATAGAGTTATCAACATCATCTTTATAATCTTCAGGTGATATCATACCCACACATGGAGCTGAGCAACGTTTAATTTGATACTGCAAACACGGTCTTTTACGTTGCGCAAAATAACTATTTTCACATT
The DNA here is from genome assembly GCF_056779875.1 of Acinetobacter sp. ANC_7634. NCBI lineage: Bacteria > Pseudomonadati > Pseudomonadota > Gammaproteobacteria > Moraxellales > Moraxellaceae > Acinetobacter > Acinetobacter sp. ANC_7634. Next base: position 33,788 of record NZ_JBWYIT010000007.1, on the reverse strand, counting down.
GGCGGACATTGAATAATTTTTGTAAGACCACCAATGTATCACGTGCATTATAAGCACTTGGATAAGGTCCAAAAAATTTACCTGCTTGATGTTTCCCCTTACCACGACCTGCTGCAATACGTGGATAAGGCTTATCACTGGACACAAAAATATAGACGTAAGATTTATCATCTCGCAGCATGATGTTATACGGCGGTCGATGAAGCTTAATTAAGTTTTGTTCAAGAAGTAATGCTTCCGTTTCTGAGCGGACCACCATGGTTTCAATATCATGAATGCGGGCAACTAAAGCCTGTGTTTTGGGATGCTCAATGGTTTTAACAAAATAGCTAGAAACACGATTTTTTAAATTCTTCGCTTTTCCCACATACAACAACTCTCCATCTTTACCTAACATGCGATAGACACCAGGCAAAGTCGTAAGATTGGCTAAGATTTTTTCAATGTGTTCACGTGCGTTTTCGTTCACAAGCAGCCTTTAATGTAGAGTCAGTCATTCATGCAACAGCATGAGCTTATTGTGATGGTAACGCGCTCTATTTCAAGTGCATTTCGGTAGACGATTTTAAAACCTTGTTGATCCAACAGTTCAGGGCAATGATCGCAGATTTTATAATCAGCTGATTGTTAAAAAGTCTGAGTTGTTAAATTCAAGTTTGATATGCTTTTCAACTGATTCATTCATGGATGCGCCAACATGACTGCGACCGATCGTGCTTTTCACGCCATACAACCTGCACTCTCATCCCATAGTCCTTCAGAAAAAGATCGACTCATTGGAAAGTCTCGCTTTCATTTTGAACCAGCCAAAGTGATGCAGTTATTGCGTGATCGTATCATTGGGCAAAATCCAGCCTTAGATGAAATCGAAAAAATGCTTCACGTGGTCAAAGCTGACTTTTCAAGTCCTGAACGCCCCTTGTCCGTCACCTTAATGCTTGGACCAACAGGTGTTGGTAAAACAGAGACTGTTCGTTTGATTGCTGAAGCGATTTATGGTCGTCCTGATGCGTTTTGTCGTATCGATATGAATACACTGGCTCAAGAACATTATGCAGCCGCTTTAACAGGCGCTCCGCCCGGATATGTCGGTTCGAAAGAAGGTCACAGTTTATTCGATGAAACTGCGATTAATGGCTCTCATACCCGTCCTGGCATTATGCTGTTTGATGAACTTGAAAAAGCCTCTCCCGAAGTGATTCGTGGCTTAATGAATGTGTTGGATACAGGTCGTCTAACCCTTACTGCTGGAACAAAAACGATTGATTTTCGTAATTGTATGATCTTTATGACCAGTAATGCAGGAGCGCGCGCAGCACAACAATATTTAGATAAATTAAATGTTTTACCGCAAAAACTTCAAAATCTATGTTTAAAACGCCTACCCACGAAAGCCATTATTGAAAAAATACTGCATCGCAGTTTTGATCCGGAGTTTCTGAATCGAATTGATCGTGTCCTTCATTATCAACCTGTTCAAGATGATGCACTCCCTAAATTGGTTGATATTGAACTGGAAAAACTCAACATTCGTTTGCAACATCAAAAACGTCAGGTTCATTTATCAGACCTTGCCAAAGCATATTTCTATCAGGGTCATGATATCCGCTTTGGGGCACGTCATTTAGCACGTAAAATAAGAACTGAACTAGAACCCATTATTGCGATCTACTTTCTAAAGCATCCAGATCAACTTCATCTCCAGCTGGATTGCAAAGACGGTCAGCTTTCGATCATCAATCAATAAAAAAAGCCCATTATGGGCTTTTTTTAAACAAATCATCTTAAACCAGGAATCGTGACAAAGGATTCTGCTGCCGTTTTATTATAATACGTACACCCTTTTTCAATATTTGCCATTAATAACTGATAACGCTGTCTATTTTCTGCAACATCATCGTTCATTAGCAATTTTTCATAGAGCTTATATTCATCATCAGTCGTACGCTTCAAAGTTTGATGATATTCAGCAGGATATAGTTTGCTTTCAAATTCAATGGCTGTTGAATCATCTAAACTAATCTTCATACTGGTGTCAAAAATACTGCTAAAATTCATACCCATCCAACGATCTTTAGCAAGTTGAAATTTAACTATTGGATTTTTTTCATTTAAAAGATCAAGATACAGCAAGTTATCTTCATAAAATTGGTTAAAACTCTCTTCCAATGGTTCACTCGTGTTTGGATAGAGTTGTAAATAATCTACTCGGTTTTGTTCTGCTTTCTTTCTATAACAATAGCTACCTGAAGAAAAATTTTTAAGACCATCTTTGGCTATAAACAATCTCACATTAGAGCTCAAATCATTTCGATCAATGTTGCGATAACCTGGTAAAACTGTATCAAAAACATTTTTACCCGATAGGTTTACACGCTCCATTTCGATATCCGTTTGGATGTCACCAATGATATTCATCGTCCAATGACTAGGACTATTCACACTGAGCGTATTTTGGGCTTGATCATAGGTTTGATAGATACGATTTCGCGTCACAATCACACTATTCAACGGTTTAAAACTATCCGTATAAGTAAATTGTCCATTTTGAAATTCAATATAATTTAAGCCGAATCGATCATTGGAATTATAGTAAATTGAATAGAGTTGATCACCGTTTCGAAATTGTGTACTCGGTGATGATTCATACGAATCTCCCGACCCACCGCCGCCACAGGCACTTAAAAAAAACGGTAAAACACTTAGTACTAATATTGTTTTTTTGAGATTCATTTGAATTTTCTTTTGTATATTTTACAGATAAAAGCATAGCTTTTATTGAACCACTTCTCAATTTTAATTTACATCATTTTAAGTAAAATTAAAAAATGCGCCCTGAGGCGCATTTTGATCTGAATGCTCTTAAAACACATAAGGTCGAATAAAAATCAGGAAGAATATCCCTAACATCAAGAACCATTTTAAAAAGTAATATAACTGACGGTTCTTCGCTTTCAGTGCTTTTGCTTTCACACGCAAGCGATAAATATAACCAAATGCTTTGTTCAGACCACCCGTTTGATCCCCTGCTTCATTCGGTGAACTTGCCGCAGTCATTACATTTTTACCAAACCAATGATTAAACCGTTCCATCCAACGTGTCTTTAAAGGGCGCTCTACATCAGCAAAGAAAATAATACGATTTTGATCCGTCGTGTTTTCTGCATAATGAATGTAGGTTTCATCAAACACAACGCTTTCACCATCTCTCCATGAATACCGCTGACCATCTACATCAATAAAGCAACGATCATCATTTGGCGTCAACAACCCTAAATGATAGCGTAAAGATCCCGCATAAGGATCACGATGACGAACCAAGCGACTATCAGGAGCAAGCTCAGTAAACATCGCCGCTTTAATGGTTGGCAATGTTTTAAGCAATGCTGTCGTTTTAGGGCACAGTTCTGCTGCTGAAGGATGTGCAGAGTCATACCATTTTAAATAAAAACGCTTCCAACCAGTTTTAAAAAATGAATTAAAGCCTAGGTCATCATATTTTTCAGAGGCTTTGATCCCACCCTGCTCATATAAAGCTTTGGCTTCATCACGAATCATTTCCCAATTTTCATCTAACACTTTTAAATCTTTAAAATGCTGTGTGTCGATATAAGGCTGGTTTGGCACCTTAGAGAACATATACATCAAAAAATTAATAGGTGCCAAAATGGTCGAATGATCAAAGAATTGACGATAGAACGAATGTCGTACTTTTCCACGACGTTGAATATACAGTGCCGATATGATGAATATCGCGAGAATAATCCACTTGATCATTGATTGACTCGGTTTATCTTTGGTTAGCGGGTTAAATGAGGAGATGCTGCACCTAAATTGGAAATGAATTGTTCCAATTTAGATGTATAGATAATCACGTAAATTGTATAACGACTACCCCAAACAACGAAACATTGTGTTCTACAAATAGACTTTGGATGGCTTTATATTTCAGTTTATTGACTTTTATGACGAAATTTAAAGTGCAAAATAACTTGAAATTACCTACCTACCCCAGATATAAGTTGAAGTGTTTTTAAATAAAATGCCAATTGAAACAATCGCTTTATTGTAAGAAGAACAAATTCTACATTCGCATCTGCTGTTTTATAACGCATGCTGGTGCAATAAATAGATGACCATTGCGTCACGGCTTGATACAACTTGTTATGTTCTTTTTCGATATAGTTATCGTAAGATTAGCGAAGCTTTAATGTGCGCAGGAAATACGCACTAGCTTCACAACATCAACTTAGAAGTCCTCCAAAAAAAAGGAGATCAGGGCATGATCCACGCTGGCAATGCCATTACCGTCCAAATGCTTTCGGACGGAATTGCAGAATTCCGCTTTGACTTACAAGGTGAGTCGGTTAATAAATTCAACCGCGCAACAATTGACGACTTTAAAGCTGCAATTGCTGCTGTTCAATCAAACGCTGAGATTAAAGGTCTTATCGTTACATCTGGTAAATCTACGTTTATCGTTGGTGCAGACATCACTGAGTTTGGTGAAAATTTTGCGCAAGGCGAACAAGTCATTGTAGATTGGGCGATGCCTGTTCATGAAATTTTCAATTCATTCGAAGATTTAAATATTCCTAAAGTTGCTGCAATCAATGGTATGGCATTGGGCGGCGGTTTCGAAATGTGCTTGGTGTGTGACTATCGCGTGATGTCAGAATCAGCACAAGTTGGTCTTCCAGAAATTAAACTTGGGATCATTCCTGGTTTCGGTGGTACTGTTCGTCTAAGCCGTGTTATCGGTATCGATAACGCTGTTGAATGGATGGCAATGGCGAACCCGAAAAAAGCACCTGCTGCACTTAAAGATGGCGCGGTCGATGCGGTGGTTGCTGCTGATAAATTACAAGATGCTGCAATCTCTATCGTTAAACAAGCAATCGAAGGTCGTTTAGACTGGAAAGCGAAGCGTCAAGAAAAATTAGATCCAATTAAGTTGAATCCATTAGAACAAATGATGGCTTTCAACTCATCTAAAGGTGTGGTACTTGCGAAAGCTAATCCTGCACAATACCCTGCGCCAAAATTATTGCTTGATTCTATGCAAGCGGGTTCAAGCTTAGATCGTGCTGGTGCACTTCGCCAAGAAGCTGAACACTTTGCAAAAGCAGCGGTAACGCCACAAGCAGGTGCGTTGATTGGTTTATTCATCAACGACCAAGTTGTGAAGAAAACTTCGAAAAAATATGAACAAGGCGCTCACCCTGTAAATCAAGCTGCAGTACTTGGTGCAGGTATCATGGGTGGTGGTATTGCTTATCAAGCGGCAAGCAAAGGCACACCAATTATCATGAAAGATATTGGTAACCCACAACTTGCTTTAGGAATGAAAGAAGCAAACGGTCTTCTGACTAAACAAGTTGAACGTAAGAAAATCAAGCCTGCTCAAATGGGTGAAACGCTTGCACGTATCCGTCCGACATTAAGCTATGATGAGTTTAAAGAAGTCGATATCGTGATCGAAGCGGTAACAGAAAATCCGAAAGTGAAAGGCATCGTACTCAAAGAAACTGAGTCTAAAGTACGTGAAAACACGATCATTGCATCAAACACTTCTACGATCTCAATCACGCGTTTGGCTGAAAACCTAGAGCGTCCTGAGAACTTTGTAGGGATGCACTTCTTTAACCCAGTGCATATGATGCCTTTGGTTGAAGTGATTCGTGGTGAAAAAACTTCACCTGAAGCGATTGCAACGACTGTCGTCCTCGCTCAAAAAATGGGTAAAACTCCGATCGTTGTAAACGACTGTCCGGGCTTCCTTGTAAACCGCGTATTGTTCCCTTACTTTGGTGCCTTTGACCTTCTTCTTAAAGACGGCGCTGACTTCCAACAAGTCGACAAAGTGATGGAAAAATTTGGCTGGCCAATGGGTCCTGCATACTTAATGGACGTTGTCGGTATTGATACTGGCGTTCACGGTGCAGAAGTGATGGCTGAAGGTTTCCCTGACCGTATGAAGCCTGATTTCAAAGGTTCAATCCAAACAATGTATGAAGCACAACGTCTCGGTCAAAAGAACGATGTTGGTTTCTACAAATATGAATTGGACAAGAAAGGCAAGAAAGCAAAAACTGTTGATCCAACAGCGTATGACGTAATTGCTTCTGTCGTGACTGGTGAAAAACGTGAATTTGATTCTCAAGAGATCATTGACCGTATGATGATTGCTTTCTGTAACGAAACTGTTCGTTGCTTAGAAGACAACATCGTTGCAACACCAAACGAAGCAGATATGGCAATGATCATGGGTGTAGGCTTCCCTCCATTCCGTGGTGGTCCATGCCGTTACATCGATCAAACTGGTGTAGCTGAGTATGTTGCGCTTTGCGACAAGTATGCGCATTTAGGTAAGGCTTATGAAGCGCCACAAATGTTGCGTGACATGGCTGCTAACAACAAAAAATTCTACGGTTAAGGAGCAACGTGAATGGCTACTTTAAATCCACGTGACGTTGTCATCGTTGATGGCGTACGTTCAGCAATGGGTAAAACCAAAAATGGTATGTTCCGCAATGTACGTGCCGATAACTTATCTGCTGAATTAGTTCGTGCATTGGTTGCTCGTAACCAGTTTGATGTGAACGAAGTTGAAGATGTGATCTGGGGTTGTGTGAACCAAACTCTAGAGCAAGGCATGAACATCGGTCGTAACATCGTGTTATTGGCAGACTTACCAAAAACTGTTGCAGGTCAAACTGTTAACCGTCTTTGCGGTTCTTCAATGCAAGCAATTCATACCGCAGCTGCTCAAATTGCGACAAACCAAGGTGATATCTTCATCATCGGTGGTGTTGAGCACATGGGCCACGTTGGCATGATGCATGGTATCGACTTGAACCCACAAGCATCTAAACATTATGCAAAAGCATCTAACATGATGGGCTTAACGGCAGAAATGTTAGGTCGTATGAATGGCATTAGCCGTGAAGAGCAAGACGCTTTTGGTGTTGAATCTCACCGTCGTGCTTGGGCTGCTACTCAAGAAGGTCGTTTCAAAAACGAAATCATTGGTGTTGAAGGTCATGATGCAAATGGCTTCAAAATCCTTTGTGATGTAGACGAAGTGATTCGTCCAGATGCGAACCTTGAAGCATTTAAAGCGTTGCGTCCTGTGTTTGACCCTAAAGGCGGTACAGTGACTGCTGCTACATCATCAGCGTTGTCTGACGGTGCATCTGCAATGTTATTGATGTCTGCTGAGCGTGCGCAAGCACTCGGTCTTAAGCCACGTGCTGTAATTCGATCTATGGCAGTTGCAGGTTGTGATGCTGCGATCATGGGTTATGGCCCAGTTCCAGCAACTCAAAAAGCGCTGAAACGTGCTGGCTTGAGCATTGGTGACATTCAAACTGTTGAGTTAAACGAAGCATTTGCTGCTCAAGGTCTTTCAGTATTGAAAGGTCTAGGTTTACATGACAAACAAGACATCGTGAACTTAAACGGTGGTGCGATTGCGCTTGGTCACCCATTGGGTTGTTCTGGTGCGCGTATCACAACGACGTTGTTAAACGTGATGGAACAACAAGATACACAAATCGGTCTTGCGACGATGTGTATCGGTCTTGGTCAAGGTATCGCAACTGTGATCGAACGTGTTTAAGTTTTAAATACGTGACCAAAAGAAACCCCGCTTAATGCGGGGTTTTTTCTCTAAAAAAAAATCTTGTTAAAAAATTTATAAATATGAAGAAAAAAAAGACATATTTCTATCCAGTATTTTATATCGTTCTCAGTCTTATAATTTTCTATTTTGGATGGAAGTTAGAAAATCAATATGAATTGCCTTTCTTTAATCCTCTATTAGTTTCTAGTATTGCTTATGGACTGGCTATTACTTTTTTAACTCCCATTTTTCTTGTTGTTATCAATCAGTTTTATGTCCGAGAAATTGAGGAGAATCGCAAAAAATTCCGTTATAAAAAAATTAATAAATTCATGAATTATTTTATATTTATACTTCTTACAGGGTTTGTGTTATTTTTTTTTGGAGGTTATTTTCCCCGCAATTTATCACGCTTACAAACTTCGCTCTGATCAAAATAAATGAAGTCATTGGCAAGCCAGTTATCAAAGAATTTCTATTTAACGGTACGGTACAAGCTAATCCAACTCATCAACAAAAAATTAATATTGGCTCACACAAACATTCTATTTATGTTATTGATACTGTTACTCACAAGATAAATTTTACGCTATCTGATAATAAGAGAGAATACTCATTAAAGCAGTATTGCTTAACTCAAAATTTGAACCTTAATATTCAGAAATATAAAATTCAAATTGAAGGTTATAATTCTTTTTTGGGCTTTAGTGCTCAACAAAATCAACACTTGAGCAACCATGTATCTGCTCAACAAAATATCAATTTAGATCTTAACACTTTAAATTCATGTGAATTAATCTACTATAATTTACCTAGGCTTTAAGATAATTTGCAAATTATCAAACGTGTTTAAGTTTAGATACGTGACTAGAAGAAATCCCGCTGTTTGCGGGATTTTTATACTTTAGAAATCAAATTTTATTTTAGATTACTCCGCCATCCATCACCCAACAACTGATTTAAACGTTGCTCATCAAAGGTCATTGGAATCGCGCCTCCACCCTGTTGGATATGATTCAATGCTTTGTCCCGATCAATCCCTAAAGGCTCCAACATTCTAAAAATGCCTGAACTCGGATCATTCGACTGTAAACCTGCTGCAACAGACAAAACATACTGCTGCTGTAAAGGTGATAGATGACTCATATCAGGCACTGGAGTTTTCGGTTGAATATTCAGTGCAGGTGAACTTTGCTCTAAAGCAGCATTTTGAATATTCTGCTCTTTTTTGATCACTTGATGTTGCAAAGATTGACGCACCTTTTGATCCTCTTGAAAAGGTGTAACAGTCGTCACAACTTCATCACGTAAGTCATCGTCCGCCATCAATTGAATTGAAGGCAGGCTTGCAACATCTTCAGCATGAGACAAACTCATCAGCAAGGCTGAGATCACACCGAACATCAAACATAATTTAGAATTAGTCATAAGTAAGACTCTGACATGCATCGTTCAAATTGAGCATCAAGAAACAAGAATAACTAAACAAATAGAGCCATTCTTTAATTAAACTACACCAATTTATTTACTTATTCATCAGCACTCAGATAAATGTTTCAAGTTTTTTTTAAAAGTTTTGCTAAGCAACTGAATTTCAAGACTCGGTCTGATTTTACAAATATGGACTTCAAAGCTTAACTTCAATTCATTATAAAAATAGAAAACTCATACATATCCATCAGCCATGAAAACTAAAATAAAAAACAGCCTACTCGTTATATTTTTATGTCTCACATCACTCTGGGCAATCTTATTCATTTGGACACATCAGCCTGTTAATACCATTTTCACTTATGCACTGATCTTGTTTTGGGTTGGACTTGCCATCATTACAGGGATATTCCATTTCAAGCAACACAGCTATAAGCCCTATTTCACATGGGCGTATTTGATTATTTTTTTGATTGCCATGATTAGCTTTTTTTCCTTAGAACCACGCAATGATCGCGTTTGGCAGGATGAAACCGACAAAATTATTCAATTCCAATTCAAAGATGGCAAAGTGGAATTACAGAATGTCAGAAATTTTATTTGGCACAGTGATAAAGACTACGTGATGCGGTGGGAAACACGACAATACGATTTAGAAAAGTTAGATCGTATAGATTTAGTGGTATCACATTTTATGCAAGGTCCTATTGCGCATGTTTTTATTACATTTGGTTTTGATGATAGCGAACATCTCGCTTTTTCTTTAGAAGTTCGTCAGGAAAAAGATGAAGGATTTTCCACCATTGGCGGGTTTTTTCGGCAGTATGAATTGGCACTGGTCGTAGGTGATGAAAATGATTTGATTTATACCCGCTCAAATATTCGCGAAGAAGATGTCTATATTTATCCAATTCAAATGAATCAAACCGAAATTCAGATGTTGTTTTTAGAATTCCTGAACAAAGCCAATCGGCTAAATCATACCCCAGTTTGGTATAACACCTATATTAGTAATTGTACGACCATCTTGTTTGATTTATTAGAACATGCAGTAGGACAAATTCCACGAGATTATCGCGTGACATTGCCAGGTTTAATTCCAAACTATTTATATGACAAAAAAGTCCTCGATAATGGTATTACTTTAAATCAATGGAAAGAAAAAGCATATATTAATCCTAAAATTGAGCATGTTCATGATATACATTTACTTTCAAGTAAAGCCTTTTCTGCCTTACTCCGTGAGTAAAGCATGCGTCCATTTTTTATAACCACGCTGAAAGAAACAACCAAGAAAGTTTGTTTATTGCGTTTCTTCCTGAACAGCAGGCTCTGAACTTGGACTTTGATTCACTGTTTGTGCTTCAATCACTTCGGCATTTTGATTTTTTAACTGATCAATTTCACGTTGTAATTGATTTAATTCGCGATATAACTCGTTAAAGCGATTCACACTGAGATCACTTTTAAATAGGATCATTTCGTTACGGCGTTGCCAGTCATGATTCTTCAAAAACTCAAACATTTCTTCAGCTTTTTTTGTGATCTTAAGTTCTAAAGCAAACAAAGCTTGATCATTATTATGCTGTCGGCTGAATTTTAACTTTTCTTTCATTGGCTCACGCAAGTCTGATTTCATGTCCAAAGCATCAAGCGCTTGTAAAGCTGTCGCATAAATTTGTTGGTCACGCATTTGATATTCAGATTGAATTTTCTTCACTTGGACAAACATCTTTTCGGTGTTTTGATATTTATTCTTTTTATCTAATTCTAGGCGACGAACGTTCAGAAACTCATCCCACTTGGCTTGATCTAACTCACGTAAATACATATTTCGTGATTCAATATTGTCTACCCAATACTTCAAAATAAATTCAGAAAGTACCTTATAGTCACCATCCAAACGCTCATCTTCAACTTTAAAATTCAGAGGGGTTTTCCAATCCTTCGCTTGAACATAAAGCTGCTCAATTTTTTCCGTCATCACCAAATCAAATTGTTGACGTTGCACTTCATCATTTTTTTCATTTTGCGCGTAGGCACAATAACCAAATAATAAGGTCACCATGACGATAACCACCGCTAAAATTCCGCGCATCTCAAACTCCTATCCTTTTTTTTGTTTGAGTAATGAATCACTTGCGAACAATGACAAGCACATGATGTGTATTGTATAGCATATTTTTTAAGCAGAAATAGGAATGAATTTAGTGGATATTGCTGTGATTTTGTCGATTTATTCGTGATTCTGTGATCAAGTTTCAATAATTTATTACGCAAAATTCATATTTTCGACAGAAATATATCGGATTGAAACTCTGCGTTTCAGATTTAGACCTTTAATTTTGTTGTCATTGCCCACACTATAGATTCATAAATGATGATTAGAGATTTTTTATGCGTGTAGATGTGTGGTCAGATGTAGTATGCCCTTTTTGCTATATCGGAAAAAAACGTTTAGAAGCAGCAGCTGCTGCAACTGGTGTTGAACTTGAAGTCCATTGGCACAGTTTCCAGTTAGATCCTGATGCACCGCCACGTCAAGAAGTCTCAAATAGCGAACGTTTGGCATTGAAATATGGGCGTACTGTCGCTGAAGTTGAAGAAATGCAACGCAATATTGCGGAAATGGCAAAAGCAGAAGGCATCGAGTTCAATTGGGAAAATGCCAACTCAGGAAATACATTCAACGCCCATCGAATTATTCATCATGCACAAAGCTTAGGATTGGGTTCGGAAGCAAAAGAAGCCTTTTTTTATAGCTATATGACCCAAGGTTTAGCCATTGGCGAGCGTGAAACTCTCGAAGATGTTGCTTCGCGCATTGGTTTAAATCCAGTTGAAGTGGATGATATTTTGGATTCTGATCAATATGCCGATTTTGTCCAATTTGATGAAGAACTTGCACGTGATCAATTAAAAGTGACTGGCGTACCATTTTTTGTATTCGATCAGCGTGTGGCTTTGGCTGGTGCTCAACCGACTCAAGTCTTCCAAGATGTGATCAACAAAGTATTAACGACTGCCAATGAACAAACAGATCAACCCACTGTTGAAGATGCAGAAACTTGTACTGATGAACATTGTGACGTGCCACCAAGCAAATCATAAAACATCTTCGAGAACCTAAATACTGGCTTAAGGTTGCATGACTTAAGCCATATTTAGACTGTTATAAAAATAGAATTCAGCGTTGCATAAACAAGCCTATTCAAGTGAATCGGAACTGAATATACTTCATGTATAGATTCACTGCATGACTCTATACATGGTAAATTTTTATAGACCTCTTTCCCCAAGGAGGTCTTTTTTTATCTATAAAACAATCATTTAATAAAATTATTTCATTTTCAAGTCTTCTCATTATCTGTTCCAATTTTAAATCACTTTAAATTCATTGTTGTTTATTGTGAATTTTGTTGAACAATTCATTAGAATAGATCAAACATTGATTTTTAATAATATCACGATGCTTAAGCCCATTTTTAATTTTATAAATAAATTCAGCGGCTTAACAATGAAAATGACTTAGAGCGAATATGAAAAGAATCATGCAGCAGTTCAAACCGTCAACCTTAAGTCTTGTCTTAAGTTGTAGCTTTTTAAGTACTTTCGTGTATAGCCAAGATCAGATAGATCACTTGACTGATCCTTATCAAACAGATGAAATCAGTGTCAGTAGCGAATTCCCTACTTTAGACTATCCTTTAGAATTTCAACAAAAAGATTGGCCAACATCGGATGAAAATAGCTTAGGTTGGATTAACTACGTTCCTCGCATGGTAGATTCAACCCCCACACTATTCCCTGAACAATCCAATAAAAGAATATACGCCCCGACCCAAGCGACTGAAGATTTATCATGGATTGACCGACGTCAAAAATCGATTCGCCACTGGGCAGACCGAACCGCTCAGCGAATCGATGGTTGGTTTGGTGAAGGTTATGAAGATGAAACCGCCAAAGCAACGCTACGTGTAATCTTTGATAATAAATGGAATAAGTATGATGATTACGAATTCAAGCCACGTATACGCGGTAAAATCGACTTACCAACCTTAGAGCGTAAATTAAGTTTAGTCTTTGGTGATGATTCACTGGATAATGAAATTGACAACAATATTGCCATTACCAATGAAAATCCCGCTGCTGATCCCGACAAAAATGTCGACACTAAGCGAATCCGTGAAGATAACAGTTCGATCGCCTTACGTTGGTCACAACTGTCTGATAAGTTACCTTTCGATTTAGATGCTGATTTAGGTATTCGATCTGGAGATGACATTTATGCCCGCTTGAAGGCAAAAAAAGATTGGACTCTCGGGAATGATTTTTCCTTTCATGCTGAACAAATCTATCGTTATGGTATAGATAGTGAAAATTATCTAAGAACCAATTTGGAACTCACCCACGCACGTCCAAATGAAGCGTTTATTTCAAATCAGCTTTATCTAACTTATGCAGATGAGCAGGATGATGATTGGACTTGGGATAATCGTACCTATCGCCAACATCAGTTTTTCCATGATAACCGCTTTAACTACGGTATGTATGTGGGTGGTTATTACAACAACGATGATTTACGTATGAACAGTTGGGGACCTTTTGTTTCGTGGCGCCAACCCTTATTCCGCGAATGGTTCTTTGTTCAAGGTGATCTTAACTATTTTAATGACAAGCGTGAAGATCGATCACACTATCCTCGTGCTTTAGTTCGTCTTGAAGCTAGATTTTAGCGCTCGATAATAGTCATAAATCAAGCCCATCATTGATGGGCTTTTTTGGATCTTAGATTCTCAAATGACAGGCTTTTGAATCACGATACGATCATTACGTATAATACGTGTTTTTTTAGGCGCCACTTCAGCTTCAGTTTTAGGTAAAACATAACCGACACGATCTGTGCGTGCGATACGTTTACTATCCACAAAAGGATTAATATCAAACTGTGGAATTTGATGCTTCACCACGGTTACACGATCATTTCGAACAATTTTTTTCACATCTTGTTCTGCATAAGAGACATTGGTTAAGCTCAGACAAAACATGCTAAATGCGAGCATCATTGAAGTTTTCATAGAATATTCCCAATATTTAATGATCGCTATTATAGATTAATTATTGTTTTTTAATATGTTTTACAAATCAAAACTTGGACGTATTTTTTTATCATCAACATCGAAAAAATTTATCTAGTTTAACCCAAAGCTTAAATAGTTCCTTTTACATCCTACGACGGCGCTGCATTAAAAAAGCCTATCCGAAGATAGGCTTTGGATCACAATTTAAAATATGCGCTTATTTCAATAATAAGCTGTTAATACGTTTTAAATATGCAGCTGGATCTTCTGGTAAACCACCTTCTGCAATCATCGCCTGATCAAAAATCACATTTGCAAGATCGTCAAATTGTGCTGAACCATTCAACTTTTTCACTAATGGATGCTCAGGGTTAATCTCTAAAATTGGCTTGCTTTCTGGGACTGCCTGACCTGCCTGTTTTAACATGCGAATCAACTGTGGAGACAACTCGCCTTCACCCGTCACCAGACACGCTGGAGAATCAACCAAACGAGTGGTTACGCGCACTTCTTTGGTTTTGTCTTTTAATGACTCAGACAGCTTTTCAACCACAGGTTTAAACTGCTCAGCTGCCGCTTCTAATGCTTTTTTCTCTTCAGCATCCTGTAAATCACCTAAGTCTACAGCACCTTTTGCGACATTCTGCATTGGTGTCCCGTCAAACTCATGAACAAATTCCATTGCCCATTCATCTACACGTTCAGTCATTAGCAGAACATCAATGCCTTTTTTCTTAAATAACTCAAGTTGTGGCGAGTTTTTAGCAGCGGCTAAGCTTTCCGCCGTTACATAATAAATCGCCTTTTGACCTTCTTTCATTGCTGCTTTGTAGTCAGCCAATGAAGTGGTGACCTCATCATTGTTTGAAGTTGCAAAGCGTAGAAGCTTCAAAATTCGGTCACGATTGGTGAAATCTTCACCCAAACCTTCTTTTAAGACAGACCCAAACTCAGCATAAAACTTCTTAAATTTCTCTTGATCTGCTTCATCTTCAGATTTAGCTAAAGTATCTAAAGTTGTTAAGATTCGACGTGTGTTGCCTTCACGGATGGTTTTAACATCTCGACTTTCTTGAAGTAATTCACGACTCACATTCAACGGTAAGTCTGCGCTATCCACAACACCTTGTACGAAACGTAAATAGTTCGGGATGAGATTATCTGCATCATCCATGATGAAGACACGTTTCACATAGAGCTTGATACCTGCTTTCGCTTCACGTGAGAAAATGTTGTGCGGTGCTTTACTTGGGATATACAGTAATTGCGTATATTCAGTGCTCCCTTCTACGCGGTTATGCGCCCAAGTAATCGGTGCTTCAAAGTCGTGACTTAAGTTTTTATAAAACTCAATATACTGTTCTTCAGTAATGTCATTCTTACTACGTGTCCACAATGCGCTGGCAGAATTGATCGCCTCCCATTCACCCGTTTTGACATACTGGCCTGGTTTCGCTTCTTCGCCCTCAGCTGCTTCTTCTTGTTGCCATACCTCTTTTTCCATTTGAATTGGTAAACTGATATGGTCTGAATATTTATTGATAATTTGCTTTACTTTATAACTTTGCAAATAATCTAATGCGTCTTCGCGCAAGTGTAGAATAATATCTGTACCGCGACCTTCTTTCGTAATTTGCTCAACTTCGAACTCGCCTGTACCACCACTGATCCAACGTACACCTTCTGAAGCTTCAGCCCCTGCACGACGTGATTCAACTGTGATTTTATCAGCGACAATAAAGCCAGAATAAAAACCGACACCAAACTGACCAATTAACTGTGCATCTGACTTTTGATCACCGGTTAATTTAGACATAAAGTCTTTAGTACCAGATTTAGCAATCGTCCCCAAATTATCAATAGCTTCTTGTTGGCTTAAACCGATACCGTTGTCTGAAATGGTGATGGTTTTATTATCTTTATCCAATTGTACGCGTACACGTAAATCTGGATCATTTTCATAGTATTCAGGATGATTAATCCCTTCAAAACGTAATTTATCACATGCGTCTGAAGCGTTTGAAATTAGCTCACGAAGGAAAATTTCTGGATTTGAATAAAGTGAATGCGTCACTAAATGTAAAAGCTGAGCAACTTCCGCTTGGAAACTATGTTTTTGTGTATTCTGCTCGCTCATAAACTACTCCTTAAACACATCAAAACAATTTTTTTGAATGCTTAATGAATGGTGTAGCTTCTAATTTTTTCAATGGTCAAAATTAAATTTTTTTAAAAAGGACCTTGTTTGTAAATTCGATCAAGATGTATTTCTAGTTTTTGCTGACGCATTTGATAGACATGATTTAAGCATTGCAAATTTGCTTGGCATTGATCACGTAATTCCAGCCATTTGACTTGTTCATTCTGAATGATTGATCGCATTCCCATCGGTACTAAACGACGAAGAATTTGATAAGTGGCAGCCATTTTAACATCTGCATCATTCAGGATACGATGTTCACAAACAGCTTTCTCAGTTTCGGACTGCGCTTTTTTGCAATCAAAACTCGCTGCAAATACTGGAACACTTCCACATGCAGCCAGCACAATGATGAGTTTTATGAATTGGTTCTTCATGCATACTACTCTGTTATGAGCTTTCTAGATTATTGAAAAAAATTGTTTTTTTATATGGTATTTTCTACCTGTTATAGTACGACACATAAAAAAAGCCCTATTGATTAATAGGGCTAGGCGCAACTTTATTTTTAGAATTTGTAGCTGTAACCAATGCTATAGATGACTGGATCTATATCTAGCTTGAACTTTGTTGTTCCATCTACAGTCACTTCAGGGTTCAAATCTGCATAACGTACGTCAGCGAATACACCCCAGTTTTTTGCATCAGCTGGTTGGAAATTGAAACCTAACTGCGCTGCATAACCAAAATCTTCTTTTACACTTTGAACGCCTTGCTCATCCCAAGCAATAAATGCTGTTGCACCAAGACCAATATAAGGTGTAAATCCCGAACTATTTTTAAAATGATATTTCGCAGTCAGAGTTGGTGGTAAATGTTTAATCGTCACTGCATCAGCACCATTAATCAAAACATCATGGCGAACTGGTGTGGCTAATAATAGTTCAGCAGAAATTTGATCATTAAAGAAATACTCCACCGAAGGGGTAAAAGCAAATTCATCATCGGCTTCCACTTTAGCTCCTCCTAGAGCAGCCACAGTGGTATCTTGCGTTGGAGAAATTGCAGATGCACCTACCTTAAGTTGCCATTCTCCTGCCAGTGCATTTGCTGACATCCCAACTAAAACAATCAGTGCAATTTTATTTAACATTATTATAACCTCTGGAAGATCGATATAAATAAACTACTATTTAAGTATAATAAACATGCCAAAAATTAATATGCAACTCCCAAAAATTAAATAAAATACGTTTTATTTATAAATACCTGTTTATAATGATAATTTATTTTAAATCATACCAATTTAGTCAATTATAAAACCATCAATTATTTTAAATAACCTATTAATCATATTATTTTACTCGGAATTTTTTTATTTAATCCTACTATTTTAATCTGACTTAAAATAAAAAAGGCGATTATATTAATCGCCTTTTATTCAATCATTTTTTAAATGTAGTTATAGGACCATTGCCGCGATCCAACCAAAAATCATCAATGGAATATTGAAATGAATAAATGTCGGAATCACACTGTCTTTCATATGATCATGTTGACCATCCATATTCAAGCCTGATGTTGGTCCTAAAGTCGAGTCTGAAGCTGGAGAGCCTGCATCACCTAGAGCTGCAGCAGTACCTATGAGCGCAATTGTTGCTGCTGGACTAAAACCAAACTGAATACATAATGGGACATAAATGATTGCAAGAATTGGCACTGTGGAGAATGATGATCCTATACCTAGTGTAATTAACAATCCGATGAGTAACATCCAGAATGCTGCCCAACCTTGACTATCACCAATCCATGCGACTGAAGCCTCAACTAGCGTTGGAACCTGACCAGTAGCGCCGATCACGGCTGCAAAACCTTGTGCTGCGATCATAATAAAACCCACGAGTGCCATCATACGCATACCAGTAATGATGACATCGTCAGCTTCTTTCCACTTGAAAATACCTGCACAGCTTAGGATCGCCACGCCGACTAAACCAGCTAAAATCATCGAATCAGAATACAATTGCACTGCAAGCGTTGCTAAAACAGCACCCCCCGCCATATAAATCGTAAATTTAGAAACCTCCGGTCTCGCAGAACCTTCTTGAACACCCAATTCACCCGAAATGCTTTGTGGTTGTTCTTCGACATGAATGTCACGATATTCTCGTGGTTTACGATAGCTATAAAACACTGCGATTAATAAACCTACGAACATCCCAAACACAGGAATCGCCATCGCAGAAGGGATTTGATCATAATCAATTTGGAAGCCAAGTGGTTCACCAAAAGTATTGATGTTTTGACCTAAAATATCATTTAGGAAAATTGCACCAAAACCGACTGGGATCAACATATAAGTTGCACATAAACCAAATGTGAGTAGACATGCAACCAATCGTCGATCAAGCTTTAAATGGTTGAATACCATCAATAATGGTGGAATCAATACAGGAATAAAAGCAATATGCACGGGAATTACGTTTTGAGAACAAACAGCCGCTATAGCAACTGTTGCAAAGATGGCATATTTGACACGATTTTGTATTTTAAGATTAGCCTCACCTTTAAGTGAATTAATCATTTTATATGCTAGAAGATCTGGCAAACCTGAACGAGCCAAAGTTAAGGCAAATGCACCAAGTACACCATAAGCTAAAGCAATCTGGGCACCCTTGCCCAAACCACCATTAAACGCTTCCATAGTGCCTTGTAAACCAAGACCAGCCAATAGGCCTCCTGTTACAGCACCAATGATCAGTGCAAATACCACAGGCACACGAGCCAAAGAGAGGCCAAACATGACCCCAATGGCAGCAAGAATTGCAAACATAAGAAATAGGAATCAGACAAAAAAACTATTTTATCAGAATTTGTTTGTAATAAATCTGCTCATCAGGGGTTGAAACCTTCACTCGTCAGATTCTATTCGCCTTGCGCATTTTTTTTTGCAAATTGTTTAATATACGATGCGATCTCTTGTGCACGACTTAAAACTGCCCAGTGATTCGCATCTACCTCAACACGTTCAAAAACTGTCGCCCATTTTGGAATTTCATCAATCAACTCAGGACTTACATATTTATCACGTTTTAAGACCACCGCTTGAACGGGACAAATCGCATGACGTTGACGAGGCATCGTTAGACGTGGAATAAAGTTCGCGCGATACAGTGCCACACCATACTCACCATCCTTAGAGATATTTTGGTTTACAGGTAAGCCTTTTGTATCTTCAAGAATTTCAAATATTTTGCCCCAGCGATCTGGATTGAGAAAATTCCACATCGTCGGTGCAACTACGGGTAACTGAAATAGTACGATGTACCAAGACTTAATCAATTGCTTAAAGAACTTTGGTTTTTGATGTTTGAATTGTTCACGCATCCAATAAGCAGCATGGTCCAAGCATGGTCCAGATATAGTGGTATATGAAAGAATACGACCTTTAAATTTAGATTCTGTTACGGATTCCCATGTTTGAATTGAGCCCCAATCGTGTGCTGCCACATGAAAGTTTCGATTTGGCAACAGATGATTTACCACACTCTCCAAATCCAAAGACAGTTGAGCTAATGCATAAGCGCGAATCTTTTTCGGTACGCTCGATTGACCAGCGCCACGCACATCATAAGTTACAACAAAATAATCTTCGATTAAATTCGAAATGATTGGTTCCCATACTTCTTGATTGTCTGGATAACCATGCACAAGCACCAATGCCGGCTTATTCCGATCTCCCCATGTTTTAGCATAGAGTTTTTGTTGATCTGTGGTGTTAATCCAATGCGATTCAAATTGCATAATATGCTCAACCTTTTTTGTTATTGATTGACCGTTTTCTTGGTCTACGATGATTTTCGATCAATGCCAGAATATTTTTTGTACTTTAGTATGCTAACTAATGAAATAAAAATAATTGACCTAAATGAGTATTTTGAAAAAGCTAACGACAATTCCGTTAATCTCCAAGTATATGTTTAATAGCTTTGCACCCTTTCAAGGCGCAGGCATTACTATCGATAAAATCGACTTAAAAAATCATCATATTCGTGTAAAAATGCCACTTACACGAAAAAATAAAAATATTGTGGGTGTCCACTTTGGCGGTAGCCTTTATTCTATGGTTGACCCATTCTATATGACATTACTCATGTATCACTTAGGTGATAAATATATTGTTTGGGATAAGGCTGCAAGCATCGATTTTTTAACTCCTGGTCGTAGCACTGTTTATGCAGATATCCGCATTGATTCCAGTGAATTACAACTCATCAAAGAGCTCGCTAGCAATCATGCTCCTGTTTACCGTAGCTATACTGTGAATATTATGGATGAATCAGGCTTACGGATCGCAGAAGTTCACAAAACTGTGTATATCCGTCGCAAGAAGGCAAAAGCCACACGTTTCCGTTAATAAAAAAAGCGCTCTATGAGCGCTTTTTTTTATCACTTTAGCAAATTAACGATTATTTTGTTCTATCGCTTTTGCTCTATCGCTGCTCCTGCACCGCCGCCAATTGCACCACCAATTGCAGCGCCAGAGTTACCACCAAAAATACTTTTACCGACTGCAGACCCGATTGCACCGCCTACACCACTATAAGTGGCATTACGATCTGAGCCCCCTTGAGCTTTACTACCTATAGCGGCACCTGCACCACCACCAAGCGTTGCACCAACACCACCACCAACATTATTACCAACACCACCACCAAGTGCGCCACCTGCAGCAGCTGCACCAATACGCTGTTGATTCGGCGTCATGCTTTCACAACCTGCAAGTAGCATTGTAGATACGGTTGCCATCGCCATGACAGCTGTTAACTTTTTCATCTTGATGTCCCTCTTTGTCTATTTATATAAGCATATCGCGATCTAGAGAATAAAATTTTCAATTTCTGTTACAAGACAACGCGAAAATGATGCTATTTGTAAAGAGTTTATTTCAAAATAGATATTTAGCCTCAAATTCACATTATCAAACTCAATAAAAAAAGGCACCCGTAGGTGCCTTCTTAATTCAGTTTAGATTAAAACTGATCTTCATTTAATGCTTGTGAGAACGCTTGGTCAACTTCAGAGAAGTCATTAACCAATTCGTGCTCAGCAGCTTCTGCTTCTTGACGACGACGCTCTAAGTGGTAAGCCAAACCTGTACCCGCTGGGATCAAGCGACCAACAACCACGTTTTCTTTTAGACCGCGTAAATCATCTTCTTTACCTGTTACAGCAGCTTCAGTTAACACACGTGTTGTTTCCTGGAACGATGCAGCAGAAATGAACGAGTCAGTAGAAAGTGAAGCTTTCGTGATACCCATCAATTGACGTTCAAACTTCGCAGGGAACTTGTTCTGAGCAAGTACTGCTTGGTTTTCTTGGACAACACGGATGTAATCCACTTGCTCGCCTTTGATGAAGCTTGTATCACCACCATCGATGATCTCAACTTTACGCAACATTTGACGTACGATGACTTCAATGTGCTTATCGTTGATTTTTACACCTTGGAGACGATATACGTCTTGAACTTCATTCACGATGTAGTTCGTAAGTGCAACTTCGCCTTTCAAACGTAAGATGTCATGTGGATTTTGCGGACCATCAGAAATCGTTTCACCACGGTTAACATGCTCGCCTTCAAACACGTTAATCGTACGCCACTTAGGAATTAACTCTTCGTAAATCTCTGAGCCATCATCCGGTGTGATCACCAAACGATTCTTACCTTTAGTTTCTTTACCAAAGCTTACAACACCTGAAACTTCTGCAAGGATCGCATGTTCTTTCGGCTTACGTGCTTCAAACAAGTCAGCTACACGTGGAAGACCACCGGTAATATCACGAGTACGTGAAGTTTCTTGAGGTACACGACCAATTACATCACCCACACCAATTGTTTCGCCATCTCGGACAGTCACAATTGTATTTTGTGGTAAGAAGTAGAACTGTTCACCACCATCAACTGTATCTAATACAATCGCTGGACGTAAGTCTTTACCAGAAGCTGGACGAGACGTTACAGGTAAAATTTCAACTGTCGTCATACCAGTTGCATCATCTGTTTTCGAGGTTGCAGTTACACCATCAGCGATTTGGCTGAAACGTGCTTTACCAGCAACTTCTGTTACCAATGGATGCGTATGCGGATCCCAAGTCGCTACAATACCGCCAGCTTCTACCGCACCACCATCTTTAATCAAGATTGAGGCACCGTAAGGAAGTTTATAACGCTCACGCTCACGACCGATGTCATCAGTGATACCAATCTCACCAGAACGAGAAACAGACACTAAGTGACCTTTAGCGTGTTGAACTGTCTTCACATTATGGAAACGGACAAAGCCTGCATTACGTACTTGAACACTGTTCGCAGCAGAAGTTCGGCTCGCAGCACCACCCACGTGGAATGTACGCATCGTTAACTGTGTACCTGGCTCACCAATAGATTGAGCAGCCATTACACCCACTGATTCACCTGGATTCACCAAGTGACCACGTGCAAGGTCACGACCATAACATTTCGCACATACACCAAAAGTAGATGCACAGTTTACTACTGAACGCACTTTAACTTCATCGACACCTTGCTCTTCTAGGTAGTTTGCAAGTTTCTCATCGATGAGTGTATTACGTGGCAGTACTACTTCATCAGAACCTGGTCGCTTCGCATCTTCAGCTAATACACGACCAAGCACACGAGTACCTAAGTTCTCGATAACATCACCACCTTGAATGAATGGCGTCATTACGAGACCGTCAAAAGTACCGCAATCTGGCTCAGTAATCACTAAGTCTTGCGCTACGTCTACAAGACGACGTGTCAAGTAACCCGAGTTCGCTGTCTTCAATGCTGTATCGGCCAAACCTTTACGCGCACCGTGTGTTGAAATGAAGTACTGAAGTACTGTCAAACCTTCACGGAAGTTCGCTTTAATTGGTGTCTCAATAATCGAGCCATCCGGTTTTGCCATCAAACCACGCATACCTGCAAGCTGACGAATCTGTGCTGCACTACCACGGGCACCAGAATCAGACATCATGTAGATGGAGTTGAATGATTTTTGTTTCTCATCTTCGCCCTGTTTGTTCTTAACAGTCGTGTAAGACAAGTTATCCATCATCGCTTTCGCTACTTGGTCATTTGTACGTGCCCAAATATCGACAACTTTGTTATAACGTTCACCGGCAGTTACGAAACCTTGTTCGAACTGTTGCTCAATTTCACGAACTTCAACTTCAGCTTTCTCGATGATTGAATACTTCGCAGGTGGAATCACCATGTCTTCCATACCAACAGACACGCCTGAACGTGTTGCTTGACGGAAACCGAGGTACATCAATTGGTCAGCAAAAATAACAGTATCTTTCAAACCAAGCTTACGGTAGCAAGAGTTGATCAATTTAGAGATGTTCTTTTTGGTCATCTCAACGTTGATTTGCTCGAAGCTTAAACCTTCTGGCACAACTTCCCAAAGTAAACAACGGCCTGGCGTTGTATCAACGATAATCGTTTGTTGCTCACGCTCACCATTTTCATTGATCACAGTTTGATGTACACGAGCTTTAACGCGAGCATGTAAATCAACTTGACCTGTTGCAAGCGCACGGTTTACTTCGTGAGTATCCGCGAACACCATGCCTTCACCTTTGGCATTGATTGCATCACGCGTGATGTAATACAAGCCTAAGACAACGTCTTGCGATGGAACGATGATTGGTTCACCGTTTGCTGGAGACAAGATGTTGTTCGTTGACATCATTAACGCACGAGCTTCTAATTGAGCTTCAAGTGTTAATGGAACGTGTACCGCCATTTGGTCACCATCGAAGTCGGCGTTGAACGCAGCACATACGAGTGGGTGTAGACGGATCGCTTTACCTTCGATCAATACAGGTTCAAATGCTTGAAGACCTAAACGGTGAAGTGTTGGCGCACGGTTCAACATCACTGGATGTTGACGAATCACAGATGCAAGAACGTCCCAAACTTCTGGAGTCTCACGCTCAACCATTTTCTTCGCAGCTTTAATGGTAGTTGCTTGGCCAGACGCTTGTAATTTCGCGAAAATAAACGGCTTGAATAACTCAAGTGCCATTTTCTTAGGAAGACCACATTGGTGAAGACGTAAAGTAGGACCTACAGTAATTACCGAACGACCAGAATAGTCAACACGCTTACCAAGTAAGTTCTGACGGAAACGACCTTGTTTACCTTTGATCATGTCTGCCAAAGATTTAAGAGGACGTTTGTTCGAACCAGTAATTGCACGACCACGACGACCGTTATCTAACAATGCATCTACAGACTCTTGTAACATACGTTTTTCGTTACGTACGATGATATCTGGAGCAGCTAGATCAAGAAGACGCTTTAAACGGTTGTTACGGTTAATCACACGACGATAAAGATCGTTCAAATCAGATGTCGCGAAACGACCACCTTCAAGTGGTACAAGCGGACGAAGATCTGGTGGAAGTACTGGAAGTACAGTCAACACCATCCATTCTGGTTTGTTATTCGACTCTTTGAACGCTTCCATTAACTTCAAACGCTTAGATGCTTTCTTAAGCTTCGTTTCAGAAGTTGTATTTGGAATTTCTTCACGTAAACGAGAAATCTCAGCTTCAAGATCGATGTCTTTCAACAAATCTTGAACTGCTTCAGCACCCATTTTCGCAGTGAATTCATCACCGTGCTCTTCTAATGCTGTGAAGTATTCTTCGTCATTCAGAAGTTGGTATTTCTCAAATGGCGTCATACCAGGATCTGTTACAACGTAAGATTCGAAATACAATACACGTTCGATATCACGTAGCGTCATGTCTAAAAGAAGACCGATACGGCTAGGCAGTGATTTTAAGAACCAAATGTGTGCAACTGGTGAAGCAAGCTCAATGTGACCCATACGCTCACGACGAACTTTCGCAGTTGTTACTTCAACGCCACATTTTTCACAAATGACGCCTTTGTATTTCATACGCTTGTATTTACCACACAAGCATTCGTAATCTTTTACTGGACCAAAAATTTTGGCACAGAATAAACCATCACGTTCAGGTTTGAACGTACGATAGTTAATTGTCTCTGGCTTTTTAACTTCACCATGAGACCATGACTTAATCATTTCTGGTGACGCAAGACCAATACGGATGCGATCAAACTCTACAGGAGCATGACCGTCTGAATCCGTCTTTTTGCGCATGATATCGAGCAAGTCTTTCAATTTTTTTCTCCGTGTGTTGTGGAGATTTTCACTTCACAACTGGGTCACAAATATTGTTTTTTAACTGAATTGGTAATCTCCCCTAACCCCTCTTTTTTAAAGAGGGGTTAGTCTCCCCCTTATCAAAGGGGGATTGAGGGGGATTTAGTCACCATTTTTCAGTTCAATGTTGATACCTAAAGAACGGATCTCTTTGGTCAATACGTTGAACGATTCAGGCATACCTGGGTCCATATAATGGTTACCATCTACAATGTTCTTATAGATACGGGTACGACCCTCAACGTCATCCGACTTCACAGTCAGCATTTCTTGAAGCGTATAAGCTGCGCCATATGCTTCGAGTGCCCAGACCTCCATCTCACCGAAACGCTGACCACCGAATTGTGCTTTACCACCAAGCGGCTGTTGCGTTACAAGCGAGTAAGAACCTGTAGAACGCGCATGCATCTTGTCATCAACCAAGTGGTTCAATTTCAACATGTACATGTAACCTACAGTTACAGGACGGTCAAAACGTTCACCAGTACGGCCATCATACAGTACTGTCTGACCAGTACGTGAAAGACCAGATAGTTCTAATAACTCTTTGATTTGACCTTCTTCGGCACCGTCAAATACTGGTGTTGCAAGTGGAACACCTTTACGGAGGTTGCCTGAAAGTGCCAAGATTTCATCATCAGTTAAGCTATCAAGATCTTCTTGCTCGCCACCAACTTTGTTGTAAATCTTGTCTAAGAATTCACGAAGTTCAAGTACAGTACGTTGTTCTTTCAACATTTGATCGATCTTGTCACCAAGACCTTTCGCAGCCATACCCAAGTGAGTTTCAAGAATCTGACCCACGTTCATACGTGAAGGTACACCTAGTGGGTTCAATACGATATCTACTGGAACACCATTCGCATCATGTGGCATGTCTTCAACTGGCAAGATGTTTGATACAACACCTTTGTTACCATGACGACCCGCCATCTTATCACCAGGCTGAATACGACGTTTTACTGCTAGGTAAACTTTAACAACTTTCAATACGCCAGTTGTTAACTCATCACCTGTAGAAAGCTTGCGTTTTTTCTCAGCGAATTTCTCATCAATTTCAAGACTCTTCTCTTTCAAGAATACTTGAATTTGAGTTAAACGCTCCGCGATGCCTTCATCTACTGGTTGGATATCAAGTAGATCAACAAGTTCTAGATTTGAAAGAACTTCATCAGTTAACTTATCGCCACGTTTTGTTGTACCGCCGCCATTAGACTCTTGACCATTCAACAAACGTACAACGCGCTCACGTGCAGCTTCTTCGAAGATTTTGTATTCTTCTTTCAAATCTTTACGGTATGCATCAAGTTGAGCTTTTTCAATCGCTTGAGCACGTTCGTCTTTCTCGATACCATCACGAGTAAACACTTGAACGTCGATAACTGTACCCTTCGTACCAGATGGAACACGAAGTGAAGAGTCTTTCACATCAGCTGCTTTTTCACCAAAGATTGCACGAAGCAATTTTTCTTCAGGAGTCAACTGCGTTTCGCCCTTAGGTGTTACTTTACCAACTAAGATGTCGCCAGCAGTTACTTCAGCACCGATATAGACAATACCTGATTCATCAAGCTTAGAAAGTGCAGCCTCACCTACGTTCGGGATATCAGCAGTAATTTCTTCTGAACCAAGTTTAGTATCACGCGCGACACAAGAGAGTTCTTGAATGTGAATAGACGTCAAACGATCTTCTTGAAGAACACGCTCAGATAATAAGATCGAGTCTTCGTAGTTATAACCGTTCCAAGTCATGAACGCGACACGCATGTTTTGACCAAGTGCCAATTCACCGCCATCAGTTGATGGACCATCAGCAAGTACATCACCACGACCAACTTTGTCGCCTAGGTTCACAAGCACTTTTTGGTTGATACATGTGTTTTGGTTCGAACGTGTGTACTTGATCAAGTTGTAGATATCTACACCTGCTTCACCCGCAACCATTTCATCTTCATTCACACGAATAACGACACGAGATGCATCTACGTATTCAATACGTCCACCACGTTTCGCGATCACACACACGCCTGAGTCATGCGCCACGTTCGCTTCCATACCTGTACCAACAAGAGGCTTGTCAGCAATCAGCGTAGGAACAGCCTGACGTTGCATGTTTGAACCCATCAATGCACGGTTCGCATCATCGTGTTCAAGGAATGGAATCAGTGACGCAGCCACAGAAACAACCTGCTGAGCAGATACGTCCATGTGCGTTACTTTTTCTGGCGGCATACGTACGAAGTCACCTTGGTGACGAACAGATACGAACTCTTCTGTTAAGTTGCCATCTTTATCCAATTGAGAATCGGCCTGTGCAATCACAGTACCTACTTCTTCAATTGCTGATAAATATTCAACTTCATCCGTTACACGGCCATCAACAACTTTACGATATGGAGTTTCTAAGAAACCAAAGCTATTCGCTTTCGCATATACAGATAATGAGTTGATCAAACCAATGTTTGGACCTTCAGGCGTTTCAATTGGACAAACACGACCGTAGTGAGTTTGATGTACGTCACGTACTTCGAAGCCCGCACGTTCACGTGTTAAACCACCTGGACCTAATGCTGATACACGACGTTTGTGTGTAATTTCAGACAATGGGTTGTTTTGATCCATGAACTGAGATAACTGGCTTGAACCAAAGAATTCTTTGATTGCAGCCGCTACTGGTTTTGCATTGATCAAGTCTTGTGGAGACAAGTTATCTGTCTCTGCTTGTGATAAACGCTCTTTCACAGCACGTTCAACACGAACTAGACCAACACGGAATTGATTTTCTGTCATTTCGCCAACAGAACGTACGCGACGGTTACCTAGGTGGTCGATATCATCGACTTCACCTTTACCGTTACGGATTTCAACCAGTGTTTTTAATACGTCAATGATGTCATCGTTTGAAAGAATACCTTCAACTTCACGTGACTTCTGATCTGTACCCACTTCGTAAGGACGACCTAAACGACGGTTGAACTTCATACGACCGACTGGTGATAAATCATAACGTTCAGAAGAGAAGAACAAGTTATTGAATAAGTTTTCTGCAGCTTCTTTCGTTGGTGGCTCACCTGGGCGCATTACCTTGTAAATTTCTACAAGTGCTTCTTCACGACCAGAAGTCGTATCAGCACGTAATGAATCAGCTACGAATGAACCGCGATCGATATCGTTGGTATAAAGTACGTTAAATTGCTTAACGCCACCTTCAGCGATTTTAACCATCACTTCATGGCTAAGAACCGTGTTTGCAGCAATCACATCACCATTGTGTAATGTAATATCTTCAGCAGTAATACGCTCATATAAA
Source organism: Acinetobacter sp. ANC_7634 (assembly GCF_056779875.1). Lineage (NCBI taxonomy): Bacteria > Pseudomonadati > Pseudomonadota > Gammaproteobacteria > Moraxellales > Moraxellaceae > Acinetobacter > Acinetobacter sp. ANC_7634. Next base: position 4,933 of record NZ_JBWYIT010000007.1, on the reverse strand, counting down.
TATTCATCAGGTACTGGAAGTTTAGTTAAGCCTGCAGCTTCCATTTGACGAACATGACGCGCATTAATACGTTTACCTTGCTCAACGATTGTCTTACCGTCATTGTCTGTGATATCAAATTGTGCCATTTCGCCACGCAGACGCTCTGGAACCAAGTCAATTTGATAGCTGCCCATGTCTAGATATACAGGAACCTTTTCATAGAACATGTCTAGAATTTGTTCGTTTGTATAGTTCAAGGCACGAAGAATCACAGTCGCAAGTAACTTACGACGACGGTCAATACGAACGTATACTAAATCTTTAGCATCAAACTCAAAGTCTAACCATGAACCACGGTAAGGAATGATACGTGCTGAATAAAGCACCTTACCACTTGAATGCGTCTTACCCTTGTCATGATCAAAGAACACACCAGGTGAACGATGTAATTGAGATACGATTACACGCTCAGTACCATTGATCACGAACGTACCATTCTGTGTCATAAGTGGCATTTCACCCATGTACACTTCTTGTTCACGTACGTCTTTAATTGATTTCGTTTCGCGATCCTTAATGATCAAACGAATTTTTACGCGCATTGGTGCCGCATAAGTTGAGCCACGAAGAATACATTCGCGAACATCAAACTCTGGTTTACCAAGGCTATACTCAACGAATTCTAAAGCAGCATTCCCAGAATAACTTTCAATTGGAAAAACTGAACGAAATGCGGCTTGGAGACCGATATCTTCGCGGTTTTTTGGTGTTTTGCCATCTTGAAGGAACGTTCTGTACGAGTCGACTTGAATCGCGAGCAGGTACGGAGCATCCATCACTTGGGGCAATTTACCAAAATTCTTACGGATCCGTTTCTTTTCGGTATATGAGTATGCCATCTGGAGTCCTCGGAAAGTAAACTAAACCCGCCTGCAGAACGGGTCTAGAAGGAATTACGCAGGTCGATATGACCACCACTTTGTTCAAATGCTGCAATGTTCAGTGGTATTAAAACGCTTAACAATATTTTTAAACATGGAAAAATATTGTTAAGCGTTTGATTTTATTCAATTATAGTTAGTATTGATGATTTTTACATCAAGTTAACAAAAATCGAGCCGATAATTGTAACGCAAAAAGGCTGATGACCCAAGAGCCATCAGCCAATTTTTGGGGTCAAATTAATAATGACCCCATGGCGAAATTACTTAACAGTAACTTGAGCACCAGCTTCTTCAAGTTTCTTCTTAAGTTCTTCAGCTTCTTCTTTAGAAACACCTTCTTTAAGAAGAGCTGGAGCGCCTTCAACTAAATCTTTAGCTTCTTTAAGACCAAGACCAGTAGCTTCACGAACTGCTTTAATTACAGCAACTTTGTTAGCACCGAAAGAAGTCAACTCTACATTGAATTCAGTTTGTTCTTCAGCAGCAGCAGCGCCAGCACCTGGAGCAGCAGCTACAGCTACAGCAGCAGCAGATACATTGAATTTCTCTTCAAAAGCAGAGATAAGTTCAACAAGTTCAAGAACAGTTTTTTCAGCAACTGCGTTTAAGATTTCTTCGTTAGTTAAAGCCATGAGAATAACTCCAAATGGATATTGAATGGTGTGGAAATTGATTTATTAAGCTTAAGCAGCTTCTGACTCGTTTTTCTCTTTGAGCGCAGTAATAAGGCGACCCAATTTCGAAATAGGAGCTTGAAGAACATTTGCAAGCATAGTAAGCGCTTTTTCTTGGTTCGGAAGGTTCGCGATTACGCTAACTTCAGCACCTTGATAAACCTTGCCATCGAATGCAGCAGCTTTAAGTTCAAATGCTTTATTAGTTTTAGCAAATTCTTCAAACAAACGAGCAGCTGCGCCCATGTCGTCTTCAGAAGTCGAGAAAGCTAAAATTGTTGGGCCAACAAGGTTGTCGTTCAAGATATCGAACTGAGTATCTTGAAGAGCACGTTTAGCTAAAGTATTACGCACGATACGTGTAGTAACACCTAGTTTACGAGCTTCAACACGAAGAGCAGTTAATTGCTCAACAGTTAAACCTTGGTAGTCAGCAACAACAGCAGTGAAAGCAGTAGAAGCAACAGCGTTAACTTCAGCTACGATCTGTTTTTTGTCTTCGATAAGAAGAGCCATTGTAAAACCTCCTAACGGTGATTTATGTACTCACGCGAAGTACACTCCCAGTTCGTTAACTCATCACTGAGTCAACACGCGGAGGATGAACTAAATCACACCACCGCGTCTACGCAGGCTGGAATATTAAGAGCGAAGCATAAAACTCCCCTCGCCTGAGGTCTTTGACGCTGATAAATTCTCATTTACCAATTCAAAGTTTGCCTAAGTTCGCAAGAAATCCAAAACCGGTATCTTGCGTAAGATTTGAAGCAGCGCTTCAAATCTTACTCAGGGCTTTAAAATTCTGTCTAAGTTAAACTTAGTTAGAAACGTTAGTTACATCAATAGTAAGACCAGGACCCATAGTTGAGCTTAAAGTGATCTTTTTGATATAAACACCTTTAGAAGTTGCAGGTTTTGCTTTCTTAAGGTCAGCTACAAGAGCTTCAACGTTTTGACGAACAGCTTCAGCAGTGAAACCTACTTGACCGATCGCAGCATGGATGATACCCGCTTTGTCTACACGGTAACGTGCTTGACCAGCTTTTGCATTTTTAACTGCAGTTGCTACGTCAGGAGTTACAGTACCCACTTTAGGGTTTGGCATTAAGCCACGTGGACCAAGGATTGTACCTAACTTACCTACAACGCGCATTGCATCTGGAGCAGCAATCACTACGTCAAAGTCAAGGTTACCCGCTTGAATGCTTTCAGCAAGGTCATCAAAACCAACTACGTCCGCACCTTCAGCTTTAGCAGCTTCAGCAGCAGCGCCTTGAGCAAACACAGCTACACGTACAGTTTTACCAGTACCTGCAGGAAGTGTAGTCGCGCCACGAACAACTTGGTCAGATTTACGAGGATCAACACCTAGATTTACAGCTACATCCAAAGATTCTTTGAATTTAGCAGCTGGAAGGCTAGAAAGTACTGCTACAGCTTCTTCCAAAGTATAAACTTTGTTCGCTTCTACAGCAGCTGCAATCGCTTTTTGACGTTTAGTTAATTTAGCCATGTCTTAAAGCTCCACTTCCAAGCCCATAGAACGTGCAGAACCAGCAATGGTACGTACACGCGCGTCTAAGTCAGCACCAGTTAAATCTGGTTCTTTAGTAGTCGCGATCTCTTCTAATTGAGCACGAGTCAACTTACCAACTTTAGTTTTGTTAGGTACAGCTGAACCCTTTTGGATACCAGCAGCTTTCTTAAGCAGAATAGCAGCAGGTGGAGTTTTCATGATAAATGTGAACGACTTGTCGTTGTACACAGTGATCACTACAGGAATCGGAAGACCAGCTTCAAGTTTTTGTGTAGCAGCATTGAATTCTTTACAGAATGCCATGATGTTTACACCACGTTGACCTAGTGCAGGACCGATTGGTGGAGATGGATTCGCTTTACCAGCTGGAACTTGCAGCTTGATATAGCCGTCAATCTTCTTAGCCATTTCAATTACCTCTGGGTACAAACGCCGATTAAGGCTCCCCAATATTTACAAGTAACGATACCGTTACAACAACAATGCCCGATTAATCAAATCGGGCGTTTTCAACCAATTCAGATTAAATTGTTTTTTCGACTTGGCGAAATTCCAATTCAACTTGAGTTGGTCGATTGAATACATTAATCGTCAACGTTAAGCGTGACTTTTCGTACTGAACTTCTTCCACCACACCTTTAAAGTCTGTGAATGGACCATCAGTAACCAATAATTCTTCGCCTGGCTCGAACATTGTCTTAGGACGAGGTGCTTCGCCAGTATTGCGTACACGTGCAAGAATCGCGTCAGCTTCTTTTTGCGTAATTGGAGCAGGCTTTTCTGCCGTACCACCAATAAATCCGAGTACTTTTGGACATTCTTTAACAATGTGCCAAGTATCGTCATTCATTTCCATTTCAACTAACACATAGCCTGGAAAGAATTTACGCTCTGACTTACGTTTCTTACCATCCTTCATTTCCACCACTTCTTCGGTAGGAACAAGGACTTCACCAAAGCTATCGGCAACAGCGCTACGCTGGATTCGATCATTAAGCGAACGCATCACTTGTTTTTCATAACCTGAATAGGCATGAATAATGTACCAACGTTTCATAGCTCTTTTACCCGATAATAAACTTCATCAACCAACTAATAATGTAATCAAAACACCATAAACCAATAGCGGTGATTACAACAACAAGTAACACTTGCCATGATGCAGTTACTGTTTCTTGCTTTGTTGGCCAAATCACTCGACGCAGTTCAATGCGCGAGTCTTTCAACAAACGAACAAAGCCTTTGCCTTGATGGGTGGCGTATAATAAACCTAAAGCCACAACGATACAAGCCAAAATTACCCCAACACGCACCCAAATATTGTTTGCGGGAACCCAATATGCTGGAAGATGTTGATTTACCATAAGTGCACCAGCAAGTAATGCCAATGCAATAATCCATAAAATCACGTCAACTGGTGAACCAGATTTAACGACTTCAGCGGAATTGTTTCTTTGAGGAATTGGCGCGTCGCTTAATGCGTCACGCGATTTATCATTCGACATTTTTGTACTCGTCGTTGAATTCGCGACTTATTATATGACCAGTTTAGCCAGCATCAAGCTTTTTATCAAAAATAATTTGGCAGGCCAGGAGGGACTCGAACCCCCAACATTCGGTTTTGGAGACCGACGCTCTACCAATTGAACTACTGACCTATAACAAAACCGAGAATCGAAACTCTCGGTTTTCGTTTGTACTTCTATTATGCAGTTACTTTAGCAACAACACCAGCACCAACTGTACGACCACCTTCACGGATCGCAAAACGTAGACCTGGGTCCATTGCGATTGGG